>DJBQ01000073.1 GCA_002430125.1 Rhodobacterales bacterium UBA5972
TGGTCCAGCTTCTGTCGACCGATTACAAGTTTGCCGTCTCGTTCGGCATCCTGATTCTGGTTCTGCTTTTCAGACCAACGGGCATATTCAAAGGGCAATCAGTATGAACTATCGCAACATTTCGCTGTTTGCCGCGATGGCGGCATTGATGATCATAACCGGTTTCATCCAAAGCTGGTCGGTCGCGTTCGCATTGCTGAACCTGTGTTTGATTTCGTCGATCATGGCGCTGGGGGTTAACATCCAATGGGGCTATGCTGGTTTGTTTTCGGTCGGCACGATGGGCTTTGTGGCCTTGGGCGGTGTTGCCGCCGCAATCACCTCGATGCCGCCGGTACGGGAATCCTGGCCGATGGGTGGCCTGGGTGTCATTGCGGCGCTTGTAATCGCCGTTGCCACCATCTTACTTGCGATCCGCTTGTGGAAACGCATGCCTTCCGGGCGCAAGCGGAACATCTCGATGATTGCCGTGCTTGTCGGTGGGTTCATCTTGTTTCGCGCGGTGTTTGACCCATCTGTCGAATTGATCGAAAGCATTAACGCCGCCAGTGCTGGCCATATCGGCGGGTTGGGCCTGCCAATTACCGTCAGTTGGCTGGTGGGCGGCATGTTGGCGGCCGGTGCCGCTTGGGTGATCGGCAAGATATCACTTGGCCTCAGGTCCGATTATCTGGCCATTGCCACGCTTGGCATCGCAGAGATTATCATCGCTGTCATCAAAAACGAAGACTGGCTGACGCGCGGCGTGAAGAACATCAACGGTATTCCCCGCCCGGTTGCCTATGAAGTTGACCTGCAGGTCGATCCGCAATTCATCGGCTGGGTTGATTGGCTTGGGCTTGATCTGATCGAGGCTTCGTCGCTGTATGTCAAAATCTCCTATGCAATCCTGTTTGTGATCGTTTTGGCAATCATCATGTGGATGTCGGAAAAGGCACTGCGTTCGCCATGGGGCCGGATGATGCGGGCGATCCGTGACAATGAAGAGGCCGCCGAGGCGATGGGCAAAGACGTCACCAAACGACGTTTGCAGGTCTTCATTCTGGGTTCAGCCGTTTGCGGGATTGCCGGCGCTATGCTGACCTCGATGGATGGTCTGTTGACCCCCGGCACCTATCAGCCCTTGCGCTTTACTTTTCTGATCTGGGTGATGGTGATTGTTGGCGGGTCCGGCAACAACTGGGGGTCGGTTCTGGGTGGTTTCCTGATTTGGTTCCTCTATGTCGAGGTGGAGCCGATTGGTAACAATGTCCTGGCGTTTCTGACCTCTGGTATGGCGGACGATTCGTGGCTCAAGGCGCATCTGATCGATTCAACCGCGCATATGCGCCTGATCACAATGGGCGCAATTCTGTTGTTTGTGCTAAGGTTCTATCCAAAGGGATTAATCCCTGAAAAAGTCGGCTAAAGCGTTTTGCATTTATTCTGAGGCGTTTTGCGACGCGAACGCAAGTGCGAGTGCAAGTGCAAAGGCTATCTCGCGCCGCAAATCTCTCTAGCGCGCATTAAGCCTTGCGCGCAAGCT
Source organism: Rhodobacterales bacterium UBA5972 (assembly GCA_002430125.1). Lineage (GTDB taxonomy): Bacteria > Pseudomonadota > Alphaproteobacteria > Rhodobacterales > Rhodobacteraceae > UBA5972. Next base: position 1,526 of record DJBQ01000073.1, read on the forward strand.
CCCGCGCTAGATCGCCATATCCAGTAAAGCGGTATTCATAGGCCAGCCCCAGACGTTTCGCGTGGCCCTGTGCCAGGGCCTCCAGTTTGCTATCCTTCAACTGCGCCTGGTAAACCAGCTTGGTGTAGTTGCCGAAATACATATCCCGCAGTTCTGGATGTCGATCCAAGCCCATGGGTTTCCAGATGAAAGCATCGAACTGGCGCACCAGAAAATCGGTGAGGTAAAACGCGGTGATCTCGTCTTCATGCGCCGCAAAGTTGGCGTTGCCTTCAAAGAAAGAATAACAATGCGGGCCGGCCAGCATTTCGATGCCAAGCTCGGCGCATTTTGCAGTTAGCAAGCCGCCGGTGCCGCAATCGGCATAGAGCACAAAAATCTCGGAATACTTGGCGCGATGCTTGGTCACGGCCTGTTCAATCGCACCGACAATCTTATCCGGATACAGATGCAGTTTGGCAGGCAGGCATGTCAAATCCATGTGGTCCCAGCCATTTGCAGCCTTCAGGGCAAGCACTTCATGCGCCAGTGCCCCACAAGCAAGCAAAAGAATCTGTGCCGGTTTGGCGCCTGTCAGATCGGCGCCAATCTCGGTAAGTGTCGTATCATCCAGAAGATCAATGTCGTTTCCGGTCATGCCACCAATCCTGCACCCAATTCAAACCTGATTTCAATGCGGATGCGACCTGCCCCAGCCAAATAAGACATCTCTATTTGCGCCGACGCGCCACAAGTCGTGTGACCAGCCAGACCAATACGAAAAATGGTGCAAGTGTTCTATAATCAAAACCGGTAAGATCACCCCAGCCGGACAATACCAGCCCGCCTGAAACCGTCAGAAGTGCCGCAATCAGAACGATCACGAAAACCAAGGCAAATTTTGATTGTGGCATTGTGTCCCCCTGCCCTCCTTATTTGGGGAGTCAGGCAAAAAAGAAAAGGCCCCGCATGCGGAGCCTTTCAAATCGATCACAAGCAATCGGGTTAGGCACTGACCGAGTTGTGTTTTTTCAACATAAACGCTTTTGCGGTTTCTACGGCCACAGCCGCATCCCGGCAATAGGCGTCGGCCCCAACCGCTTTGGCAAATTCTTCATTCAAAGGCGCGCCACCGACCATCACAACGTAATCGTCGCGCATACCTTTTTCGATCATCGTGTCGATTACGACTTTCATGTAAGGCATTGTCGTCGTCAAAAGCGCTGACATTCCCAGAATGTCGGCGTCCTCGGCGACAAGCGCCTCGAGGTAATTATCAACCGGATTGTTGATGCCGAGGTCTTTAACCTCAAAACCGGCGCCTTCCATCATCATGGTGACAAGGTTCTTGCCAATGTCGTGGATGTCGCCCTTAACGGTTCCGATCACCATCCGGCCCATACGCGGTGCGCCGGTTTCGGCCAGCAATGGCTTGAGGATGAACATCCCGGCTTTCATCGCGTTCGCAGCCAGCAGAACCTCGGGCACAAACAGAATGCCGTCGCGAAAGTCGATACCGACAATGCGCATGCCTTCAACCAGTGCTTTGGTCAGCACTTCGTAAGGCATCCAGCCGCGGCCCAAAAGGATATGGACGCTTTCCTCGATTTCTTCTTTCAGGCCATCGTAAAGGTCATCATGCATTTGCAGCGTCAGCTCTTCGTCATCAAGCTCGGCAAGGATGATTTCGTCTTGATCGTCAGACATTTTTTTGGTCCCTGAAAAATCGCAGATGCGAAGGAAAGTTAACTGCAACTATCCTCAGGACGCGGAATTAACTGCGGCTTTTGCGACATTATGCTTTCACATTCCGACGTGTAAGGAATTGGCTATCTGCGGCGACCACGGCGTTCGCGTCGCTCGGGTCCGCCTTCGGTTGTGCCGTCAAATTCAGACGAAAACGGACCGATCCGCTTGACGATTTCATCCAGCGCCGGTTTTGGACCCATCGGGGTGTTTTCAAGTGCTGCGCGCATCTTGGTCAAATGCTCGGCCATTGTACCGCAGCATCCACCAATTATCGTCGCCCCACAGTCGCGCGCCAACACGGCATAGTCCGCCATCAGATCCGGCGTGCCGTCGTAATGGATGTGCCCGTCAACATATTTCGGAACCCCGGCATTACCCTTGGCAATCACCGGCAGTTGTGGTTCGGCCTCGGCAAAGCCCAACAATGTCCGCAGCAAATCCGACGCGCCCACGCCGCAGTTCGCACCAAACGCCATAGGGCGGTGTTTGATCGCCTGAACCATGCCGACCATATCACGCGAGGTAAGACCCATCATCGTGCGCCCGGCTGTATCAAAGCTCATGGTGCCACACCACGACATACCGGCCAGCGCAATGCCTTCGGCCGCCGCCAGATATTCTTCGCGTGCCGACAGGGTTTCCACCCACAAGACATCGGCACCGCCTTCTTTCAGCCCTTCGGCTTGCTCGTGAAACATTTCCACCGCGCCCGCATGTGAAAGCGTTCCAATCGGTAGCATAATTTCGCCGGTTGGTCCCATCGAACCAGCGACGATCACTGTCCGGTCAGTTCTGTCCGCAACTTCGCGGCCGATTTCTGCGGCGATTCGGTTCAGCTGAAATACCCGTTTTTGCGCATTGTGCAGCTTTAGGCGCGACGCGTTGCCGCCAAACGAGTTTGTCAGGAACAAATCACTTCCGGCGTCTACAGCACTTTTGTAAAGGGCAGCGATCCGGTCCGGGTGCTGATCGTTCCACATTTCAGGCGCCTCACCAGCTTCGAGGCCCATGTTGAACAGGTTGGTGCCGGTCGCGCCATCAGCCAATATCCAGCCCTGACTTTTCAAAAGTTTTGTAACTTTTTCAGACATTTACTGCACCATCCTGTTGAGCGGCCTGCGCCAGCAGACGAATTCGTTCCAGCATTGCCCGCAACCCGTTCGAGCGTTGCGCAGACAAGGCCTGATCCAACCCCAAGCGCGCAAATTCGGCTGCAGCATCGGTTTTTAACACATCTACTAGGCTTTGGTTGTTAAACAAAGCGACAAGAACCGCGATCAAACCGCGCACGATCATCGCGTCGCTATCGCCGCGAAAGCGGAACAGATCAGCCTCGATCATTGGAACCAGCCAGACCTGTGACGCGCAGCCGTCAACTTTTGTGGCGGGAACTTTGAACGCGTCCTCAAGCGGCGGCATAGCTTTGCCAAGCTCGATCACATAACGGTAGCGGTCCTCCCAGTCGTCAAGGAATTCGAAGTTTTCAGCGATTTCTTCAAAGGCTGCACTGGCCATGGCGATACTTCTTATTTGCACTTGCCTTCACCTAAGTTGCGACAATGCAAAGGTCCAGACCGAAATCCAGTCAAAACCATTACGCGACCTTTGCAAAGTCAAGTTTTCCAGCTATCCAAGGGTAACATTGCGCCGGGAACCACGCCACATGACCAGACTGATTGCCTCAATCCTGATATTGACCTTTCTTGCTGCCTGTGGTGGCCAGCGCAGCGGCTCGAGCAGCAGCAGTCTTAATCCATTCAACTGGTTTGGTCGCGCCAAAGAACAAAGAATCGCGGTGGACCGTACGGTTATCGTTGATCCACGTGGAATGGTTTCGGAAGTAATTTCCCTAAAGGTTGACCGGATGCCGGGCGGGGCAATCATTTCCGCCGTCGGACTACCCGATACGCAAGGCTATTGGGAAGCGGTCTTGACGCCAATCAACGGTGAAAAGCCGGACAAGGGCAAACTCAGCTATGAATTCCGATTGATGCCGCCACCCACGCCAAATCCAGTTGGCACGGCATGGTCGCGCGAGGTCATTGTCGGGCATTTCGTCTCAGACCAGACTCTGGAAGGCGTTCACAGCATCGAAGTTATCGCGCTGAAAAACCGCCGCAGCGTGCGACGCTAAGCAGTCTAAATCTGGATCAACTTGACCGATCTGCCATTGGCCGACAGGGCAATCTTGCCGGCACACAAATTTAACGCGTCTTCACCAAAGACATTTCGTCGCCAGCCGCGCATCGCCGGGCCATCGACGATGCCAGCCGCGATATCGTCAAGATCTGATGCATTCGCGATCAGTTTCTGCGCAACACCCGCCTCTTCCGCCTTGGCTTTCAACAGCACCCGCAGCAAATCGGCCAAGCCTTCACTGCCAGGCGCCCGTTCATGCGCCGGGGTTCCGACCGGATAATCTGAGGGCGGGCAATTGGTGCCCGCTTCAATTGCTGCTAATATCCCGTCGGCAATCTCGCCTTTGCGTGCATCCCGCATCAACAGCCGTGATTTCGCCAGATCGCTATGGGTTTTCGGCTTGGTTGATGCCAGTTCCAACATCGCATCGTCTTTATAGACGCGCGACCGGGGGACATTACGCGACTGCGCAAAATCCTCGCGAAATCGCGCCAATTCGCGGACCACCGCCAAAAATTTGCCAGACGTCGTTCGTGTCTTAACCCGTGTCCAGGCCATGTCGGGGGTAATAATATAGGTGGCCGGGTCGGTGAGGATTTCAAGTTCTTCCTCCACCCACTTAACCCGCCCAGTTTTTTTGATCTCGGCTGCCAGAAATTCGTAAATAGCACGCAAATGGGTCACATCAGCAAGCGCATAGAGTTGCTGGCGCTCGCTCAGCGGGCGCTGACTCCAATCTGTAAAGCGCGAGGATTTATCCAGGTTTTCTTTGGCAATCTTGCGCACCAGCGTTTCATAGCCAACCTGCTCGCCAAATCCGCAGACCATCGCCGCGATTTGGGTGTCAAAGAATGGTTTCGGAAAAACCCCTTTGCCATCGAAAAAGAATATCTCAAGATCCTGCCGGGCCGCGTGAAAAACTTTGACCACGCTTTCGTCTTTGAAAAGTTCGAGCAGCGGATCAAGTTCCATCTTGCCGGACAGCACGTCAACCAGCACCGCCCCGTCGTCACCGATGCCCGGATACGCCATCTGGATCAAACACAGTTTTGAATAATATGTCCGCTCGCGCAGGAATTCTGTGTCAATCGTGACATAAGGGTGATTTCGCGCAGCCTTGCAATATTCAGCAAGCTCGTCAGTGGTATAAATCGTTTTCATATACTGGTCTGGACTTCTTTTATGACTGGGTTTCATCCACCTCACAGACGGCAGACATTAGGGAATGGAATCAAGATTGAAAAGGTCTCAGGTATGTCCAATCGAACGCTTTTGCGGCACTTTAGCGCCGGAAACGTTGAAAACCGTGTTTTGGCCATGGTATCGCCAAAGTTTTAACACGGACGTTAAGCATTCATGAACAGAGAATGGGCGGGGGTCCATACTAATAAGTGTTTTTATGTCTTATGTTGCAACCCTCAACCGCCAAGGCCGTATTCTCGAACGATCCGAGTTCGTTCCACGCACCGCTTTGAAAGCAAGTACCGCGGCATTCCAGCCGCTGGAAGTTCAGGCGGGTTTGCTGTTTTTACGGATTGATCTGAGATGCCCCGCAAAACTGCGCCCCTTGGTCGAAGAATATTTCGACGATACAGTCGCTGGCAAACCTCCGAAACTGAACCAAGAGATCGTTATTGAATCAACTTATGTCTCAAAATCGACCCACGGTACGGACCTGTCACAAAGGATTATCAATGGGATATTGCTTGCGGCGCTCAGTACATTACTGTTTATCTGCTTTTCATAGACCGCAGAATTTGTCCTGCCCTAGCAATTTCCGCGCCATGGGTTCGCCTTGCCGATTACCCACCGCATGATCACATCAAAGGCAAGGCCAAGCAGTCCCATGATCAGGATGGTGACCCAGATCAGTTCATAATCCGACACCGTTCGGGCTATGTTTTCGATGAACCCGATACCCGTCGTGCCTGCCAACATTTCGGCCGCGACCAGCGTTCCCCAACAAACCCCGATGGCATTCCGAATTCCGGTCAGAATTTCCGGCATGCCGTTTGGTAAAATAACCTCGCGCAGGTGCTGTCAGACGAATGCGAA
>DJBQ01000084.1:0-516 GCA_002430125.1 Rhodobacterales bacterium UBA5972
CTCGTTAACGGAACTGCTGACGCGACTATACCAAACGCGCCGAGCGCATCAATCGCCTGGGCCACCGTGGATTTTCGTGGGTTAACCCGCAAAAACACCTTTGCGCGGCTCCGCAGGGCGCCCATTACTGCAGCCAATTCGGTCCCCAACGAGGTCAGCAACTGGTCTTCTAACCAGTCCGGATAATCAAGCCTGACGGCCGTTGTCTGATCTCCCAGTTCCATTGGCAGTTGTTGCTCGGCAGCGTCAAGTTCTGCAGGCGCATATGCATGGCCTGTAAATAGGTCGTCAACGCTTTGGCCGGTCTGTTTCACATGCCCTAAAACCAGTCCGCGTCCGGTTTCGCCGCCACCCAGTACAGCCAAAGAACGCTTGCGCCGCAGGCAATCAAACACCAGATCGCGGATCGCGACCCGATCACTTGAGCCAGCGTAGCGGTTTTGTCTGGCCCATCTGGTCAACACTTTTTCTGCAGCCCCATTCGCAAGAATGAGATCGAGAATATCAATTCCCGCC
>DJBQ01000084.1:650-8809 GCA_002430125.1 Rhodobacterales bacterium UBA5972
TCAATTCCCGCCGATAACCGTGCCGCCGGCGTCATTGCGTTAACACATAATACATAAAGACAAATACACCTTGTTCAAATCGCACCTGGTATTTAACCGTTTGCAATTCAGATAGAAACCCATCCCAATACATTCAATCCCAACACCAGCCATGCCAGACTTAACAGGACAATCCCAACCAAGAAAACCTGGAAACGGCGCACGACATCATTGCTGGTGACGTGGATATATCGATGCAAATATCGTGTAGCGACAAATCCTATGCACAGCCATGCGAACGCCAGGGAAAAGGCATCATAAACCATTGCAAAAAGCACTGCTACATAAAGCAGCATCGGAAACTCGAACTGGTTGGTCAGGTTATTCGCAAACTTTTGCGCGTCTTCCGGATACCGCCGCGCATCAAGCGCTATATCTGAAATCCGGATTCTGTTCTGTCGGATTGACTTGATCCTGACCTGCGCCATACGAATAACCGCATAAAACGTTAGCGCAACTTGCAGGAATACCGCGACTAATGCGAGTTTCTGGTCATATGCATAGTATTCCATCTGTCTTTCAACCTAATGTTTGGGGGCCTGTGCTAAATTGGGAAGATGTTTAACGCAAGCGATAGTTCGGGCTTTCGCGGGTGATCTGGACGTCATGAACATGGCTTTCGCTTAGGCCCGCATTGGAAATCCGCACAAACTGACAATTCCGGCGCATCTCGTTGATCGTGCCACATCCGGTATAGCCCATAGCGGCGCGCAGGCCGCCGACCAATTGATGAATGACCGCGCTTGTGGCGCCTTTGTACGGCACTTGCCCTTCGATGCCTTCGGGCACCAATTTGTCGGACGAGGCTTCTTTTTGGAAATACCGATCGGCTGATCCCCGTGCCATTGCCCCAACCGATCCCATGCCACGAAAGGCCTTAAAGCTGCGGCCCTGATAGAGGAACACCTCACCCGGGCTTTCATCAGTGCCCGCCAGCATTGACCCCAGCATTGCGCAGCTTGCGCCGGCTGCGATAGCCTTGGCAAAATCGCCGGAATATTTGATGCCGCCGTCGGCGATCACCGGCGTGCTGGATTTCATCCCTTCGTGGGCGCAATCCATGATCGCGGTCAATTGCGGCACGCCGACCCCTGCCACGATGCGTGTCGTGCAAATAGATCCGGGTCCGATCCCGACTTTAACGGCATCGGCCCCAGCGCCAATTAACGCTTTTGTCGCCTCAGCCGTCGCGACATTACCAGCGACAACCTGCACTTGATTGCTGAGTTTTTTGATCCGCTCAACTGCGTGCGCAACAGAAATCGAGTGACCGTGTGCCGTGTCAATTACGATCAAATCGACGCCCGCATCGATAAGCGCCTCTGAACGTTCAAAACCGGCGTCACCGATGGTGGTTGCTGCAGCTACGCGCAAACGGCCCAATTCGTCTTTTGTCGCATTAGGGTTCAAAACCGCTTGTTCCAGATCTTTCAGCGTCAAAAGCCCACTAAGTTTGTTTTCACTGTTGACGATCAAAAGCTTTTCGATCCGCCGTGCTTCCATCAGGCTTTTGGCTTCGGCCAAATCGGCGGGTTCGCGCAGCATCGCAAGATTGCTGTTGGTCATCATCACCGAAACCGGTGTGCTGTCATCCGAGGCAAAGCGCATGTCGCGATTGGTCACAATACCTAAAACCCGGCCCTGTGCATCAACTACTGGAAAACCCGTGATACGGTAACGTTCCTGCAAAGCTTTGGCATCCGCCAGTGTTTGGTTGGGCGAAAGTGTAATCGGCGCATAAACCACGCCACTTTCAAAGCGTTTCACCCGCCTGACTTGCCGTGCCTGTTCTTCAATATCCAAATTTCGGTGCAAAACGCCCATACCGCCGACCTGCGCCATGGCAATGGCCATTTCAAATTCGGTCACGGTATCCATCGCCGAACTCAGCAGTGGAATGTTCAGCCCAATGGCCTTGGTCACTTGGGTTTGGGTATTGGCATCCGCTGGCAAAACGCTGGACGCGCCCGGCACAAGCAGAACATCATCAAAGGTAAGGGCCTCACGAATTTCCATTTGGGGGACTCCATTATGGGGATCGCTGTTGGCCCGTCCCTATTTCATGTGCCACGCCAAATGAAAAGGCCCAGAAGGCGTTTAGGCAACAGAAGCGCCTGTCTTTTTCGCCAAATCGCCTCGGCTCCAGGCTTTTGACGACTTATAGGCCACAAACAGAATCAGCGGCGTTGCGACAATCAGACCAAGGATTGCACCTGCGGTCGCCACCAACCCCATACCTAATAGTGCGGCGGTGATCTGCATGCTAGTGAAAGCCGCCACCGGAAAAGTGAAGGCGCCCCAAATTGGTGTCCAGCCTCCGCGCGTCAGCCAAGGGGCCTGAACCATGAACAAAACAGCCGCGATCCAACTGGCCCAGAAAAACGCTTGCCCAAGCAGCTGCATGTGCATTTGCAGATACATCAGGGCAAAAAGGCTGAGGGGTGACAAAACAATTACCAACGACGGGCGGAACGGTTGAACCGGCATAACACGCATCAAATTTGCCCCGTAACCAATTGTAATAACAACAAATCCAACGAGGGAAATCATCGCCAGCCAAAAGCTAATTTGTGGATAACCCAAAGAAACACCACCTATCGGCGCAACAATCAGGCCAACAAATGTCAAATACTGGAACGGATTAAAACCGCGCGACGCCGGCGCATCACGCGAAATCAGAACCGAAACCAGCGCCATGACCGCGATCTGTGTAAGAACACCGGTCCACCATACCCACGGCAACATCCAACCAAGGTTGATCAGCATCGCACTTAGCAACATAAGCGCCATGCCAATGGCCGAAACCCCTGCCCGCCCCGGAGGCGTTCTCATGTCCTCGATCAATGCCGCTGGTCTGGCGGCGAGTTTCGCCAGATAAGACGCCAGAAAAAACACAAAAAACGCAGTGGCGATGCCCATCAAAAGATCACCTATCAATGTTGGCACCGGTAAAATGCTGGAAGATTTCCGCCAAATCATCCCCAGCCCTAAAAATCCCAAAGCAACCGAAAAGATTGCCGGAGGAGTCGATCGCCAAAGTGATGTTTTAAAAGCCATTTTCTGTTCCGTGAATTGGCAATATTTCAAGCAGAAATTAAGCTGTATTTAACGCATTATTCCTGACAGTTTGCCTAAATCACCCGGCCAATCCAAGAGGGGAACCGTCGTAAATGCCGAGTTCATCAAAAATGGGTGGTTACGTCGCATCTTTCTGAGGCGGCCAAGGTTATGAACCTGTTTGATGATGCGCTGTCGGAAAAGCTGGCTGCAACTATTGTTCTTTCCGGTATCCTGCCCGCCTATTGCGCCGGATATGACTTTACCTATTATGCTGAAGTAAGTGATGTCGATTAACGGATTACGCAAAGGAAGAGCATGACAAAACACGGATATGAAGCCGGTCGCCTGAACCTTCCCTTTGTCGGCATCGCGACATTCGCCAAAAAACCCTATGTGGCGGATTGGGATACGATTGACGCTGACGTGGCGATTCTTGGTGCACCGTTTGATGCCGGTACTCAGTTTCGCGCTGGTGCAAGGTTCGGGCCACGCGGCGTGCGTGAAGCTTCAACGTTGTTTTCATTCGGCCATGCCGGAGCTTACGATCACGAGGACGACGCGACCTATCTGCCGGAAAGCGTTCGCATTATTGATATGGGAGACGCCGATATCATCCACACCGACACTGTGAACAGCCATGCCAATATCGAATATGGCGTGCGCAAAGCACTTGCTGCCGGTGCGCTGCCCGTGACCATCGGCGGTGATCATTCGATCAATATTCCCTGCGTGAATGCCTTTGACGATCAAGGCCCGATCCATATCTTGCAAATCGACGCGCATCTTGATTTCGTCGATGAACGCCACGGGGTTCGCAATGGTCACGGCAATCCGATGCGCCGGGCTGCTGAAAAACCCTATGTCACCGGGCTTACCCAACTTGGGATCCGCAACGTGTCCTCGACCGCCCGCGAAGGTTACGAGGCGGCACGTGCCATGGGATCAGATATTTTGTCGGTGCGCCAAATTCGCGCGCTGGGTGTTGCTACGGTGGCCGAACGGGTGCCAAAGGGCGCGCGCCTGTATGTTACCATTGATATCGACGCATTCTGCCCGTCAATCGCACCGGGCACCGGGACGCCCAGCCATGGCGGGTTTCTATATTATGAGGTTCTTGAGTTGCTGCAAGCCGTTGCAAAGACGCACGAAATCATCGGCATTGATCTGGTCGAAGTGGCGCCTGATTATGACCATTCAGGCAGTACAACCGTTTTGGCAGCACAGTTACTGATGAATTTTCTGGGCTTCATTTTTTACGAGAGGGCAAAACGATGACTGATCTTTCCAAAGGTGCCGCCTGGATGAATGGCGAGATTATACCGATTAGCGAGGCCAAAATCGGCGTCACCGACTGGGGCTATACCCATTCCGACAGCACCTATGATGTCGCGCAGGTGTTTGACGGCGGGTTTTTCCGGCTTGAGGATCATCTGGACAGGTTCGACGCCTCGCTTGCCAAGATGCGTTTCAGCGTCCCACAAAGCCGTGATGATATTCGTGCAATTTTGCATCAGATCACCGCTGCCAGCGGCTTGCGCGACGCTTATTGCGCCTTTGTGGTGGCTCGGGGGCCGCAACTGGTACCGGGTTCACGTGATCCGCGCACCTGTGTTAACCACTTTTTCGCATGGGTTGTACCTTATGTTAACGTAATTCACGCTGACGCGGTTGCCCGTGGGGCAAAGATGAAAATCGCGGAAAGTGCCGAACGGATCAGCCCGCGCAGTGTTGACCCGACCGCCAAGAATTACCATTGGGGCGATATGACAACCGGATTGTTTGAAGCCCTTGAACAAGGTTACGACACCGTGGGACTGGCCGATGCCGACGGTAATATGTGCGAAGGACCGGGATTTAACATTTTTGCGGTGATTGACGGCACTGTCGTCACCCCGCGTGCCGGTGTTTTGGAGGGCATTACCCGTAAATCCGTGCTGGAAATCGCCGATGCACTTGGCCTGCCAAAACAAGTTCGCGACATGCCAGTGGCCGAATTTCTTGAGGCAGATGAAGTGTTTGTATCCACATCCGGTGGCGGCCCAACCCCGATCATTCAGGTTAATGACCGCATCTATGGCAACGGAGCGCCCGGTCCGATCACCGAGCGTATTCGCCAGACTTATGTCGATTGGCGTGCCGACGGTCCTTTGCGAACACCGATAAACTACGACGTTTGATAGAAAAATGCCCGCCGCAGCCCCGGTAATTGATCACAAAATATTTCTGGCCCGGATTCCGCCCAAAACGCGGCAGCTATTGCTCGGCCGCTCGGACCGCGCCGGACTTGTGCATCTTGGCCTGCATTGGGGTGCAACGGCGTTGGTTTCTGTACCGATTTATACGCAAGTCCCGTTTTGGTGGGCCCTATTGCCGGTGCAGGGCATCCTGATCATCTTTAACTTCACCTTATTGCACGAATGCACCCATCAAAGCCCGTTTCGCAGCCTTTGGCTGAACGAGGCCGTGGGATGGATCACCGGTGCTGCTGTCGGCCTGCCGTTTATCTGGTTTCGTTATTTCCATCTGGCGCATCATCGTTTCACCAACGATCCGGCGCGTGATCCTGAATTGGCCGGTGGCCCGCGTCCACAAAACCTTGGATCATACACGCTGCATATCACTGGCTTGCCGGTTTGGAAATCACAGGTTCTTACTTTGTTCTCTAACGCTGTGGGTGGCGGTTCCGGTGATTTTCTTCCGAAATCAGTGGAAGGTAAAATTCAAATTGAATCCATTTTATTGCTGTTATTTTATATAGTACAGCTGTTTATTCATTCACTGTCTCCGGTGTTCTGCTGTGGTTGTGGTTCGTTCCAATTCTGTTGGGACAGCCATTTTTGCGGCTGTATCTGTTGGCCGAACATGGCCGTTGCCCGCCTGTTGCCAGTATGCTGGAAAACTCGCGGACCACTATTATTAACCGGATCGTCCGATTTCTGGCCTGGAACATGCCTTACCACGCGGAACATCACTGTTTTCCGATGGTGCCGTTTCACCAATTGCCTGCCCTGCACCAACTGGCAAAACCCTATTTACAGACCACTGAGCAGGGTTACGTGAGGTTCAACCAGAAATATTTGAAAGCCCTTGGGACAAGCCTAAAAATTGACTAGTCCGCGTCGTCGATGGCAGCACGAAATCCCGTAGCGACGACAAATTTTTCACTGGAATCAGAACGGCTTGCGGGTGGTTTTACATTCACCACCTTGGTAAACCTCTGCTTTAGGACCTTTTGCAATTCGCCCTCTGCACCACCGGCAAGGACTTTTGCGATAAAGGTTCCGCCATCTTCCAGTACATCAAACGCGAAATAGGCCGCCGCTTCGCACAAGGCCATGATGCGGTTGTGATCCGTTTGCTTATGCCCACTGGCCGAGGCCGCCATATCTGACATAACGACGTCCGCCTTGCCACCAAGCCATTCCTTAACCAGCGTGTCGGCATCATCGGCCAGAAAGTCCAGAATATGTATCTCGGCCCCGGGAATTGGATCGACGAATTGCAAATCGACCCCCAGTATGGTCCCAATCTTTTTACCCTTTTTCTCGCCCAAAGCATTGATCAGCGGCACCGCCACCTGAATCCATCCGCCCGGTGCGCAGCCCAAATCGACCACGCGGGCACCGTTAACCAGAAAATTGTATTTCTCGTTAAGTTCCATGATCTTATAGGCAGCGCGCCCGCGATAACCCTCGCGTTTGGCCCGCACCACATAGGGATCGTTCAACTGCCGTTCCAGCCAACGGGTGGATCCGAGCCGCCGACCTTTGGCCGATTTTACCTTGACCCGCAGTTCGCGTTGGCCGCGTCCTGAAGTGTTGTTCTCGTTTGCCATTCCTTAAACCGGCCCGTCTTCCAGAACGCCGTCAGCGCTCATTTGCGAGTAAAGCAGGCCTTCGCGCAGACCACGATCGGCAACACTCAACCGGTCCGTGGGCCAGAGTCGCATGAACGTCTGCAAGATTGCGACTCCGGACATGATAAGTGCTTGCCGGTCACGCCCGATACGCGGATCAGCGCGCCGACCCGCATCGCCCATCGAGATATAATCCCGGATCACACTGTCTATTTGCCCGCTGGTCATTCTTAGCCCATCAACCTTGTTTCGGTCGTAACGCTTTAGGCCCAAATGCGAGGCTGCGACAGTGGTCACGGTGCCTGATGTACCGATTATCTGAAATTCCGGACGCGGCGCGGTTCCGGCCGACAAATGATACGGTGCAAACCCAGTGATTTGCTCTTCTACGTGGCAGGACATCAATGCAAATCTTGCGTGATCGTCAACAACATCGGAAAACTGATCCTTTAAGGTTGCAACACCGCAAGGCACGCTAATCCAGTCAACTACTTTTACATTCGGAAACGGCGTTTCGCGGCCTTTTTCAAAGCCCGCTTGCAGGCGCATGATGGCGCGACTGCGTTCCTTTGGCGGGATTTTGGTTAAATCAAGCCAGACAAGTTCGGTTGACCCGCCCCCAATATCGACCACCAGCAATTGTTCGGTTTTCTGCGAAACCAGAGGCGCGCAACTGACCACGGCCAATCGCGCCTCTTCTTCCGGGCGGATGATTTCCAGCTCGAGACCTGTTGCGCCCTTAACCCGTCGCATAAACTCGGCACCGTTGCTGGCACGTCGGCAGGCTTCGGTGGCAACAAGGCGCATGCGCTTCACTTTGTGATGCGCAAGTTTACGCTGGCAGATTATTAGGGCCGCAATAGTGCGGTCGATACTGGCACGAGACAGGCTGCCGTGGCGTTCCAATCCCCGGCCCAACTGGACCGATTTGGAAAAACTGTCGACCACATGAAACTGGCCGCCTTTGGGTTGTGCAATCAACATCCGGCACGAGTTTGTGCCAAGATCCAATGCCGCGTAAAGTTCGGCTGGATCAGGTCGTTCCTTTGATGGGCGCATCACGGACTGCAACACAACCGCAGCGCCGTTGTTATCTATGGCCGCCATTAAAACGGGCCTCCAAATGGTGTTGGTGAAAGCGTATCCTGCGCGACAGCAACGCGCAAGCATCCTTGGGATGTTTGTCGCTAACACGGGATATGTC
>DJBQ01000059.1 GCA_002430125.1 Rhodobacterales bacterium UBA5972
GGTATTGTTGTTTGACGAAATTGAAATACGGGTTTGTTTTCCACATTTCGTTCTTAAACCGCCGGTCATCCCCGGTTTCTTCGTCGGGTACCAATTTACCGCTGGCCAGACTTTCCTGTGCCGCCACGAAATGCTGCAGCGTTTTTCCCCAATAGGAAACTTGCTGTTCAATGATTTTGCTGGGGTTGGCCATCATTTCGGCCATATAGGCACCCGCTGCCTTCATATACAAATCCTGCCCCGGTCCCTCCAGCGCCTGATTTTTCTCGCGTTGATGCGCAAGTGCCTGCACCAAACGCTGCGTCAATTCCTCGATACGCTGCACATTGGCGTTCAGGGTATCTATGTTGTTTTCTGGGGTCACTTTTTCACCGGGCATTTTAATCATTTGCTCCTAGAAGGTCTTTCGCATTATACGCTGTTAATCATATGCAGTGTAAAGACGGGAGGCTTTATTCGGCAATAACCGAACAACCGAGGCGGGTTAATACGCATGAACAAGAATTTTGCAACCTATGATATGTTTGAAAGCTTCCGTCAGGGCGGCGAGCTTATGGGCGCAACCGCCAAGGCTTTTTGGTCTAATCCAATCTTCGGATTGACCCCCAGTCCACTCCCGGCCTCCTTTGCAGCATGGGGCGTTGTCGCCGAACGCGCCTTTTCGCGCATGGTGGCCAAGCCTGACTGGAACATCGAAACAGTCGTCACAGCAGGCCGCGAATATGTTGTCAAAGTCGAAAAGCTGGTGGAAAAGCCGTTTGGTGATCTGATCCAGTTCAAAGTTGATCGCCCTACCCCACCGAATCGCCGCGTTTTGCTGATCGCCCCAATGTCAGGCCATTACGCCACGCTTTTGCGCAAAACTGTCATCAGCCTACTGCCAAATTGCGACGTTTTCATAACAGACTGGCACAATGCGCGCGACATTCCGGTTTCCAAGGGCAAGTTCGATATAGAAGATTTCACGCTTTATCTGGTTGATTTCCTGAAATATCTTGGCCGCGACACGCATGTAATCGCCGTCTGCCAGCCAGCCCCATTGGCATTGGCCGCGACTGCTTATCTGGCCGAACAATCGCCCGATCACCAGCCGCGTTCACTGACTTTGATCGGTGGCCCGATTGATCCGGATGCAGCCGCCACCGATGTCACTGATTTCGGTCGCCGCGTCACCATGGGCCAACTTGAACGTTCGGTAATCCAGCGCGTCGGCGTTAAGCACAAGGGTTTCGGGCGTCTGGTCTATCCTGGATCCGTGCAGTTGGCGTCGTTCATTTCAATGAACCCCGAAACGCATGCCAAGGCATTTACAAATCAAATCAACGCAGTGGCGACAGGCAAAGCTGAAGAGCATGACCGGCACAACAAATTCTACGACGAATATCTGGCCGTGATGGACATGACCGCTGAATTTTACCTGTCAACGGTCGAACGCATCTTCAAAGGCCGCGATATCGCCGATAACCGGTTTTATATTGGCGATCACAAGGTCGATTTCTCGAAAATCACCCAGACCGCCGTCAAAACCGTTGAAGGGATGGAGGACGACATCACCGCGCCAGGCCAATGTGTCGCAGCCCTGGCCCTGCTGACTGGCCTGCCGGACAGCATGAAAGCCAGCCATCTGGAGCCCGGCGGCGGACATTACGGCATTTTTTCCGGCTCGAGCTGGCAAAAGAACATCCGCCCGCTGGTGATCGACTTTATCGACGCGAATTCCGGCAAATCCTAAACCAGATCAGTCGCGCCAAATGGGGTTTGACCATGCGGCGCGACCGGCAGCATCAAAAACCGTGACCCTGATCCAGGGACTGTCGCTAAGGCGCTCGCAATCAATACTGGCGGTCGTCATCGAATCACCAAACGCACTGGCTGTGCCGACGCCCTGCCCCTGCACGATCATCCCGACAACCGCCGAACTGCGCACATCCACCTGATCGCCAATAACCGAGATATCCACCAGATCCGGCCCGGTTGACGAATACATCGCCCCCGCCTTTAGCGCCGCAAGCAAAGCCTCAGGCGAGTTTTCCTCAGCCTTCACCATCACCCAACCGCCAAACGCATCTTTGTTGCCATACGCGAAATGTGCGTCGTCGGTAGCAATGAAATTCAACCGGCGCCCGGCCTTGGCCAAATGATCCGCTGTGTGAAAACCGCGCCCTCGGTCGCATTCAACATGGCAGCCGTGATTGTAAATCTCAACCGCATGTGCTGCCTCAATCGACAAGGCATCTGCCTCGCTTAGACCCGACCATTCCGGATGCGCCACAGCCACAAACGCCCCGGCCGCAACCGCGCGCCGGGCAATTTCAGGCCCGGTTTCCTGATCGGCAATTGGTTGGAAAGTTGGTGTATTCGATGGCGCGAAATCAAACGGCAAGCCAACCGCCAGAATATGCCACAACTCGCCGTTAGCCATACCACCGGAATGCAATTCCGCGCCAATAATCGTGGTGAAATCCTGATCCCGAAACCCGCGGGTGTCGCTGATCGGATAGTCAAAATGCCCGACAAAATGATCTGTTAGCGCTATGAAATCATAACCTTGCGCTTTATAGCGGCGGCAAACCTCGTGATCATCCAGCTTGCCGTCCGAGCGGTTTGAATGGGTGTGCAGATTGCCCCGGAAAAACCGTCCGGGATTGGTAAAAGCATTGGGTCGCATGACAGGCTCCGAAACAGGATTCGCAATTGGGTCTAGGCTCGGGTTGTTTCACCGAAATGACAAGCCTTTGGTTAGGGCATTGGGTGAATTCTTTTTCTCGCCTCAACGGCAAACTAGCGCTGCAACTATTTGCGAAATTTGGTGAAATCTGCCCGCCGCTTTTCCAGAAAAGCCGAAATACCTTCGCCGCTTTCTGCACCACCTTGCGATTCCGCCATTGCCATTGCCTCAAGATCAAGCTGATCTGCCAACGAGTTGGACCGCGCCGCCAAGTTCAACCGCTTGGCCGCCGCAATCGCCTCGGGGCCGACCTTGTTGATCCGCTCACCAATTTCCTGCGCCACCGCCTCGGCTTGACCTGGTGCCGTCAGCCTGTTGATAACCCCAAACTGGTGCAAACGATCCACAGGAACTTTGTCGCCGAACATTATGATTTCATTCGCCAATTGCCTTGGTAATGCTTCGGCAAGAAATGTGGTCGATCCGCCATCCGGCGCCAAGCCAACCCGCAGATAATTCACCGCAAAATAACTATCCTCGGCCGCTACGATCATATCACACGCCAACGCCAACGGCGCGCCAGCACCGGCGGCCCCACCTTCAACAGCAGCGATAACCGGTTTCGGGCAGGCCCTTATCGCCCGAATAAGCCCATGCAGAACTTCAATCGCTTCCAGCCGATCCGGCACGGCCATCTCGCGCCGCTTGATCAGCACATTCAAATCACCGCCAGCGCAGAAAAATCCTTCGGCCCCGCACAAGACAACTGCCGCCACCGTTTTGTCTTCGCCAGCCGCCTTCAATGCCTCGGTCGCGCCGGTTGAAAACGCAAAGCTCAGAGCGTTGCGCGCCGCCGGATTGTTGTTAATGATCTTTACGACCGGACCGTGCCGTTCAACCAGAACCCCGCTCATGCCGCCACGCCCTTGCCCAGTGCGATATAGCGCATCAGATGATAATCCTCGTCGCCCAATTCGTGTCCGATCATCACCAGACGCTTGGCATAATGCCCCAGCGGGTACTCCCAGGTCATCCCCATACCGCCATGAATTTGAATGGTTTCTTCGGCCACCAACGTTCCAACCCGGCCAATCGTCACCTTGGCGGCGGACATGGCGCGTTCGCGATCCGGCCCCGGCGTGCCTTCGTGGAATGCCGCATTGATCACCGCTGATCGCGCCTGTTCAACCTCCAGCAACATTTCCGCCATCCGGTGTTGCAGCGCCTGAAACTTGCCGATCGGCACGCCAAATTGCTTGCGGGTGCGGATATATTCAATCGTCATATCCTTCATCACGTCCATCAGGCCCACCGCCTCGGCGCACAAAGCCAGCAGTCCACGCCCCAACGCCTGTTCGAGCGGCTCAACCGCCTGCCCTTCGGCCCCGATTATCGCATCCGCCGCTAGTCTGACATCGGTCAGCGCAACCTCGGCCGCACGCCCGCCATCAATGGTTTGGTAATCCCTGAGATTCATCC
>DJBQ01000026.1:0-7416 GCA_002430125.1 Rhodobacterales bacterium UBA5972
ATGAACATTTCGTCAAGTAGACTTCGACGCAACCGCTTGAATGGCGAAAGCAAATAGCATATATCCCTCCGTGGCGGGTTCTGCCCATTTCGTGAGTGGCCCTTTCCTCGTGGCCTTAAATTTCTGTACGGGAGCTGGCTCTGTGACTGGCCCTGGCCTATCTCACCCGGTGCCCACCTGGTTGTACCAGGCTCATAGGAATTCACGCCTCCACGGATGCGTATGCGGGCTCGCCACTTTTCCCCAGAGATTGGGCTAAAAGCCTGTAATTGGCAGTGCGCGTCGGCAGGGCAGGTGCCTCCGGCGCAGATATTTATGAAAGAAAAAGCCATGCCCGAGTTGAGTGAACAAAAGGCAACGGCCCGCAAACTGGCGTTTGTCGCGCGAAAGCAGGCGTTTGAACTGGGTCTCGACGCCGAGGCGTGCGGGCATTTATCGGCGATCATTGCGCAATATCCCAATGTGGAAGTGATCAGTGGCTATATGCCGATCAGAACCGAGATCAGCCCTTTGCCGGTAATGCGCGCTTTGTCAGCAACCGGTCGGCGCGTTTGCGTGCCGGTTATTCAAAGGCTGGGATTGCCTTTGCTGTTTCGCGAATGGACGCCGGATTGCCGGATGGTGGGCGGTCCATTCGGGGCCTTGGTGCCAGAAAGTGGCGCGTATCTTGAACCTGAGATTTTGATCGCGCCCTTACTTGCCTTTGATGCGCGCGGATACCGGCTGGGTTACGGGGGCGGGTTTTATGACCGCAGCCTTGAAGGCCTGCGATCGAAACGTAAAACACTGGCGTTTGGGTTTGCCTACAGCGCCCAACAAGTTGGCCAGGTGCCAATCGAAGCCACAGATCAGCCGCTGGATGCAATTGTCACCGAGGCCGGATTGATCCGCCCCTTCTAAGACTTGCCCTTACCGAATATGGCCAGTAAGCGTGGGTCATGAGACTTTTGTTCCTTGGTGATGTAATGGGCCGCACCGGACGGGCGGCGATCAGCGAACAGCTGCCGCGAATGCGCGCAGACTGGGCGCTTGATTTTGTTGTGGTGAATGGCGAAAACGCCACCGCCGGAATGGGATTAAGCGGCAATCACGCAAAAGCCATTTTGGAGGCAGGTGCCGATTGCGTCACCCTTGGCGATCATGCGTTTGACCAGAAAGACATGATGCAGGCGGTCGAAAACGAACCGCGCATCCTGCGGCCGATGAACTATGCCAAATCGGCTCCGGGCATTGGTATGCGGCTTTATCCGGCGGGCCATGGCAAAAAGGTTCTGGTTGTGCAGGCGCTGGGGCAGGTTTTTATGAAAAAACCGTTCGCCGATCCCTATTCTGCAGTTGATCAGGCGCTTAAATCGCATCCGCTGGGCAAGCTTGCCAATGCAATCATCGTTGATTTTCACGCCGAGGCCACCAGCGAAAAGATGGCGATGGGCCATTGGTGCGACGGGCGGGCCTCGTTGGTTGTCGGAACCCATACACACGTGCCGACGGCGGATGCGCAGGTGCTTCCGCGCGGCACGGCCTACCAAACCGATGCGGGCATGTGCGGCGATTATGACAGCGTGATCGGCATGAATAAACTCGAGCCGATTCGGCGTTTTGTCACCGGCATGGCCAAAGACCGGTTTAACCCGGCTGACGGACCCGCGACCTTGTGCGGCACATTTGTCGAAACGGATGACGCCACCGGCTTGGCAACGCGCGTGGTTTCGGTGCGCATCGGTGGACGGCTGTCGCAGCTATCCCCGTGAGCAGAACCAACACCGGTTACTTTCTGCTGCTTTTGCTGATGGGCGCTGCGTGGGGGCTGACCCAACCTTTGACGAAAATCGCGGTTTCGACCGGGCATTTGCAGTTTGGCCTGATAGTCTGGCAATTGGTTTTCGGAATTGCCGTCTTGCTGGCCATTAACCTTTACCGCCGAAATGGCTTGCCGATTGGTCGGCGATATATGCTGCGATATGGCGTGGTGGCGCTGGCGGGCACGATCATCCCCAACAGCATTTCCTATCAGGCTGCAGTGCATTTGCCGTCGGGGATTTTGTCGATTTTGATGACGTTGGTGGCAATGTTTTCTTTGCCGATGGCGTTGCTGATCGGGCTTGAAAAATTCCAGCCGTTTCGGTTGGTCGGCGTGCTGTTGGGGGCTGCGGCAATGGTTTTGCTGGTCGGGCCGGACGCCAGCTTGCCGGATCCAAGCCTTGGAGTCTGGGTTTTGTTCGCTGCAATCACGCCGGTTATGTATGCGTTCGAAAACACCTGGGTGTCACGCTATGGCGTACTTGATCTTGATCCGGTGCAGGTTTTGCTGGGCGCATCATTGTTCGGCTTGATCATAGTTGTGCCAATGGCACTGGGAACCGGGCAGTGGATTGATATCACCCAACCGTGGAGCGCGCCTGAATTCGCATTGCTTGGCTCGTCGGTTTTGCATGTGTTTGCTTATGCCGGTTACATCTGGCTGATTGGGCGAACCGGGTCGGTTTTTGCCAGTCAGGTGTCCTATCTTGTGACCGGCTGCGGCGTGCTTTGGGCGATTGTGCTTTTAAACGAAGGCTATTCCGGATGGGTCTGGTCGGCGATGGCATTGATGATGGTTGGGCTGTTTTTGGTGCAACCGCGGGATCGGCAGGCATGAGCGCAGCTCAGTCCGCTAAAGAACGTTGGCTGCCACTTGCCATTCTGGTTGCTTTGGGCGCGGTTTGGGGCCTGAGTTTGCCTTTAACCAAAATCGCCGTATCAACCGGGCATGCACCCCTTGGGCTTGTGGTTTGGGAACTGGTTCTAGCGATTTTTGTCCTGCAGCTGATTAATCTTGTTCGCCGTCGCCCTTTTCGATTTCGTGCCGAGCACCTGAAGTTGTTCATTTTTATCTCGGTGTTTGGCAACCTGATCCCAACAACAATGTGGTTCGTTACCTCGGTGCATCTACCATCGGGTATTTTGGCGATTGTGCTGTCGCTTGTGCCGATGTTCGCGTTGCCCGTGGCGCTGTTCCTGCGGCTTGAACATTTTCGCTGGTTGCGGCTTGTAGGCGTTTTATGCGGCGCCGTTGCGATTGTGCTGTTGATTGGGCCGGGTACCAGTTTGCCGGATCCATCAAAAATATGGTACGTGCTTTTGGCGCTGATCGGTCCGGTCTGTTACGGTATCGAAGGTAACGGGGTGGCGAAAATGGGCCTAAAGGGGCTTGATTCTGTGCAGGTTCTGCTAGGTGCCTCGATTTTCAGCCTGATTGTGGCAGTGCCGATGACACTTGTTAGCGGCCAGTGGGTAGACATCTTTGTCCCTTGGGGGCAGGCGGAATACGCGCTGATTGTCACAGCCGTTATGACCACGATTGCCTATGCAGGATATGTCTGGCTGGTTGGACGGGCAGGGTCGGTTTTCGCAGCACAGTCCAGTTATCTGGTCACTGGATTTGGCGTGATGTGGTCAATTCTAATATTGGCCGAGACCTATTCCGGTTGGGTCTGGATGTCGCTTATTCTGATGTTGGCCGGATTGTTCTTGGTCCAACCGCGCCGCGCGTGGCCACTTGTGTCTACGGGTAATGCAAGTGACAATAACGCTGACTAACCGACAGGGACTGCCATGCCCGAACTTATCACCGATCCCGATATTAAGGCTTATGTGGCGCTGGCTGTGGTTGGCGTGATGTTTCTGATGTTCCTGCGCGAACACTATCCGACCGAGGTTGTTGCCATTGGCGGCGCGGCGGCGATGTTGCTGCTGGGATTGGTGCCATATGATCAGGCGATTGCGGTGTTTTCCAACCCGGCTCCGTGGACGATTGCGGCGATGTTCATCGTGATGGGTGGTTTGGTGCGCACCGGCACTTTGCAGTGGTTCATCGGACACGCAGAACGACGCGCGGCGGATCGACCCAAGACCGTTTTGGCACTCATGGCGCTGGCGGTTGTTGTAACCTCTGCTTTTGTATCAAACACGCCGGTCGTCGTGGTGATGATCCCGGTAGCAGTGCAACTGGCGCGCACGTTGGGGGTGTCCGCCTCAAAACTGCTGATCCCGCTTAGTTACGCGGCAATTATCGGTGGTACGATTACGCTGATTGGCACCTCAACCAACCTGCTGGTCGACGGCGTTGCGCGCAGTCAGGGATTAAAGGCATTCACCTTGTTTGAAGTCGCCCCATTGGGCGTGATCCTTGCGGCCTTTGTGCTGGCCTATCTGTTCCTGTTCGCGCGGCATTTATTGCCGGACCGGGATTCGATGGCAACTTTACTCAGCGAAAAGCGGGTGCGTAAGTTCTTTACCGAGGTGGCGATCCCCGAAGGGTCCGAGCTTGAGGGGGATGAATTAAGTTCTGTCAGCATGTTCAAACGCGACGGGGTTCGCGTGGTAGATGTCCTGCGCGGCGATCTTTCGCTTAGGCGGGACATGGCGGCAATCGTGCTGTGTGCTGGCGACCGTGTGGTTTTGCGTACCGGTATGGGCGAGCTTTTGGGGTTGCAGCAAAACAAAGCGGTGCGTGAAGTCGACAAATTGTCAGAGGTTGAAACCACAACGGTTGAAGCGTTGATTTCACCGGGGTGCAAGATGATCGGGCGCTCGCTTGGGTCAATGCGTCTGCGGCGACGTTACGGTGTTTACTTGCTGGCAGTGCACCGGCGAAACCAGAATATAGGCCGGCAGTTGGATGATCTGGTTGTCAGGGTCGGCGACACGCTGCTGTTAGAGGGGGCTGCCGAAGACATCGCGCGCCTTGCCGCCGATATGGACATGGTTGATATCGCAAGACCGTCCGAAAGCGCCTTTCGGCGTGGCCATGCGCCACTGGTGTTGGCGGCTTTGGCGGCCATTGTCATCCTGGCGGCCCTTGGCATTGCACCGATATTCGCGCTGGCCGTAGTCGCGGTTGCAGTCATTTTGCTTAGCCGCGCCATTGACGCCGAGGAGGCATTTTCTTTTGTCGATGGTCGTTTGCTTGCCCTGATCTTTTCGATGCTGGCGGTGGGTGCCGGTTTGCAACATTCCGGCGCCATGGCGCTGATCGTTCATTTGATGGTGCCGGTTCTGAAGACCCTGCCGCCGTTTTTTGTGATCTGGTCGATCTATCTGCTGACCTCGATCCTGACCGAGCTTGTGTCAAACAATGCGGTTGCAGTGGTGATTACACCGATAGCTATTGGGTTGGCAGCGGCCTTGGGGATCGACCCACGGCCTTTGGTGGTGGCTGTAATGGTCGCCGCCTCGGCCTCGTTCGCGACACCCATCGGGTATCAGACCAACACGCTGGTCTATGGGCCGGGGGGGTACAAGTTCACGGATTTCATGCGGATCGGGATACCGCTGAACATAATGTTAGGTCTACTCTCAAGCTTTCTGATCCCCTATTTCTGGCCTTTATAGGGTCGGTGTCTGGCCTTTTTAAAGTGGCCAGAATATCAGGATAGAAGGGATGCTGACAAGGATCACCAGGATTTCCAGTGGCAGGCCAGCGCGCCAATAATCGCCAAATTTATAACCGCCGGGACCAAGGATCAGCGTGTTGTTCTTATGGCCAATCGGTGTGAGGAACGCGCAGCTGGCAGCGACAGCAACCGCCATCAAAAACGGATCAGCACTGACGCCAAGGCTTTCAGCCATTTTGATGCCAATCGGTGCAGCGACAATCGCGGTTGCTGTGTTGTTCAGCACATCGCTTAACGTCATGGTGACGACCATCAGCACGGTCAGAATAGCCCAGGCAGGCAGCCCCTGTGTCAGGTCAATCAGACTGTTGGCCACCAACTGCGTGCCGCCGGAGCTTTCCAGTGCCTGACCCAGCGGGATCATTGACCCAAGCAACACGACCACCGGCCATTCAACATGGCTGTAAACTTCGGTGACTGGAACAATCTTTGTCAAAACATAAAGTGCGACGACAACCCCAAGTGCGACGGGCAAATAGACCAGCCCAAAACTGGCCGCCGCAACGGCCACAGCAAACAGACCGATCGCCAGCCAAGTTTTTTCGTTTTGGGTGACATTCAAGCCGCGTTGAGCCAAGGGCAAACAGCCCAGCCAATCCGTGACATCGGCCTGCACGTCCGAAGGTGCCAGCAACAGCAAGACATCGCCATGCATAATCTCGGTGCGCCGAACTTGTTTTGTGATTTTTTTCCCCCGCCGGGAAATCCCCATCAAGATCGTATTGTGCCGCCAATTCAGCCCAATCGCCAATGCCGTCTTGCCGCGAATACGGGCATTTTCCGTGACCACAACTTCGATCAGGCCCAGACCGGCCCCCGCAGCCTGAACTCTGTTCTGACGCAATGGGTCAGCGAAGTCTAACTTGAAGGTCGTGCGAAATTCGTCCAATGCCTCGGGCGTAGCTTCCATCACCAACACGTCGCCCTCTTGCATTTCGCGGTTGCGCGACGTCCCGTACAAGCGATTGCCCGCGCGGATCATGCCAAGAATGGCGACATCCGCTTTTTCCGCATCGCCATAAAGTTCGTGAACTTTCTGGCCGACCAGTTTAGACCCTTTGGGCAACGTCAGTTCTGCAACATAGCTTGCGATATCTATCAGATTTTCAGTAGCACCCTCGGTACCTCGATGGCTGGGAATTAACCGCCAGCCAATCGTTGCCACGTAAATCAAACCGGCCATCGCGGCCACCAACCCGACCGGGGCAAAATCAAACATCGAGAAAGGTTCGCCAAACGCATCTTCGCGGATCGTTGCAATGATAATGTTTGGCGGGGTGCCGATCATCGTGACCATACCGCCAAGAATGGTGGCAAACGACAAGGGCATCAGCGAAAGCCCGGGATCGCGTTTGGCCTTTTTTGCGGTTTGCACATCAACCGGCATCAGCAAAGCAAGGGCCGCGACGTTGTTCATAAACGCCGACAGAACCGCGCCAATTCCCCCCATCAGCACGATATGCCCGCCAAGCGAGCGTGTACTGTCGACCATGGATCGGGTTATCAACTGTACCGCCCCGGAATTGACCAGACCGCCAGACACGATCAACACCAAAGCGACAACCAAAGTGGCAGGATGGCCAAAACCGGAAAACGCCTGATCAGACGGGACGACGCCGGAAAGAACGCCTACCAAAAGGGCTGCAAAGGCAATCAAATCGTACCGCCAGCGTCCCCAGATCAACAGGACGAACACCGCGCCAAATATTCCAAACAGCGTCATTTGTGCGATTGTCATGGCTTGGGTCTTCTCTTTCGTTGTGCGTTACAGGCCGGTCAATTTTAGCCGGCAGTGATCTCGGCCTTGAACCCCTTATGCCCTGTGTCATATAGAGACGCAAATCCAACACCGCGACGGAGAGCAAACATGGCCGGCCATTCAAAATGGGCAAATATTCAGCACCGCAAAGGGCGGCAGGATGCAGTGCGTTCCAAACTGTTTTCCAAACTGGCCAAAGAAATCACCGTTGCCGCAAAAATG
>DJBQ01000026.1:7519-8174 GCA_002430125.1 Rhodobacterales bacterium UBA5972
AAATCACCGTTGCCGCAAAAATGGGCGACCCTGACCCCGACAAAAACCCGCGTCTGCGCTTGGCGGTAAAAGAGGCAAAATCGGTTTCTGTACCCAAGGACGTGATTGATCGCGCCATCAATAAGGCGGTTGGCGGCGACGCTGAAAACTACGACGAAATCCGCTATGAAGGTTATGGCCCGGACGGGGTTGCAGTTATTGTCGAAGCGATGACCGATAACCGCAACCGCACGGCTTCGGTGGTGCGGTCGATCTTTACAAAATCTGGTGGCAATCTGGCGGAAACCGGCTCGGTCTCATTCATGTTTGAACGCAAGGGTCTGGTCAGTTATCCGGCATCTGTCGGTGATGCAGATACAGTTTTTGAAGCGGCTATCGAAGCAGGTGCCGAGGATGTTGAAAGCACTGAGGACGGCCACGATATTTACTGCGCATTTGCCGATCTGCACGAAGTTTCGTCGGCTTTGGAAACGGCGCTTGGGGAAAGCGTTAGTTCGAAACTGATATGGAAACCAAATGTCACCACGCCGGTGGAGCTGGAAAGCGCGCAGAAACTGATGCGGTTGATCGCGGCTTTGGAAGACGATGACGACGTGCAGCACGTCACCGCAAACTTTGAAATGACCGACGAAGTCATGGAACAGCTTTAAGGCTG
>DJBQ01000026.1:8319-8544 GCA_002430125.1 Rhodobacterales bacterium UBA5972
CCCATGACTTGCCACAGTCGGACTTAAAATTAGTCGTAGCTAATTTCGTTGTCGCCAAGATAGACGTTTGAAGCGTCGCAAATGTCGATGCTGATCGGTTCGTCAATCACTTCGCCGCCATTTTCCCCTTGCCAGCCAACTGAAAAATGCTGGGCGCAGTTGCCGGTATCGGCGTCAAACTGGGCAGTTGCGGATTCGCCCGGAGAGATTTTTGAACTCAACCAG
>DJBQ01000028.1 GCA_002430125.1 Rhodobacterales bacterium UBA5972
GTTTTTCCATCCGCATGGCCATTGAAAATATAGATTTCAGGTTTTGCACCAACGGCTTGACGGACCACAGCCCCTTCATTCACGTTGGCCACAAAAAAGCTGCGTACACCATTCACTGCCAACTTTTCAGCGACTTTTCCGGCACCCATTCCATAAGCATCGGCTTTGACAACGGCAGCGGTTTCGACCGCGCCACGGGAAAGCGCATCAAGCGCCTTCCAATTTGAAAGGAGTGCATCCAGATCAATTGTTAAAGTGCCGGTCGCCATATCCGCCCTCGATTGTTATGGATGGTATGGGCCACAGTCAAAAAGATTGGTCAAGCCCCAGAGGCGGGTTTCGGTTTGTGCGCGTCATAACCGGCCTCAAGTTCTGCACGCAAAAACTCACCGAACTGAATTGGTTCAAATTGCGGCTCGCCTGCGCCGGGCAAAGGCGAAATAACCGCCGAGACATGCGGGTCGTAAAAAAATGGCACAGAATACCGTTCACGGCCTGAACGGTTTACCACCCGATGCGGTGTTGCGCGCAGCCGTCCATTTGACAGCCGATACAAAATATCGCCGACATTCAACACAAACGTGCCTTCACAATAGGGCGCATCAAGCCAGTCGCCATTTGCGGCCATAACCTGCAAGCCGCCGACCGGATCCTGGGCCAAAAGCGTCAAACACCCGAAATCAGTATGCGGGGCCGAGCCATAAAGATCGTCAGGGCTGTCTTGCGGAACGGGCGGATAATGAAGCAACCGCAACCATGTTGTTGGCTGACTGAAGGCGGGCATAACGTCAGCAGGGTCACCACCCGCCGCACGCGCAGCGATGGCCATTAAGTGACTGGCAAGGCGCGACATTGCGTCGTTGTAGGCTTCCAGCGCTTGGCGAAACCCAGACATCTTTGGCCATTGGTTTGGGCCAGACAGATAGACCTGCGGGTCGGCCACAGCGTCTTCGCGCATCATCATGAAACTGGCCGATTGGTTCGGTTTTTTAACCTCAGCCAGTTTTGAATTCACGTCGGTTGATGTGTTGATCGCAATATAGCCACGGTGATTCTTATCAACCTTGATGGCCGATTTCTGCGGGTCTGGTAGGGCATGAAAACCCATGGATGCCGCAAAAACAGCCTTGACCAGCGCCGGATCGATGCCGTGACCGGTAACATAAGCAAATCCAATTTCACTGTATGTATCCCTGAAAAGTTCGACCAAACGGTCCTTTCCAGGTCCGTCAGCGCCCAAAGCCGCGCTGACATCAATAAGCGGGATAGTGTTCACGTTATCACCCGCTCGTAACTCTGTTCAGTCCTGCTCAAACACAGCCCCCTGCCAGCTTTAGTTGAAATCATTGCCGGAATTCTGCTGATAGCTTTTCACCAGATTTCCAAAACGCGTGAACCGTCCTTCAAAGCTCAGTTCAATCGTCCCAATCGGCCCGTGGCGTTGCTTGCCGATGACAACTTCGGCCTTGCCGTGCAAGCGCTCCATCCGCGCTTGCCAGTCGGCCATCTCGGCCAGCTTGTCGTCGGACGGCTTCTCGCGTTCGACGTAATATTCCTCGCGAAACACGAACATAACCACATCGGCGTCTTGCTCGATCGAGCCCGATTCTCTGAGGTCAGACAACTGCGGGCGTTTGTCTTCGCGGTTTTCAACCTGGCGTGACAACTGCGACAGCGCGATAACCGGGATTTCCAGTTCTTTGGCGATGGCTTTCAATCCTTGGGTGATTTCGCTGATTTCGTTGACACGGTTTTCTGACCGTCCGGTGCCGCGCACCAGTTGCAGATAGTCAACGATCAGCACGTCAAGCCCGTGGGTGCGTTTCAACCGCCGTGCACGTGCTGCAAGCGTTGAAATCGGCAGAGCAGGGGTGTCGTCGATAAAAAGCGGGCAGCTTTCCAACCGTTTGGCGGCTTCGACAAAGCGGCGAAATTCTGCCTCGGTCATGTCACCGCGACGAATTTGGTCCGAAGGCACCTCGGACGCTTCAGAAAGGATCCTTGCCGCCAACTGTTCGGACGACATTTCAAGCGAGTAAAACCCGACAACACCGCCTTCAACAGCACCTTCACTGCCGTCGGGCAGTAAGCCCTTTTTGTATTTCTTGGCGATATTATAAGCGATGTTTGTGGCCAACGAGGTTTTCCCCATGGACGGACGCCCAGCAAGAATCAACAGGTCAGATTTATGCAAACCACCCAGTTTTTTGTCCATATCATCAAGGCCGGTTGACACGCCTGCCATCCCGCCTTCGCGTTGATAGGCGGCATTTGCGACGTTCACCGCATCGGTTACAGCATGCAGAAAGCTCTGGAATCCGGTTTCTGCACTGCCTTGCTCGCCCAACTGGTATAGTTTTTGTTCAGCCTCGACGATCTGATCTTTCGGTTCCGACGAAACTTCAACCCGCGCGGCTTTGCCAGCAATTTCCTGGCCAATCGCAATCAATTCGCGCCGAATTGCCAAATCATAGATCGTCTGGGCGTAATCGCGGGCGGCAAAAACCGATATTGCAGCCCCGGCAAGCCGCGCGAGATAGGCCGGGCCACCGAGTTCGGCAAGGCCCGGATCATCTTCCAGAAACGCCTTCAAAGTCACCGGCGAGGCAAGGGCGTTTTTCTGGATGCGTTGGGCCGCGATATCAAAAATTCGGCCATGCACTGGGTCGTAAAAATGTGTGTCATTGACCAAAGACGCCACGCGATCATAAACGTCGTTGTTGACCAACAATGCGCCCAGCAGCGCCTGTTCAGCCTCGATATTATGCGGAAGTCCGGGAATTGCTGTTTGTACGTCCGGGCTGATTGCCGAATGAAGTGCTGCGATTCCGCTCATTGATTTTCCCTTAACCTGCCCTTTGAAGGTTATCTCAGATTGAGTGGCCTGATGCAATTGGACAGGCCTCTGGAAAACCTGTGTAAAAGCTGTGGACAACCAGAATTATTTTTGGGCACGGATCAGTGCGTGTGCCGTTATAGTAGCATTCAACGGCAAAATCACAACAAATTGTGTTTGTATGTCCTGCGGTTGCAAATGGGTTTCAGCCATTGGGCCACAGAATCATCCAGCCCGAATGTAAGTTGTCGGCAGGCAGTGCAAACCGGAAATCCGGGCCGTCGCCGCGCACAGGGCGAAGTCAATTGAGACCGAAGTTTTGTGGCCGGTATTATGCGTTCAGTGCCGTAATGATCTGGCTGAAATCTTCGGCTTTAAGCGAGGCGCCACCGACCAATCCGCCGTCGACGTTTGAAACTGCGGCAATCTCGGCCGCATTGCTCGGGTTCATCGAGCCACCATATAACAAGCGTACCGACCCACCGATCGCTGCGCCGAATCTGTCTTGCAGGCGGGCCCGGATGAAATCATGTACTTCGCCGATTTCCGCCAAAGTTGGGGTGCGCCCGGTGCCAATCGCCCAGATCGGTTCATAGGCCACCACCATATTGTCGCCGTTTGCGGTGTCAGGGACTGAACTGGCCAGTTGCCCGGCGATAATATCAAGCGTGTTGGCCGCGTCACGCTCGGCTTTGCTTTCGCCAACGCAAATGATGGCTTTGAGGCCTGCAGCCCAGGCGGCTTCGGCCTTTGCGCGCACCAGTTGATCGCTTTCCAGATAGGCCTCGCGACGTTCGGAATGGCCGACGATCACGTATTCGGCGCCTGCATCTGCCAGCATATCCGCCGAAATGTCGCCGGTATGCGCACCGGACTGTGCGGCGTGGCAGTCCTGTGCGCCAATCGTGACGCAGTTCTCGGTGCAGGTTTTCGCCATTGACCGGATCAGGGTTGCCGGCGGGCATAAAACCACTTCGCAAGCTGGATCAGGGTGGTTTGCCGCCATAATCGCCACTTCGGCCAGCGCGCTGCGCAAGCCGTTCATCTTCCAGTTTCCGGCGGCCATTTTGCGGCGCATTCTTCCCCCTAAGTCAGTTGATCCAAGGCTTTTCTTGCCCAATTACACGCCTCTTCGGGATCATCCAAGGCGGGTTCCGGCAATGTCCAATAGCCCATCGTATGGGTTTTGCCGTCTTTATTGACCATGCTAAAAAGCCGCGCCCCATGGGTCGCCAATTCATCGGCAAACCCGCCCGAAGCTTTGAGATAAAGCGTGCCGCTGCTGCCCAGCAGAGCGAAAACCTGCCCGTGGCTATAGATCATCAGGCCGCCCATCATTTTGCGCGACGAAATACCCCCTAAGGGCGCAAACAAGTCCAGCGCAAATTCGATGTCAGCCTTGGAAACACTCATGAACCGACGGTCAGGTCTTCATTGAACTTGATCGATTCGCCACAGCCGCATGCTTCGGAGACATTGGGGTTGTTGAACTTGAAACCGCTTTCCAGCAGCGAAGTCTGATAGTCGATTTCAGTGCCGAACAAAAACATTTGCGCCATCGGGGCGATCATGACGCGCGCGCCTGATTGTTCTACAACTTCGTCATGCGGATTGATTTCTTCAACATAGTCCATGGTGTATTCCATGCCCGCGCAGCCGCCCTTCTTGACGCCAATACGCAGGCCCTTGGTTCCACCTTTTTCCATCAGCCGCGCGATTTGTTTCGCGGCGGTGTCGGTTATTGATACGGCCTGTTTGCCTGGAATGTTGAACATCGGGTTGCCCTGGATTTGTGCTGTCCTGATTAATTTAGTTGGTTATTGCGTCAAGAACAAGGTCAGACAACTTGCGGTACCCAAATACACCGCGCGCAGTATGCCCTTGGACGTTACATAAACCCAAGTTCAAGCCGTGCCTCGTCGGACATCATGTCCATGCCCCATTGCGGTTCCCAGACAAGGTTGACGTTTGTCGTGGCAACGCCGGGCACGCCCAGCACCGCCTCGGCCACCCAGCCGGGCATTTCACCGGCAACCGGGCAGCCTGGTGCGGTCAGCGACATAGCGATCTCAACATGGCTTTGGTCATTGATTTCGATGGTATAAACCAGCCCTAAATCATAGATATTAACCGGGATTTCAGGGTCATGGACAGAACGGCACGCCTCGACAACCCCATCATAAAGCGGGTGGTCCGTGGTCGATGGTTTGATTAAGGGTGTCCCCTCGACTGTCGAAACTGATTGGTCCATGTTCACACCGTTTTCTATTCCTGACCGAATATATAAGGATTGAATGTAAAAACGTCCAGCCCCTTGAAACTGATGGTAAGTGTGAAATTTCGCTGGGCAAAACCCACTTGCCAAACTATTGAAAGCGCATGACGAAAACGATCAAATTCACTGTTGAAGCTCAGCAAGGCAAGGCCCGCACCGGCGTTTTGTCAACGCGGCGTGGTGATATCAGAACGCCTGCTTTTATGCCCGTCGGAACGGCTGCAACGGTTAAAGCCATGTTGCCGGGTAGCGTGCGTGCAACCGGGGCGGATGTTCTGCTCGGCAATACATATCACCTGATGTTGCGCCCCGGTGCCGAACGCATGGCGCGCCTTGGGGGCTTGCATAAATTCATGAACTGGGACCGCCCGATTCTGACCGATAGCGGTGGTTTTCAGGTGATGAGCCTGAACGAACTTAGAAAACTAACCGAAGACGGGGTGACGTTTCGCAGTCATGTCGATGGATCGGTGCACCACCTCAGCCCCGAAAGGTCGATGGAAATCCAGAAACTTTTGGGCAGCGATATTGTCATGTGTTTTGACGAATGCCCGGCTTTGCCTGCGACCGAAGAACGGGTTGCCAGCAGCATGCTGATGTCAATGCGGTGGGCCGAACGGTCAAAGACCGCGTTCGGCGACCGGCCCGACCACGCCTTGTTTGGTATCCAACAAGGTGGGGTGACACAGGAATTGCGTGCCGAAAGTGCGCAAAAACTGCGAGAAATCGGCTTTGACGGCTATGCGATCGGTGGTCTTGCGGTCGGCGAGGGCCAGCAGGCGATGTTTGGTGTGCTGGATTATGCGCCAGATCAACTGCCTGACGACAAACCGCGTTACCTGATGGGGGTTGGCAAGCCGGACGATATCGTCGGTGCGGTTGAACGCGGCGTTGATATGTTTGATTGCGTTTTGCCGTCGCGCTCTGGCCGCACCGGGCAAGCGCTGACCCGGTTTGGGGCCGTTAACATCAAGAACGCGCGCCACGCCGATGATCCACGCCCACTGGACCCTGATTGCACGTGCCCGGCCTGCAGCCATTATTCGCGCGCCTATCTGCATCATGTGTTCAAAGCGCAGGAAATCATCAGCTCGATGCTGCTGACATGGCATAACCTGCATTACTATCAGGAATTGATGCAGGGCCTGCGGACTGCTATCCGCGACGGTAAGTTGCCAGAATTTTCGGCGGCTTTCCACGCAAGACGCGCCGAAGGCGATGTTGAACCAATTTAGGTGAAATTCCTGTTTTCGGCACAAATTTGTGCTAAAACACCTGCATTGACGTTGATTTACCCCGTATTATCCAGTCGCATCACTTGCCGAGCGACTCTGCCACAGGCAAACTGCAGTAATCGAGTCGTTTGGCGGACCTTGACAGAGTGTCACAGGCAACCCAACTGAACTTATCGAGTGAACAGAGGATCGCCAACAGCTGCCGGATGAACCGGGGCGAGTGCGGTTCTGCCAGACCAAGGAACACAAGCATGACCGAATCGAGCAGCCAGACCTATCCAGTCTTAACTTTGCGTGAAGTGGTGGTTTTTCCACACATGATCGTGCCACTATTTGTTGGCCGCGAAAAATCAGTGCGCGCATTGGAAGAAGTAATGGGGGACGACAAGGAAATCCTGTTGTCCTCGCAGATGGACCCAAGTGTTGATAATCCGACCAGCGATCAGATCTACAAAACCGGCGTGCTTGCAAATGTACTGCAATTGCTGAAATTGCCGGACGGAACCGTCAAGGTGCTGGTCGAAGGCCGCGAACGGGTCAGAATCACCGATTACGTTGAAAATGACGCGTATTTCGAAGCGCATGCCGAAAAGCTCGAGGAAACTTACGGCGACCCGGTATCCGTCAAGGCGCTCAGCCGGTCGGTGCTTCAGGAATTTGAACGCTACGCGAAACTGAACAAGAATGTCCCCGAAGAAGCCATTGCCTCGGCAACGGAAACTGACGGTGCTGCCAAGCTGGCCGATACGGTCGCCGGGCATCTGAATGTTACCGTGGAAGAGAAGCAGAAGCTGCTGGAAACCCTTGATGTTTCCGAACGGCTCGAGGCAATTTTTGGCCTGATGCAGGGCGAAATGTCGGTGCTGAAAGTCGAGAAAAAGATCAAATCGCGGGTGAAAACCCAGATGGAGCGTACCCAGCGTGAATATTATCTGAACGAGCAAATGAAAGCTATTCAGAAGGAACTTGGCGACGGCGAAGAAGGCCAGAACGAAATTCAGGAATACGAAAACAAAATTGCGGCCACCAAGCTTAGCAAAGAAGCGCTGGATAAATCTCTGGCCGAATTGAAAAAGCTGAAATCAATGTCGCCGATGTCGGCCGAAAGCACGGTTGTGCGCAATTATCTGGACTGGATTCTGTCGGTTCCGTGGGGCAAGAAATCGCGTGTAAAGAAAGACCTGAATGCCGCACAGGAAGTTTTGGACAACGACCATTACGGTCTTGAAAAGGTCAAAGAGCGCATCGTTGAATATTTGGCCGTTGGCCAGCGCAGTTCCAAGTTGAAAGGCCCGATCCTGTGCCTTGTCGGCCCTCCGGGGGTTGGCAAAACGTCACTCGGCAAGTCGGTTGCCAAGGCGACAGGGCGCGAATTCATTCGCATCTCATTGGGCGGCGTGCGCGACGAAAGCGAGATTCGCGGCCATCGTCGGACCTATATAGGGTCGATGCCGGGCAAGATCATCCAGTCGATGAAAAAGGCAAAAACCACTAATCCACTGATCTTGCTCGATGAAATAGACAAGATGGGTCAGGATTTCCGCGGCGATCCGGCCAGTGCAATGCTTGAAGTGTTGGATCCTGAACAAAACTCGACCTTCACAGATCACTATCTTGAAGTCGAATATGACCTGTCCAACGTGATGTTCATCACCACGGCCAACAGCTATAATATGCCCGGCCCACTTTTGGACCGGATGGAAATCATTACGCTTGCGGGCTATACCGACGACGAAAAAGCCGAGATTGCCAGGCAATACCTGACCCCGAAACAAATGAAGGGCCACGGGCTGCGTAAGGGCGAGTTCAAGTTGCAGGACGACGCGCTACAGGAAATCATCCGCACCTACACCCGCGAGGCCGGGGTGCGGAATCTTGAACGCGAAATTGCCAAGCTGGCGCGAAAAGCGGTGACGCAAATCGTACGTGGCAAGTCAAAAACCGTGGTTATCACCAAAGATAACCTGGAAGAATTCCTTGGCGTCAAGCGGTTCAAATACGGTCTGGCCGAAGCGAAAGACGTGGTCGGCGTTGTCACCGGTCTGGCCTGGACCAGCGTCGGCGGCGAACTGCTGTCAATCGAAGCACTGAAATTGCCCGGCAAGGGTCGGATGAAAACCACCGGCAAACTTGGCGACGTGATGAAAGAAAGCATCGAGGCGGCGGCCAGTTATGTGCGCTCGATCTCGCCGCAAATCGGGGTAAAACCGACGCAGTTTGAAAAAATCGACATCCACGTGCACGTACCAGAAGGTGCGACGCCGAAAGACGGACCAAGTGCCGGTATCGCAATGGTGACATCGATCGTTTCGGTTTTGACGGGCATTGCCGTCAAAAAAGACATCGCGATGACCGGCGAGGTTACGTTGCGTGGCAATGTGTTGCCTATCGGTGGCCTGAAGGAAAAGTTGCTGGCGGCGCTGCGTGGTGGAATTAAAACTGTTCTTATCCCGCAGGAAAACATGAAGGATCTGACGGATATTCCGGAAAATGTGAAATCCGGCCTGACGATCATTCCGGTTTCAGACGTGCGGACAGTTTTGAAACATGCCCT
>DJBQ01000097.1 GCA_002430125.1 Rhodobacterales bacterium UBA5972
TCAAACGGGCAATACGCGGCCGAAGCCCGCAGCCGGATTGAAAATACGACGATACCAACCCCCGAAGAACGCGCCAGGACGATCGAAGATGGTTTATCCCTAAGTTTTGACGATCGGTGGCACATTCAGGAAAATCTGACTTTTCTGGGCTTTGATACGCGCGGCGTTGATGGTGTGTTTGGCCGCAGTACACAAAGCGCGATTGTAAGCTGGCAGGAAGAAAACGGGCTAAGCGAAACTGGCTATCTTACCGACAACCGGATCGTGACGCTGGAAAAGCAATCGGCAGGTCGCGCGCGCGAATTGGCAAAGGAAGCCCGCGACGGACAAGCGGAGATCGAGACACAGGACAGACAGTTCTGGGTCACTTTAGGCGGAAAAGCCGGTGACGCGGCAGGATTGCACCGATATTTGCGCGAATATCCCGACGGGTTGTTTTCAGAACACTCACGCAACCGACTTGCGGCCTTGAGGGAGGCAAACCGGAAGAAATCTGACCGAGCGGAACGCGCATTGTGGGAACAAGCCGAAGCCAGCGGATCAATCGACGGATACCGCAAGTATCTGGAGCACCATCCGAGCGGCTTTTTCGCAGAAAAGGCTCATGCGCGGATTGAGGCTTTGAATGATACGTCGTCCCGCAAGGAGATCAACGAGGCGGCCAAGAATGAAGAGGCCAGTCTGGGGTTGAACGGACTTGGTCGCGTGTTGCTGGCACAAAAGCTAACGGCGCTTGGCTTTGATGCGGGTTTGCCCGATGGCGTGTTTGACGAACTCACCCGTCCGGCCGTGCGGCAGTTTCAGCGGGCGCGGGGATTTCCGGTAACCGGTTTTGTGACCCGGTAAACATTTGTCAGGCTGGTCGCGGAAAGCTGACGGGCGATACGCCCACAGGCCAGCAGCCCCGTTTTGCAAACACAAAAGGCCGCGCGAATTGATCGCGCGGCCTTTTTGCAATTCGGCAATCGGGGTTTAGCCCTGACGTGCCTTGAAGCGCGGCTGTGTCTTGTTGATCACGTAAACGCGGCCCTTACGGCGCACAACACGGCAATCGCGGTGGCGCGCTTTCAAAGAGCGAAGTGAGTTTCTGACCTTCATGGTCTCTCTCCTAAAGTCCGGCGCGGTTGCGCCTGTTAATCTGCACGGGCCAGACCCCGGAGGGAATGGTGGGCGTAACAGGGATTGAACCTGTGACCCCTTCGATGTCAACGAAGTGCTCTCCCGCTGAGCTATACGCCCGAAAAAGCTGGAGCGCTGCCAATTTCTGTGGGAAACCGGCAACGCCCACGTCGCGCTTCTATAATCAGAGTCGGTTTGGGGTTCAAGAGGTTTTGGCAAAATGAAATGCTGCCAGAAACCACAAATAGGGAAGCCGATGCCGCATCCGCCGTTTCAGCTTAAAACTCCGGCCATACGCAGCACGGCTGTTGTGTTTGCGGCCCCGCATAGCGGGCGGGATTATCCTTGGGATTTCATCCGCGACAGCGAATTGGACGAGGTGACGATTCGATCATCGGAAGACGCCTATATTGATCTGTTGTTTGAGGCCGCCCCGAACGCTGGTGCGCCGTTTCTGATCAGTAATGTACCCCGCGCGTTTGTAGATCTAAACCGAGGAGCGGACGAACTCGACCCCGCACTTATTCATGGCGTTCGGCAGGTCGTCGTCAATCCGCGCGTGACCTCAGGATTGGGAGTTATTCCCCGCGTTGTGGCGAACGGTCGGGCGATCAGGCGCGGCAAGATCACCCTGGCCGAAGCGCAGGCGCGGCTTGAACACAGTTATTTTCCCTATCATCATACCTTGGCGCGATTGCTGACCGAGGCGCGCGATCTGTTTGGGTTCAGCTTGTTAATGGATTGCCATTCGATGCCGCGCGAAGCGTTGACCAGCACGTCTTATGCCTTCAGCACGCGGCCTGATGTTGTGCTTGGCGACCGGTTTGGCGCGGCGTGTGATCCGGGCATTATTGCAGCAGTCGAGGCGGTGTTTCGGGCGGCGGGCCTGCGCACGGCGCGCAACCTGCCTTTTGCCGGGGCGTTTGTAGCGCAGAAATATGGCAAGCCCAAAAGCCATCAGCATGTTGTCCAGATCGAGATCGACCGGTCGTTATATATGGACGAGGTGTTGGTCGAACCCCGCGCGGATTTTGCTGAATTTCAGGCAGTGATTGCCCAGGTGGTGACAGGGCTTGCGGATATTGGCCGGCAGGATTTTAGGCTGGCGGCACAATAGGCATCAGCGCAGCGCCCGACCTTTCAGAATCGCGGCATCGCCAAATTTTTCGCGGATTTTGTCTGACACCCGCTCAGCTTTTTCGCGCTTGCGGGCCTCGGGATCCAGAAGGTCGCCGAAATTGTCGCTGGTTTTAAGGTCTTCCAGATTGCTGATACCAACCCCGATAAGTCGAAACGGGCCTTTGTCGATCACACCTTCCAGCAATATGCGCGCGACCGAATAAATCCGGTCTGCGATTTGGGTCGGGTCAGGCAGACTGGTGCGGCGGGTCAGGGATTTATGATCGGATTGCTTGACCTTCAGGGTAACCACCCGCCCGGTCA
>DJBQ01000173.1:0-231 GCA_002430125.1 Rhodobacterales bacterium UBA5972
TAATGGACATGAATTTCCTCCCATTCGTGTCAATGTCGCGCTTCAGACCGAGAGCCTGGAGCGTGGCCAGTTTTTGGCTGTGACCATATTGTGGAGGATGTGTAAATTATGCAACAAATTATTGTTGTAAAACACTTTTTTAGTTAAGTACTGTACAAATCAGGACAGTTATGTGTAAATTAGTTCACGTTACTCAACGTAATGCCTTGAATTTGAAAGAGCTTTCATGCA
>DJBQ01000173.1:470-744 GCA_002430125.1 Rhodobacterales bacterium UBA5972
CGCCGATTCCTTGTTGGTAACCGTATTCGCGAACGCCGGTTGTCGCTTGGTCTGAAGCAGGCAGATGTGGCGCTGGCTGCAGGGATATCGCCATCCTATCTGAACTTGATTGAACATAATCGCCGGGGAATCGCCGGCAAAGTTCTCCTTGATATTGCTGCCGCCTTGCGTGTCGATTCCGCCAGTATTCTGGAAGGGGCCGACAGCGCGTTGATGCGCGAGATTGAGGCTGTCGCGACCGGCGATGTGCTGGTCGAGCTGGACCGTGCCGAGG
>DJBQ01000173.1:791-11101 GCA_002430125.1 Rhodobacterales bacterium UBA5972
TATGGTTACGCGCTTTCCTGGCTGGTCACGGTTGCTGACCCAGTTGGGGTCGCGGGTGCAGGCGCTGGAGGCCACGGTCGAAGGTTTAAGCGATCGGCTGACGCATGATCCGTTTCTGTCGGAAAGCCTGCACGCGATGCTGTCAAGTGTGACAGCCATTCAGGCGACATCCGGCATTCTGGCGCAAACACAAGAGTTGGAGCCGCTGCAACAGCGGCGATTTCAGGCGAATATCTATGACGAAAGTGCCCGTCTTTCCGATTTGTCACAATCACTGGCGCGGTATTTTGACCGGCCCGCCGATGATGTTCAGGCAACGTCAACGCCACTGGACGAGGTGGATGTTTTTCTGAGCGCCAATAACCATCATTTTCCAGCGTTGGAAGTTGGCACGGTTGGGGCCGTAGAAAAAGTGATTGCCGGCGGCGAAGGGTTGGTGTCACAAGCCGCCCGGTCGATCGCACGGGGGCTGCTTTTGCAATATGTGCATGATGCCGAAACGATGCCGCTGGACGCATTTCTGACGACAGGTCGCGACGTGAATTTTGAAACATCACGATTGGCGCAACATTTTGGAGTAGCCCTGCCAAGTATTTTCCGTCGCTTGGCCTTTTTGCCGCAAAGTGAAGTCGACCCCCGATTTGGACTGATCCAATGCGATGCTTCTGGGGCGGTGTTGTTGCGAAAATCTTTGCATGGCTTTGCATTGCCCCGATATGGCGCCGCGTGTTCGTTGCTGCCGCTTTATCAGGCGCTCGGTCGACCACATATAGCGTTTCGTGCGGTTTTGCAGACGCCTGATGACATCAGCGTTATGGCGGAGGCTTTTTGCATTTATCTGGGTGATCCGGGATCCGATGCGCCGCCCATTTTGCGCGCAACAATGGTTATTCGGCCTTATCAACCGCTTGGCCGGGCCGGCGGATCGCAGAATACTTTACCCGTCTTGCGGGTTGGCTCAAGTTGCCGGGTTTGTCCGCATCTGGCGTGCGCGGCGCGCCGCGAGCCTTCAATTCATGCGGCGTCAAATTGAACCGCTTGCAATTGAGGGCGAAAACTCGGCATGATCAATGCCAGACTGGTGGGGGGACTGGTGGATGGCCAAACACGTTCTTCTGATAGAAGACGAGCCAAATATTATCGAAGCGATTTCGTTTATCCTCAGGCAGGATGGCTGGAAAGTTTCGACCCATTCCGATGGCACCAAAGCGGTGGCTGAAATCGCGCGTGTGGCGCCTGATTTGGTTATTCTTGATGTGATGCTGCCCGGGCGCAGCGGCTTTGAAATTCTTCAGGATCTGCGCAGTCGGGCCGAAACCGAAAAACTACCGGTGTTGATGCTGACCGCCAAGGGGCAGACCAGGGACCGGCAGGCAGCCCAAGACCTTGGGGCCAGTCATTATATGACCAAGCCGTTTTCAAATCAGGAAATGCTGGACGTAGTGCGCGGGTTGATTGCATGACAGCGGAACCGAAATCGCCCTATCTTGATGTTAAATCCTATCGCCGCAAACGTCTGATCGATATGGCCCGGTTATTGCCGATATTTGGTGGTGTTTTGGTGATTTTCCCACTGCCGTTTTTATTCGTAAACGGTGTCCTGACCACGGACGCGACCCCGATGGCGCTCTATTTGTTTGGCGTCTGGATCGTGTTGATCCTTGCGGCAATGATCTTCGCGCGGCTTTTGCGCGACCCGGCAACGGACGACTGATGCTTTCGTTCAACATCCTTGTACTGGTTGCGACACTATATGTAACATTTCTGTTTATCGTGGCGTTTGCCGCTGATCGGCGCGCCAAAGCCGGGCGGCTGGGCTGGTTGCGCTCGCCGTTGGTTTATACGCTGTCCTTGTCGATCTATACGACAGCCTGGACATTTTACGGCGCGGTTGGATCAGCGGTTCGCAACGGGCTTGAGTTTTTTGCGATCTATCTGGGGCCGACGCTGGTTTTCGTTGGTTGGTGGTGGGTTTTGCGCAAGTTGGTGCGAATCGGGCGCACCCACCGCATCACTTCGATCGCCGACCTTTTATCGTCGCGCTATGGCAAAAGCGCCTTTCTGGCGGTGATCGTGACCCTGTTGGCGGTTGTCGGTTCAACGCCTTACATTGCGCTGCAACTGCAATCGGTTGCGTTGAGTTTTGCAACGCTTGCCACCGGCGAAGCGTCGGGGCTTGGGGCAAGCGATGTAAACGGCACGGCTTTCTGGTTGGCGGCGGGACTGGCGGTTTTTACCATCCTGTTTGGCACCCGCAACCTTGATGCCAATGAACGCCACCACGGCGTCGTCACCGCCATCGCGGTTGAGGCAATCGTAAAGCTTTTCGCGCTGTTGGCCGTCGGCATTTTCGTTGTCTGGGGTGTGGCAGAAGGGCCGAGTGACATTCTTGAGCGCGTCTCAAAGGCCAATATCAACCTGTCGAGCACCAGTGGCAGTCGTTGGGTTACGTTGCTGTTCCTGTCGGGCGCCGCAATTATCTGTCTGCCGCGGATGTTTCAGGTAACCGTGGTTGAAAATTCCGACGAAAGCCATTTGTCCACCGCCTCGTGGGCCTTTCCGCTGTATCTGTTTTTGATGAGCCTGTTTGTGCTGCCCATTGCGGTGGTGGGGCTGGCAGAGCTGCCAAAGGGTGCCAATCCCGACCTGTTCGTGCTGACGCTGCCAATCGCCCACAATCAAGAAGGGCTGGCGATGCTGGTGTTTCTGGGGGGTTTTTCGTCGGCAACATCCATGGTGATTGTTGCCGCGATTGCGTTGGCGACCATGGTTTCAAACCACATTGTGATGCCATTCTGGCTGTATCTGCGCCGGTCGCGGCAAGCGGTCAGTGGCGATGTGCGCAGCATACTGTTGCTCAGCCGACGGATCAGCATCGCAGCCATTCTGGCGCTGGGGTATGGCTATTTCCGGTTTACCGGCGGCACCGGCGCGCTGGCGTCAATCGGGTTGATTGCTTTCACCGGGGTTGCGCAGATTTTACCGGCGCTGATCGGCGGGTTGTTCTGGCGCGGTGCCACGCGCAAAGGTGCGATTGCCGGGCTGTGTGCGGGTTTTTTCCTGTGGGTCTATACGCTGTTTCTGCCCAGCTTTGGCGGGGCTTGGCTGATGTCGGCTGATGTGCTGGTTTATGGGCCGTTTCATATCGAAATGTTGCGACCAAGGGCATTATTTGGAGTGCTGGACATGGACCCGCTGGTGCATGCCCTGATCTGGAGCATGGGGGTCAATACCTTGCTGTTTCTGGTCGTGTCGATGGTGACCTTCCCAACACCTTTGGAACGGCTGCAAGGTGTGCAGTTCGTCAACGTATTTCAGCATTCATCTGGGCAGGGGCAGCGGTCGTCGATGTCGGTGGCCACGGATGATTTGCTGGTGGTGGCGCAGCGTATTCTGGGCAGTGAACGCGCATTGGCGTTGTTTCGCGATGCGGCGTTGAAGCAAGGCAAAGAAGGCGGCCTTCCGGATCCGACGCGGGATTTTGTAGAGCAGTTGGAACGCCAGATGGCCGGGACCGTTGGAGCAGCAACCGCGCATGCGATGATTGGTCAGATCACAGATGGGGCGACCCTGTCGGTTGAGGATCTGATCGCGGTGGCCGACGAAACCGCACAGATCATGGAACATACCGTGCAGCTGGAAGCCAAATCGCAGGAGCTGGCGCAAACCGCGCAAAAACTGCAACACGCGAATGAAAAGCTGACAGAACTTAGCATTCAAAAGGATGGTTTCCTCAGCCAGATCAGCCATGAATTACGCACACCGATGACCTCGATCCGGGCTTTCGCCGAAATTTTGCGCGAAGGCGGAAGCCTGACCGAGGATCAAGCGCGCAAATATTCGTCGATTATTCTGGAAGAAAGTATTCGCTTAACCCGCCTGTTGGATGAAATTCTTGACCTGAGTGTGCTGGAAAACGGGCAAGTGGTTTTAAAGCGCGACCATGGGAAATTGTCAGAACTGGTGGACCGGGCGATTGCCGCGACCTCAAGCTATGATAACGAACGACCATTGAAAATCATACGCGATCTTCCATCCGAGGACATTGACCTTGTCACTGATCTGGACCGCCTGTCGCAAGTCTTTATCAACCTCGTGTCCAACACGCGAAAATACTGTGATGTGGCCGTGCCAGAGTTGGAAATCGCGGTACGCCGCTTGGGCGATCTGGTCAAGATGGATTTTCGCGACAACGGGTCGGGCATTGCCGAAAAACATCGGGAAATCGTGTTTGAAAAGTTTTCGCGGTTGTCTGATGCCTCATCTGCGGGCAGCGCCGGGCTTGGTTTGGCGATCAGTCGCGAGATCATGCGTAATCTGGGCGGTAAGATTGAATTTGTGCCCGGGGACGGCCGTACGTTGTTCAGAGTTATTTTCCCGATCGAGTTGGCGGAAAATAGCGGCAAACCAATGGTCTGACGCTTGTTTGTAAACGTTTTCTAAAGTTGGTGCTTTTAAGTTGAAAGCCAACGGATTTGACGCAAGCAGCCACCTTTATGACTACCGGCCAGAACACATTACGCAAAATGATCGCCTTGGCGGCGGCGGATGACGCTTCGGTATTCGCAAGGTCTGCGGACTTGCTGGAATTGGCGC
The DNA here is from genome assembly GCA_002430125.1 of Rhodobacterales bacterium UBA5972. GTDB lineage: Bacteria > Pseudomonadota > Alphaproteobacteria > Rhodobacterales > Rhodobacteraceae > UBA5972. The sequence goes on from DJBQ01000173.1 coordinate 5,388, forward strand.
TGGGAAAATGCGCGCGGGCGTTATTTGACATCGAGGCAAACATAATCGACGGCGATAATGGGCAATCAGGGGTGACCGATTTTTTGGCGGCGACCCCTGATCCGGGCTTGTTATATGTGATCAGTCCGCCCGGTGGTTGCGCCGGATTGATTTGGCTTGATGCCGTTTTGGTTAACGCGCTGATCGAACTTGAAACCCGCGCGCCAGACGACAGCGTTTTGCGGCTTGCCCGAAAGCCAACCCTGATTGATGCCACTTTGTGCGGTGAGTTTATCACGCATTTACTGGCAGCCTTTAGCGTCGAGGCCGATAAATCTGTGGGCCACGCGGTTATGCCACTTCATAAAATTGTCCGTCACGAGACCGACGCGCGCCAACTTGCCTTTGCGATTGAGCGGACGGAATTTCGCTGGATCGGTGGGACCATGCAGTTTCAGGGCGGCATTCGTGGCGGCAGGTTTCAACTGGCGCTGACCCAAAAAACCTGGGCGCATGGGCGCAGTGCCGCGATCCCCGCCCGTGACCCGGTCTGGGATCGTTGTCTTGCCGAAAACCTGCTGGGGGCGGCGTATAAAATGCAGGCCGTGCTGGAAACCATCGAACTGCCGTTGGGCCGGGCGATGACATTGGCGGTTGGAGATATGTTGCCGATTTCTGCGGCGGCCCTGTCAGAGCTTAGGCTGGTCGCGCCGAACAACAGCGTGATGTTTGAAGGGCGCCTTGGCCAGATAAAGGCCCGCAAGGCGATTTGGCTGACCGGTTCACCAATGTCAAAAGGGTTTGGCACACCGGCGCCGGTACCTGTGGCCCTGCCGACGGCAGATGGCCAGTAAGCACACCAATTTTATTCTTCGGGCGAGATCAGAAACAGTTCGCCCTGAATTTCAAGCTCGCGGATGCCTTGAATAACCTTGGTCATCGCCGCATCGGCATCTTTTGGTTTGACGTCGCCGATTTCTTTCACTTCTTCCGCCAGTTGCTGGGACAGGCGCTTGGACATATTGGCGAAGATAAACTCGGCCGCCTCTTTTTGACTGACCAGCGCACCGGCCAGAGCTGTGACCAAGGTTTTGTTATCAACGGCGCGCACCAGTTTTGGCACGTCTTTGAATTCGACCCGGTCGGGAATGTCGCCAAACGTGAACATCACACGGCGAATTTGTTCGGCAAGGTCTGGTGCGGCCGTATTAAGATTATCCAGCATGTCTTCGCGCATGGCACCCGGGGTGAAATTCAGAATTGCCCCGACCCGATCAACCGGCGTGCCAGCCAGCGCGCCTTTACGACCAAGCCTTGCTGCGGCTTGTTCAATCGCACCACCGATTTGCTGAATGGTTTCCAGGGAAACATGATCGATTTTAACCGCTGCCAGGGTAGCCGCACGGGCCTGATTGGTATCAAGCTGGATCAAAACTTCAGCGGCAATTGTGGCCGTCAGTTTTGACAGGACAATCGCTGTGACTTGCGGTGTTTCATGCATCAAAACCTGCGCAAGAATTCTCGCCTCCATCGCTGAAACGACAAACCACGGATCATGTGGCGCCTCGGGATCGGGGGAGGTGGACAAAAGGCTGCGCACTTCCTGATTTAGATATTTATCCAGCGTTGAAATCGCCCCGGAAAGCCCGGATTTGAAATAAAGCGCAAAACTGTCAAATTCAGCCAAAAACTCCTGGACGATTTGCAGCGTGGTGGCTTCGTCAACAAAGCTCATCCCGGCCATCGCATGTACCAGTCGCGCCATGTTCTTGGCTTCCAGCCCACCAATTGGCAGCAGGTCGCTTTCTGATGATAACAAGCGCACGATCACAGCCGCCTTTTGTTCGCGCGAAAGCGAATGGATTTTTTGGGATTCCGGTTGTCGCGACGGCTGACCGTTTGCTCCGCTTTTTGTCGAAACGGCATTCGACGGCATCCCACCAATGGTGGCAAGCGCATTTGACATAATAATTCCCTCTCGCGTGTCTTCCCCACCGTGAAAATGGCGTATATCTCTTAAGATTGGCTTACCGCCCGCGGGTTCTTGGCAATTCACCGTTGCGGGACAAGGCACTGGATGCCACATTCCAGCTATCTTGCGCGGAAGCGTGACCACTTAACGAGGGACAGAATGCCAACAATTGATCTTAACGCAGACCTTGGCGAAAGTTTTGGGGCGTGGCGCATGGGGCGCGATGCTGAAATGCTGGATATTGTGACCTCGGCGAATATTGCCTGCGGGTTTCATGCGGGCGACCCGGCAGAAATGGCGCGCACGGTGGGTCTGTGTCTGGCCAAGGGCGTCGGCATCGGGGCGCATCCGGGGTTTGACGATTTACAGGGTTTTGGGCGGCGGCAAATTACCGGCACCTCGCCCGAGGCGCTTGGGGCGATGATCATCTATCAGATCGGTGCGTTGCAGGCGATTGCCACAGCTGAAGGGGCTGACCTGCGGCACGTGAAAATGCACGGGGCTTTGTCGAATATGTGCATGACTGATCGCCCAATGGCAGACGTGTTTGCACGTGCGGTGCGTCGCCTGTCCGATGATCTGGTGATCATGGCGGTGGCCGCGACCGAGATTGAACATGCGGCCCTTGCTGCGGGCGGGCCACTGGTGCGCGAGGTTTTCGCGGATCGGACCTATAACGACGACGGCACACTGGTGTCGCGCTCGCAACCCGGCGCTGTGATCCATGATGCGGCTCAGGCGGCGGATCACGTGTTACGTATGGTCGAGGATCAGGCAATAACCTCGATCAACGGTCTGAAAGTACCGGTGCGGCCTGAAACGATCTGTGTTCACGGCGACAATCCCGAGGCGGTTCGGCTGGCCGCAAAGGTGCGCGAGAGGCTTGAAGGCGCAGGGGTGACGGTGGCGCGGTTTTAAAACCCCCAAACCTCTCAGAGGTTAAAATATCCTCGGGCCGAAGGCCATGGGCCCCGAAACGCAGTTTTGGGGCCCGGCCCAACGCATTTCGGCCGCAGGTCGCAATGGGGCGGGAGAACCCCCTTAAACGAAAACCGCGCCCGGTATGATCCGGACGCGGCAAATTTCAAACGTATCGGGCTGTTTAAGCTTCGTCTGCCTCCGCTTGTGCAGCAGGTGCGCGATCGTCGTCAAAGTCTTCCTGGGCTGCGGCACCCATATCGTCAAACAGCTCGGCGATTTCGAACTCGGCTTCGGCCTCGGCCTCGGCGGCAAGTTGCTGGATCGATTTGCCAGACGCCTGCAACGAGGCCTCTTCAACCGAACGGGCGACGTTGATGGTGACCTTGCAGGAAACTTCGGGATGCAGAACGACAGTTACGTCATGCAAACCCAGTTCCTTGATCGGGCGATCAAGCACGATCTGTTTTTTGTCAACGGTGAAGCCGCCATCGGTGGCAGCATCTGCTGCGTCGCGATTGGTAACCGACCCATAAAGCGCACCGCTGTCTGAAGCTGAACGGATAACGATGAACTGTTGGCCGTCCAATTTGGCAGCGACCGCTTCGGCCTCGCCTTTGGCTTCCATGTTCTGGGTTTCAAGCTGAACCTTTTGCGATTCAAAAGCTTTCATATTGCCGGCAGTTGCGCGCAATGCTTTGCCTTGGGGCAAAAGGAAATTGCGGGCAAAACCCTGCTTGACGGACACAACGTCGCCCATCTGGCCAAGCTTGGCAACGCGTTGAAGAAGGATAACGTCCATTTGGGTTCTCCTTATCGTACAGCATAGGGCAGCAAGGCGAGGAAGCGGGCGCGTTTGATGGCACGGGCCAATTCACGCTGCTTTTTCGCAGAGACTGCGGTGATACGGGACGGCACGATCTTGCCGCGCTCGGAAACATAGCGTTGCAGCAGTTTCACGTCTTTATAGTCGATCTTCGGCGCATCGTCCCCGGAAAACGGGCAAGACTTGCGGCGGCGGAAAAACGGTTTGTTAGCCATTGGTCAGGTCCTTTCCGATCAATCGCGACGCGGGCCGCGAGCGGGCCGGTCGTCACGTGAATTTTTAGCCTGAACCACAACGGAGGGGCCTTCTTCATGCGCAGCGACCTTGATGGTCATCACGCGCATCACATCATCATGCAAACGCATCAGGCGTTCCATTTCCTGAACCGCTTGCGCAGGCGCATCAGTTTTCAGAAAGGCATAATGGCCCTTGCGGTTTTTGTTGATCTTATAGGCCATGGTTTTCAGGCCCCAGTATTCGCTGTCAACAATCTTGCCACCATTATCGGCCAAGACTGCGCTGAAATGTTCAACCAGGCTTTCAGCCTGTGTGTTGGACAAATCCTGACGCGAAATAAATACGTGCTCGTAGAGCGACATATCGTATTCCTTTTCTCAAGCGTGCTTCAACATGTCGGCCGTTAACACTTTCGCTGGCCGCATACGAGAGGCATCCGCGTTCATATATCTGCGAAAGATGGGGCGTTATAGGCGACTGGCGCTGTGGCGCAAGCGGAAACCGCCGGAAAGGGTCGATAAAACAACGTCATTGTCTATCGGAGCTGCACAGTGGCGAAACGTGTTGGGCACGCGGATTGGGCCGAGTTGGAAACAATGCGTAGCCTTGGTTTGGATTGTATTGAAATTGCAGAAAGAATCAAAGGAAACCGTCATTCTGACACAAAGAAACCACCGGACTTTCCTATTCAAGCCGCGGTGGTGTCACATTCTGAAGCAACATTCGACGTCGAACAAAAATTACCTTTGCGCCGTTTACTTGAAAGATGACGCATTAATCTGATCGAAGATTGTGAGGCCAAGATGACCGATAGAAAGCAAGAGAAATTGCTGGTTTTAGCGGAACCAAAGAAAAAGAACTTTTGGGCCGACGAGTCAGGCTCTGTCACGACAGACCAAGTTGTTCTGATGGGAGCGGTCGTCGGAATCGCATTGTTGGCCGTCGGTAATTTTGCAACCGGTGCTGAATTTCTGGCGAACGACAGAAAAGAAGTTTTGTCCAGCTATCAAGGCATGTCATCGGACGCGACCAGTCCGTCTTACACGGATGTTTCAAGTACATCGACTGATGACTCTGATCCGGAAATCGATACAACCAGCAGCAGCGATCCAACAAGCGGCGGCAGTTCCAGCAGTGCAGGCAGTACGACATATACCTCCAGTACCGGGAGTTCGACCTATAACAGCAGCACGGGCAGTTCGACCTATACAAATGACACCGGCAGCACGACTTACACCAATAATTCAGGCACCTCGACCTATACACCGCAATCCGGAAGTAGTTACGGCATGAATGTTCTGGACCCGGCCAGTGACAGTGCTGTCGCCGCGCTTGGGGATTATGACTATTTGCTGGGTGGAGGTCGCGAGGACGTCAATTTCGGCTAAGCCAAAAAATCAGGCAGTAACAATTACAGGCATAAGAAAGGCGAGCGGTTGAAACGCTCGCCTTTTTGCTGTGCAGGTGGCTTTGAAAAGGGCTGGACGCTGAGAATTGAGGCCGCTAGACCAATTTGATCGAATTCAAAGAGGTGGTAATGGCACGGGCATTCGTTTTTCCAGGGCAGGGCGCGCAAACAATTGGCATGGGTAAGGCCCTGGCCGAGGCTTATCCGGCGGCAAAAGCGGTATTTGATGAAGTGGATGCAGCCCTTGGCGAAAACCTGTCCGGGTTGATCTGGGACGGTGATATTGCCGGCCTGACGCTGACCCAAAACGCGCAACCGGCGTTGATGGCGACCTCCATCGCGGCAATGCGCGCACTTGAAGCCGAAGGCGTTGG
>DJBQ01000086.1 GCA_002430125.1 Rhodobacterales bacterium UBA5972
GCACAAATGCCAAGAATCACAGCTCAGATCCGCGCTCAGGCCGTCAGCCAGTGGTGCCGCAATCGCCGTGTCATGATACCAGGTTTCGCCGGTCATCAATGCGAGCGGCTTTTGTTCACGATACCGTCCAGCGCCTTGATGCCCGAGGCCGCAATCAGGGTCAGGAACAGATAGACCAATGCCGCCGAGTTGAACGGCTCGAACGCCAGAAAACTCTGCGCCTGAAACTCGCGCATCCGCTGGGTAATATCGCGCACCGACAGGATCGACACCAACGAGGTGTCTTTCAGCATCGCGATGAACTCGTTGCCCAAAGCCGGCAGCACAATCGCAATCGCTTGCGGCACAATCACCAACCGCGCGACCTGAATTTCACGCAAACCAAGGGTGCGCGCCGCTTCGATCTGGCCCTTGGGGATGGCCTCGATTCCCGCGCGAAAAATCTCGGCCATATAGGCGGAATAGCCAAACGCAATCGCGATCACCCCGCGCGCCATCATCGGCATATCAATATACCCGGCAGACGCGCTTTTGACTGCACCAGCCAGCGGCAGGCCGACATAAAGGATGATCACCAGCATCGGAATACCGCGGATCGTATCAACGAAGAAATCCGAAAACACCGTCAGCGGATGGCTGGTGACAAAGGCCCCGACACCGGCCAGCAACAACAAAAACGTGCCCAGAACCAGCGCCGTCGTGCCGACCGCTTTCTGCGTGCCCGGCAAAAAACTGTCGCGCCACAGAACCGGCAAATCGCCGATGGTTTCAGTCGGCAAAAGGGCTGCGGAGATTGATCCCTTGGCCAAAAGATCAAGTGCTTGCTGTGGTGTGGCCAAAGACCGCACTTTATAAGGCGAGTCCGGTTTTACCGCCTGAAATTCACCGTAACGAACCGTATCCGACAGGCCTTGCGGCGTGCCGGAAACGATGCCGATCTTGCCCTCAAGTGTGCCGACCAGCGCCACTTGCTGATGCGGGCGCGTGATGTTGAACATCCCGACGCCCAGCAAAACCACACCAACGGCGCCAAACAGGATCGTGGCGCGGCGCGACGGTTTCAGACCCTTCAACAAGGCCCACAGCAATCCCAGAATCGATGCACCAAGATAGGCGAAAACCGCGGCGCGCAGGGTGACCATGATGCCCACCGCAAAGCCGGGATGCGCCATCATCAGGATGTAAAACGAGCCCATCAGGTTCAGCAGAAACAGCACGATCCACAGCAAACGCGCGGGCCTTGTCTGGTGCACCTTGTTCCCTGCCAGCACGAACATCACACAGGCAAATCCGGCCAACGCCAGAAACCACAGCCAAATCCGGGCTTTAATCAACAAGGTTGCCTGAAAAGCCGGCTCAAGCGCAAAAGATTGGTTGGATATTATCAACCAATCAACGTCGCGCGGATCAACTGAATTGACGGCAACCGAAACAACATAGGCATCGGTGGCCGGCAGCTTGGCCAATATCGCAAAAAACGCGCATTGCACCGCAAACAGCCCCAAAGTCCAGTTGCGGTGATGGATGATGGTCGCAGCGGTTTGATCCGGCCTAAGGGTGCGCAGGATCATGATGGTCGCAACAAACCCTGCCATCAAAGCGCTCGCGGCCAACAAAAACACCAGCAGCAGCGGCCCCGGGTTGTCCTCGATCCCCAGCACCGCCGACAAAGCTGGCCCGTAATTGCGCGAACTTGCGACAAGGTAAATCAGCAACGGCACCACGGCCAGAAAGATCAGATTGCTGGCGCGGATACCGCGCAGCCAAGACAGGACAGATGACATGAGGATCTAACCGCTAATTGGGCGCAGAAACCGGGCCGGAGGCAGCAACGCCACCGGCCCGTTCACAGGTTTAAGGGTTACTTAGGCCACCATTTCAGGACCAGCTTGGCCATGGTTCCATCGGCAATAATCTGCGCCAGACCTTCGTTGAACGCGTCCTGTAAGGGCGAGCCTTCCTGAAACACCAGACCCAACGGATCAGAGGACAGACCCTTGATTGCCACGGTCAGCTCGCCGGCAAATTCCTGCTCGTAAGCAGCCGCCGAGGTGCTGTCGATGATCACGCCGTCTACGTCGCCGTTACGCACTGCAACCACGGCATTGTTAAAGCTGTCGAACAACGCAAGATTGTCCCGCCCGACCAGTTCTTCACCCAATGTCGCATTGGTAGTCCCGGTTTGCGATGACAGGCGCAGCTTGCCGCTTTTGAAATCTTCAATCGTGCTGTCTTTGTTGGCAACCCGCATCAAAACGCCCTGTTGCACGATGATATATGGGTCCGAGAAATCAACGATCTTGTCGCGTTCATCGGTGATGGTCACGCCCGACACAACCATGTCAAACTGCCCATTCGCAAGGGCTGCAAAAATACCGTCCCACGCGGTTGTCACCCAGTTGGTCTGACAGTTTACGCGTTTGCAGATTTCGGCCACGACATCCACGTCAAAGCCTTTGACCATACCGTCTTCGATAAACTCGTGTGGCGGATAGGTCGTGTCAGATCCGATATTCAGGATCTTGCCGCCCAGATCCGCCGCCGTAGCTGGCAATGCCAGTGCCGCCGTCAGAATCAGGCCTAAAACTGATTTTCTCATTCTTCAACTCCCGTTGTTGTTCACCCGCTTTTGGTGTTTGATATTTCGCGGGACAATGCGGGTTACACTGTTGAAATTCGCGGCTAAGGTCAAGGTGTCCGGCAAAGAGCTTGTGGATTAGAGGGAAAAGATGAACGAACATCCGATTTGGCACTATGTTACCGCAGCCGAGGGGCGATTTCGCGCGCTCAGCGATCAGGTTTGGGCGATCCCTGAAACCTGTTACGGCGAAGTTAAATCCGCCGCCGCCCATATCGACGAGCTTGCCGCCCAAGGGTTTCGCGTTACATCCGGCTTGGCCGACATTCCAACCGCCGTGATGGGCGAGGCCGGGTCAGGCGGGCCGGTGATTGCGTTTTTGGGCGAATACGACGCGCTGGCGGGTCTCAGCCAGCAGGCGGATATGTTTGAATATGCGCCGGTCACTGCGGGCGCGAACGGGCATGGTTGCGGGCACAATCTGCTGGGATCAGCCGCAATGCTGGCAGCAACCGCGTTGAAAAACTGGCTGGCCGAAACCGGGCAGGCGGGGCGGGTGCGCTATTACGGTTGCCCCGCCGAAGAAGGCGGTGCTGCGAAAACCTTCATGGTGCGCGACGGGGTGTTTGACGACGTGGATATCGCCATCAGTTGGCATCCTGACAGTATCGCCGACGTGATGCGTGGCAGTTCGCTGGCCAATTGCCGGATTGATTTCATCTTTGAAGGCCGCGCCGCACATGCCGCCGCCTCGCCGGAACTGGGGCGCAGCGCGCTTGATGCCGCCGAGTTAATGAGTGTGGGCATCAATTATCTGCGCGAACACATGCCCGATCAGGCGCGCATCCACTCCGCCTATATTGACGCGGGTGGCATCTCGCCCAACGTGGTGCAGGCGCGGTGTCAGGTGCGTTACGTCGTGCGCGGAGAAACCACCGCCGATGTTCTGATGCTGCTGGCCCGTGTGCGCAAAGTTGCTGCCGGGGCCGCGATGATGTCCGAAACCACCGTCACCGATCAGGTGCTTACCGGGGTGTCCAACCTGATTTTCAACCCGCCCATGGCCGAAGTGATGCAGCGCAATCTTGACCGTCTTGGCCCGCCGGCCTTTACCTCAGCCGATTTTGACTATGCCAGCAAAATGCAGGCAACCTTTGGGCCGGGCGATATTCTTGCCGCCTACCGCTCGCATGGTCTTGCCCCCAAGGACGGCAAAACGCTGGCGGATTTCGTGGTGCCAAAAGACGCAAATTCACCGTCAATGGCCGGGTCAACCGATGTGGCCGATGTTAGCTGGGTGGTGCCGACCGTGCAGATATGGGGCGCGAATTACGCCATCGGCACGCCGTTCCACAGTTGGCAGATGGTGGCACAGGGCAAAAGCAACGCCGCCCTTTTGGGCATGGTGCACGCCGCAACCGTCATGGCCGCAACCGGCGTCGACGCCATCCAAAACCCCGACCTGATCGTCCGCGCCAAAGCTGCCTTAGCCAAAAGCGTCGGCCCGCGCGGATATATCTGCCCTCTGCCGGATGGCGCGCTTCCACCAATCGCCGCCATGGCTGGCCCTTGATTTAATCTTAGGGTCAGGCGGTCAAAAGCGAATTTTTGCACGGCCCTGTGCGGGGGCCGCGCAAATTTATCCGCTCCAAGAAGGCGTCTGCATAAAAAATTTGTTTGAGTGCTCAAATATTTTAATCTAGACTGCCCTGATCGACTGATGAATTCGAGTAGGAGCCGACATGACGCTGGAAAATTCCAATACTGCAATACCAAATGACTGGGACAGGCAGGGGTTGCCCGCGTGGAGCTTTATCAATCCCGAGGTTCTTGAGCTCGAGAAAGACCAGCTGTTCCGCCGCCACTGGCAGGCCGTTTGCCATGTCAGCGACGTGCCCGAGGCCGGTGATTACGTCGCGGTGGATTTCATCGGCGAACGCGCCTTGGTGGTGCGCGGTGACGATGGCAATGTGCGGGCCTTTCACAACCTGTGCCGACATCGCGGCTCGCGCGTGGTGGCGGATGACAAAGGTCACTGCAAATCGGCGATCATCTGCCCGTTTCACGGCTGGGCCTATAATCTTGACGGATCATTACGAGGTGCCGCCCAACCCAAAACCCTGCCGCCTCTGGATCCGGTAAAATTCGGCCTGAAACCGCTGGAAATGGATATCTGGAACGGCTTCGTCTTCGTGCGCTTTCTCCCCGGACCACAGCCTGCCGTGTCAAAAGTTTTGGCGCGTTTTGACGCTGAACTCGCGCAATACGACGCTGCCAACCATGTCCCCACCGGCAGCGGATTCTGGAGCGAAACCGTCGAGGCCAACTGGAAATGCGTGCGCGACGTTGATAACGAAGGCTATCATGTGCCGATGGCGCATCCCGGATTGCATGATCTCTTCGGCAGCAACTATTATGACGAACCGTTTCGCAACGGTGCCAGCCGGTCGTTTTCCACCTTTCGCGACGGCAATCCCCGGCTTTGGAGCGTTCGCGCCTATAAAAACATCGTACCAGACGTTCCCACACTTGACGCAGCCCACAAAAAAGCATGGCTTTATGTTGGGATGTTTCCCAATCTGGTGTTTATGTTCTACCCGGATTCGATCGGTTTTTATCAGGAGTTTCCAGTGACCAACGGCACCTGTATCCAGCGCGGCGCGATGTATCGCCACCGGGACGAAGACAGACAGATGCGTGCTGCCCGGTACCTGAGCGAACGCATCGACCGGATCACCACTCAGGAAGACGAACAACTGATCAAATGGACATGGGAAGCCGCGTTCTCCAGCGGTTATGACGGCATCATGTTATCTGATCTGGAATACGGTGTGAAAACCTATCACGACGAGTTACGCAATCATTTCCCGGTGCTGAACGGCGACGAACCTGCCGTTGGGACGGTTGCTGAAACCAATCAGACGCTGCTGTTGCAACAAGGGCATGTCGATTGACCCAAGGACTGAGTCGGGAAAGAAAACAGGGGTTATCCCTGATCAGTCCAACGCTCTTTTACGCGTTGTTGATGTTGGCAGCCCCCTTGTTGATGGTGGTGACCTTCAGTTTCTGGACGCAGAACTACCTTGATATTGATCGTACCCTGACACTGGCCAATTACCACGAGGCCTGGACCCAACCGATCTACCTGACGCTGATGTGGCGCTCGCTGAAAATCTCGGTGATCGTCACGGTTGTCACCGTTTTGCTGGCCTTTCCGGTGGCCTATTACCTGTCGTTCTATGTCACGCAACGCAAAGCGCTCTGGCTGTTTCTGATCACTGTGCCGTTCTGGACCAGCTATCTGCTGCGGGTGTTTTTGTGGAAAGTCATTCTTGGCTATAACGGTGTTCTGAACAGTTTCCTGCTTAAGCTGGGTCTGATCGACGAACCGCTGACCGTCATCCTTTATAACGCCAACGCCGTGGTGCTGACACTTGCCCATGCATGGGCGCCGTTCGCCATCCTGCCGATTTTTGTCGCACTCGAGAAAATCGACCGCTCATTGCTGGAAGCCGCCGAAGATCTGGGCGACGGCCCGCTGCGGCGTTTCTTTCGCGTCACCTTGCCATTGGCAATGCCCGGCGTGGTCGCCGCAACCCTGATCGTCCTGATCCCGACGGTGGGCGATTTCATCACCCCCAAACTGGTCGGCGGCACCGACGGACTGATGATCGCCAATATGATCCAGATCCAGTTCGGCAAGGCCAACAATGCGCCCTTAGGTGCTGCACTGGCAGTGTCGTCCATGTTGGTGGTCGCCCTGATCAGCGTGATGATCTATCTTGCTGGCAAACGCTTTGGCGGCAAGGTGCAATGATGCGGGCTCTGCGCAAACTGACCACGATCAACTGGCTGATGATCTATGCCGTCGCCTATATGATTTTTCTCTATGCGCCGGTGATCCTGCTGCCGATGTTCGCCTTTAACGATGCCACGATCATTGCGTTTCCGCTGTCCGGTTTCACCACCAAATGGTTTTCGGCCCTGTGGAACACCGACGCGCTGCATGGTGCCGTGGCCAACAGCGCGCTTGTGGCGCTCATCACCGCGGTTATCAGCACGTTGCTTGGGGCAAGCGCTGCCCGCGCTGCGGCGCAATATAACTTTCCTCTCAAACGCGGCATAATCGGCTTTATCATGCTGCCTTTGGTGCTGCCGGAAATCATCGTCGCGGTGGCGCTTTTGGTCATGCTGATGCAGCTGGGCCTGTCGCTGTCGCTGTGGACGGTGGTGGCCGGTCACGTCCTGATCTGCACGCCGTTCTCCATCGCCATCCTCAGTTCGGCCTTTGCCGGCATGGACCGCTCGCTTGAAGAAG
>DJBQ01000156.1:0-2385 GCA_002430125.1 Rhodobacterales bacterium UBA5972
GCCCCCGGACCCCCAGAGTATTTGAAAAACTATGATCGTCAGCTGCCTGTCAGGCCCAAATCCATCAGCGACTTTATCGACGCTTTGGACGCGTCAGCGACATTGCGGCCCAGCTCCTGATCTCCACGCAGCACCAGAAGGGTCGAACGACGGGGGATTTTATAGTCATAGGCGATGGCGGAACCGTAATAGACATCCCAATCCACCTTTACGAACACCATTGCGTCATTATAGGCGGGGTTTTCCAGCCTGAGGGCGTTGATCGCGCGTTCCTGCGCGCGGCATGTTGAACACCAGTCTGTGTAGAAATCCACAAACACGGTTTTACCATCGGCCAGCAGGTCGGCAACCACGCCGGGGCGATATCGCGTGTAACCTTCGGTTTCGCCCGCAATCGCGCCGACAGGCACCAATACCACTGCACCGGCCAAAGCCATGAAATCACGTCGTTTCATTGTTCTCTCCATAGTTTACAAAATGACCGAAAAATCCTGCAGCCAATAGGGCAGGTGGTCGAGCAACCAGCGCTCGATCAGGATATTCACCCCAAGCAGGATCATTGCTCCGACCAAAACGAACAGCGCCCCCATAATCGGACGCGCCAATTGAGCCAGGCGGCGCAGCTGCGCTTGGCGTGTCAAGATCATCGAGCGTGTCCCATATCCAAGGACGACGATAATCGTGCCAATGCCCATTGCGAAACAGGCCATGATCAATCCGGATTTCAACAGGCTCTCGCCTTGCGAGGCCAATGAGATCGCGCCACCCAATGTGGGTCCAACGCAGGGCGACCAGACCGCCCCCAGTAACATGCCACCCAAGAACTGACCCTTCAGTCCGGATTGGTCCAGTGCACTAATCTGCCCGTCTGCCCGAGCCGCAATACCCGCCGTCGCCAGTTCAAAACCATGTGACAACCGTGGCACTAACAAGACCACACCAAAGGTGATCATCATCGTGGCGGCGATCTGGATCAACAATTCCTCGGTCAGGCCAATCGACCGCCCGACCGCTGCCACCAGCAGGCCCAAAGCCACAAAAGACAGACCCATGCCAGCCGCCAGCGCCAAAGGCCCGTGTCGGTTGGCCTGAATGGCCGAGCTCAGCACAATCGGCAAGACCGGCAGAACGCAGGGATTGATCAGCGTCAGCAAGCCTGCCAGATATCCGAAAAAAAGATCGCTCATTACGCCTTTCCAATGCTTGGACAAGGCATAAGCGCAAACGCTAATCCAGTCATTACACGCTTGACGACCGCCAAGTCACAATCTTGTCAAACGGCTGTAACGATTAGGCTTTGGCCGGGCGCTTGGATATCTGCACCGCAAAGATACCTGCGGTGACAATGGCAACTCCGATGAAATCCCTTAGGCTCAGATGCTCGCCCAACAGAACAGCTGCAATGGCTACACCGAAAAACGGATTTAGGAAATGATAGGTCGAGGCGCGGGTTGTGCCGATACGGCCAACCAGCACGAACCAGACCCACGTGGCGGTCAGTCCCGGAATGAGGGTTGTGTACAGAAAGGCCAGCACCAACTGCCACGACCAGTTGACCACAAAGGTTTCAAGCGCAAGGGCTGGCACAACCAACACCGCACTTCCGACAAGCATTTGCAGACCGACGATCATCAAAAGATTGCCGCCCGATGATGCGCCGCGCACTGCCAGCGTGGCCACAGCCAATGCCATCACCCCGATGGCACATATCGCCAGACCCAGAGGATCAGCACCCTGTGACAAACGCGCGCTCATGATCAAAGCCACGCCACCGAAACCTGCCATCAGCCCCAGAATGCCCAGAGGGGCGGTTTTTTCCTTCAGGAAAATCCAGCTTAGCAGCGCCACCAACAGCGGCATCGAACTGGCGATAATCGAGGCCAATCCCGCTTCGATCCACTGCATGGCGACGAAAAACAGCCCCAGATAAAGAGCGTTCTGGCAGACGCCAAAAATCGCCGTACTGGTCCATTGGCGCCGGCTTAATCGCCATGACTGCCCCAAAGCGGCGGCGATGCTGATCGCGATAATGCCCGAGATCAGAAATCGAATGGATAGGGCCATAAATGGCGGTGCGTCATGCACAATCATCCGCGCTGATGTGAACGCACTTGACCACATCAGAACAAAGGCCAGACCCATAAAGATTGAACGAAAATCCACTCTGTCCACTCCGCAAAAATAAAGGCCGCCACTAGGCGACCTTTACAGACTTCTCATTCGGGCCATAAGCCCTAAACGGTTCAGGTGTTGATCACGTCTTTCAGCGCCTTGGCGATGGTCACTTTCACCACGCGGTCGGCATCCTTGGCCATCTGTTCGCCAGTGGCCGGGTTGCGCACCATGCGCGCCGGACGGTCGCGGCAGGCGAATTTACCAAGGCCC
>DJBQ01000156.1:2499-11725 GCA_002430125.1 Rhodobacterales bacterium UBA5972
GCAGGCGAATTTACCAAGGCCCGGCAAGGTCACGGCCCCGCCAGCGGCAACTTCACTGGTCACAATCGCACTTAGCGCGTCAAGCGCACGGTTTGCAGCAGCTTTGTCGCTGCCGGTCGACTCGGCCAAAGCGGCGACGAGTTGGGTCTTTGTCATTGGTTTGCTCATAGGCTTTCCTGTCTTGGTTATACAACCCGTTGGGGTTCATTGTGCGCATTTAACTAGATACGGCGGGTCAACTCAATCTTTTGTGTACCAAAAAATACCAAGTTCGGACGATTTTCGATCATTTTTGGCAGTTTTATTGGCCGATTACAAAAATGCTGTCTCTTCAAAGGTCCTGAGCTTCCGCGAATGCAACCTTTCAAGCGGCATATCGCGCAGGCTTTCCAGCGCACGAATCCCTATTTTCAGATGTCGCGACACCTGACTGCTGTAAAATTCAGTGGCCATGCCGGGCAGTTTCAGCTCGCCATGCAGGGGTTTATCGCTGACGCACAGCAACGTCCCATACGGCACGCGAAACCTGAATCCGTTTGCGGCGATGGTGGCGCTTTCCATATCCAGCGCAATTGCGCGCGATTGCGACAGGCGCTGCACCGGGCCGGATTGGTCGCGCAGTTCCCAGTTGCGATTGTCAATCGTGGCGACAGTGCCTGTGCGCATGATCCGTTTCAGGTCATACCCCGTCAGTTTCGTAACTTCGGCCACGGCATTTTCCAGCGCGATCTGGATTTCCGCCAAAGCGGGCACCGGCACCCAGACCGGCAAATCGGCGTCAAGCACATGGTCTTCGCGCAGGTAAGCATGCGCCAGCACGAAATCCCCCAGACTTTGCGAATTCCTGAGGCCCGCACAATGCCCCAGCATCAGCCAGGTATGCGGGCGCAAAACTGCAATGTGATCCGTGGCGGTTTTGGCATTGCTGGGGCCGACCCCGATATTCACCAGCGTAATGCCGTTGCCGTTCGCGCGTTTCAAATGAAACGCCGGCATTTGCGGGGTGAGGGTGGTTTCGCCGATGGTTTCGCCAGCCTGGTAAACCTTATTTCCGGGGGCCACAAATTCCGTATAACCCGATGTCGGGTCAGCCAGAACGCCTTCGGCAAAACGGGCGAACTCATCGACATAGAATTTATAGTTGGTGAACAGCACGAAATTCTGGAAATGCGTCGGCGCGGTCGCGGTATAATGCGACAGCCGCGCCAAGGAATAATCAATGCGCTGGGCGGTAAATGGCGCAAGCGGGGAAGGGCCATCCAGATGCGAGGTCAGAAACCCGTTGACGATCTGGTCATTGGTCGTCGCCAAATCCGGGACATCAAATACATCGCGCAAATGAAATTCCAGACCTTGCGAGTTGCCGACCGCCACATCGGTATCGTCTTGCAGCGCAAAATGCACCGGGATCGGCGTGGTTGACGGGCGCACAGTGACCGGCACCTGATGGCTGGCCAGGATCAGGCCGATTTGCTGTACCAGATAGCCGTCAAACAGTTCAGGCCGGGTTATCGTGGTGGAATACGTACCAGGTTCCGCCACGTGACCAAACGACAGACGGCTGTCGATATGGGCAAAACTGGTCGTTGTCAGGCAGATCTCGGGATAATAGGCCCGATACCGTGCCTGCGGTTTGCGCCCGGCAAGGGTGGCCTGAAACTCGGCCTTCAGGAAATCCGTGGCCTGATCATATAGCAACTTCAGCCGGGCAACCGCGGCTTCGGCATTGTCAAATTGTTCAGCCGGATATTCCGGTGGTTCCGCCAAAGGCAGGTTATGAGGTTCAAGGTTCAAAGTTCACATCTTTTCAAATAAATCGGTCTTTTCAAACCGCGTGACATCAATCAGGCCCATATCGGAAATCCGTAATTCCGGTATGACAACCAGCGCCAGCAGGGAATGCTGCATATAGCCATTGTTCAGGGTCGCACCGCATTCCGCCATCGCACGCACCATCGCGTCGGCGGCTGCCGCGACTTCCTCGGCCGGGGCGTCGGACATCAGACCGGCAATCGGCAGACGCACCAGCGCCAGTTCCTTGCCATCGCGCCAAACGGTTATGCCGCCGCCGACCTCGCCCAAACGGTTCGCTGCCAAGGCCATATCGGCGCGGCTGGTGCCGACCACGATCATATGATGGCTGTCATGCGCCACGGTTGAAGCAACGGCGCAATCACCCTTATAGGTAAAGCCCGACACAAACGCATTGGTCACCGCCCCGGTGCCGCGATGTCGTTCGACCAGCGCGATCTGGCAGACATCCTTGGCCTGATCACCTTCAACCAAGCCGTCGCGCACCTCAAGTTCAGCCGTCAGCGCCTTGGTTGGTGCTTGGTTTTCAACGACACCAATCACCTTGACCTTGACCGCGTTGGCCCCTTCGGGCGCATGTATCGCGAAATCATCTGCTGCCAGATGCTTGCCCAGATTAACCGTTTTACGCGCCGCATCCGGCCAGCCAAATTGTTCCGCCTCGGCCATCAAAACACCGTCAATCGCCAAAGTACGACCGCGAGCAATCACCCGATGGATCGGCAAAGTCCTGAGGTCCGAGGTCAGCACAACATCGGCCCGCCGCCCCGGCGTGATCGACCCGATCTCGCGCTCCAGCCCAAAATGTGTCGCCGTGTTGATCGTCGCCATTTGCAACGCCACCAGCGGATCACATCCGCAATCAATGGCGTGGCGGACAACCCGGTTCATATGTCCTTCGTTCACCAGCGTGCCGGAATGGCAATCATCGGTACACAGAATGAAATTACGCGAATCCAGACCTTTTTCAGTGATCGCAGTGATCTGCGCCTTTACGTCATACCAGGCTGATCCCAGCCGCAGCATCGCCCGCATCCCCTGACGCACCCGCGCAATTGCGTCGGCTTCTTGCGTGCCCTCGTGATCATCCGCAGGCCCGCCCGCCACATAGGCACTGAACGCAGGCCCTAAATCGGGGCTGGCATAATGCCCGCCCACGGTTTTACCGGCGCGCTGGGTTGCAGCAATTTCCGCCAGCATTTTGGGATCGCCATTGACCACACCGGGAAAATTCATCATCTCGCCAAGCCCAATGATCCCCGGCCAAGCCATCGCCTGTTCCACCTCGTCAGGGCCAAGTTCATGCCCCGTGGTCTCCAACCCCGGCGCGGACGGCGCGCAAGACGGCATCTGTGTGTAAATATTGACCGGCTGCATCATCGCGTCGTCATGCATCAGGCGCACGCCATAAAGCCCAAGCACGTTGGCGATTTCATGCGGGTCGGTGAACATACTCGTCGTACCATGCGGGATCACCGCGCGGGCAAACTGCCCGGGTGTCAACATGCCGCTTTCAATATGCATATGCCCGTCACACAGCCCCGGAATGGCAAACATTCCGCCAGCATCAATGATTTCAGTCTTAGGCCCGATGCAATGGCTTGCATCCGGCCCGCAATAGGCGAACCGACCGTCAGCAATGGCGATCTGGCTGTCGGGCAGCACTTCGCGGGAATGCACGTTGACCCATTGGCAGTTGGTAATCACCAGATCAGCAGGCGAACGACCCGCAGCAACAGCGACCAAACGCGCAGCGGCATCAGGCCAGGATTTCAGCGGGGGGGTGGGTGTTTTTATCATATCCAAGATTGACACAGGCGATAACCGTGTTCAAGCCTGCTGTTGCGTAATGTGTCGAAAGATCACCAGATGGACTATGAAAACGTTAGCGCGGGCGTATTCGGCGCCAGCCTGAAAGGCATAGGCCTGAACCTTTTGGTGCGCGACGTGCGTGGCTTGGCCGAATTTCTGGTGCAGGTATTTGAAATGCAGGCCCATCAGATCTCGGATGATTTCGCGATCATGACTTACGGCGCGCAGGTGTTTCAGCTCCACGCTGACGCGACCTATCATTCAAACCCGTTGCTTGGCTTGTTGCCCGAAACCCTGCCACGCGGCGCGGGAATCGAGATCAGGCTTTATGATACCGACCCCGATCAGGCCACAGACCGCGCCACAGCCTTTGGCGGTTTGATCCTGCAAACCCCAACCGACAAGCCGCATGGCCTGCGCGAGGCCTATATTCTGTGTGAAAACGGATATGCGTGGGTTCCCAGCCGGGCTTTGGCTTAAACGGTTTGCGGCAAGGCCGATTTCAGTGTAGAATCCGGTTGCGGCCCGATGGTGCAATCGCAAATACGGTGGATTGCAACATCACCGACTATGTGACCGGACCTTACAACAAAGCGTCGCTTGAAATGCTGCTGCCGCAAAGCCAACGCCACATCTTGACCGGCACGGTTGCCCGGCAAGCAAACAAGGCAGGGATCGTCACCCAAGACGATGCGGACCGCCTGAAATGGGAATACCCGCTGATAGTGACCCAAACAGCGGCATCCCGGCAACGGTTTCATATACTTTTATCCGCAGTATAAATGTCCTGATTGTCCGCGTGCATTTTGGCGGAAAATCACGCCCCGGCCCCGAATATATAACCCGCGACTTTGCCTTTTTTCAGCGGCTTGACGAAGATATGACGATGGAACTGGCACCGGTTGACGATGTGCGCGGCACCTGCGCCGAGCGGCCCTAAAGCGCCTTCAGTTCAGATTTCGCAACCACGCCTTCAGGCAAACAACCGCACCATCAGAGTTTCCATTTCTGCGGCGTCACGTTCGGTAAACGCATCCGGCTGGTCGCTGTCGATGTCAAACACCGCGATCAAAGCCCCGGTTGCATCAAAAACCGGCACCACCAGTTCAGACCGGGTCGACGCCGCACAGGCGATATGTCCGTCAAATGCTTCGACATCCGGCACCAACTGCGTTTGCCGCAAGCGCGCCGCCGCCCCGCAAACACCTTTGTCAAACGGGATCGTCAGGCAGCCGTGTCCGCCCTGATAAGGGCCAATTTTCAAGGTTCGATCCCCCACATTGCGGTAAAACCCAACCCAGTCAAACCGGTCATCGGCGTGAAACACCTCGCAAGCCACACTGGCCATCACGGCGATATGGTCGGCCTCACCGTCACAAAGTGCGATCAGACGCGGCCCGAGTTCGCCGTAATCAACCGCCATCATGGCCGTTCAATCGCAATCGCCGTACCTTCACCGCCGCCGATACAAATCGTCGCGACACCTCGTTTCAGACCGCGTGCTTCCAGCGCATGCAGCAGCGTTACGATAATCCGCGCACCACTGGCGCCAATCGGATGCCCCAGCGCGCAAGCCCCGCCATTCACGTTGACGATATCATGCGAAACGCCCATTTCATGCATGAACGCCATCGGCACGACGGCAAACGCCTCGTTCACCTCCCACAGATCGACATCGCTGATCTTCCAGCCGATCCGGTCCAGCAGCTTTCTGGCGGCCGGAACCGGGGCGGTCGTGAACAAACCCGGCGCTTGCGCATGGCTGGCATGGCCGACAATGCGCGCCCGAAGCGGCAGGTTCTCGGCCTTTGCGATGCTTTCACGGGTCAAGATCAGCGCCGCCGCCCCATCAGAAATCGACGACGAATTCGCCGCCGTCACAGTGCCATCTTTGTGAAAGGCGGGCTTGAGCGTCGGGATTTTTTCCGGCCGCGCGGATTGCGGTTGCTCATCCGTTGCAACCACGGTTTCACCTTTGCGGTTGCGCACCGTTACCGGCGCGATTTCGCCCGCAAAAGCGCCGCGGTTTTCCGCAGCCAGCGCCCGCGTGAGCGATGCAATTGCGTATTCATCCTGCGCTTCGCGGGTAAACTGAAAGGCTTGCGCGCAATCCTCGGCAAATGTGCCCATCAAACGGCCCTTGTCATAGGCGTCTTCAAGCCCGTCCAGAAACATGTGATCCATTGCCTGCCCATGCCCAAGCCGCGCACCACTGCGCATATTTGGCAGCAAATACGGCGCATTGGTCATACTTTCCATGCCACCAGCGACGATCACACCGCTATGGCCCAACGCCAGTTGGTCATAGGCCATCATCGCTGTGCGCATACCCGAGCCGCACATCTTGTTCAGCGTGGTGGCTGGAACCTCCTCGCCCAAACCGGCGGCAAATCCAGCCTGCCGCGCCGGGGCTTGACCCTGACCCGCAGGCAAAACGCAGCCCATCAGCACTTCGTTCACCAAACCCGGCGCGATACCCGCATTTTCAAGTGCTGCCTTAATTGCCACACCGCCAAGCGTGGCTGCGGTTTCGCCTGCAAACGCACCTTGAAAACCGGCCATCGCAGTGCGCGCAGCTCCGGTGATTACAACTGTGTCCATGTCACGCTCCTGTTGGTTTTCTGTACGGAAGATATTTCAAGAAAACCCCGTGCGGGCAAGGGAAAGACGCAATTGTCTGTAATTTTGGTGCGCCTGAAAAGCATTGCTTAACCGAATTTGCCGATGCTGCCTTGGTGAGTAATGCGGGGAAGCTATGGAACTGAAGCAAGAAAATATCGGCGGCACGGTTGTGGTGCATTGTCTGGGCGAACGTTTGGATTCGCTTGTGGCGATCAAATTCAAAGATGAATTCCGCCAGTTGGCGGGCGAGGACGCACAGCGCGTTGTCTTGAACATGGGGGCGGTGAAATTCATGGATAGCAGCGGCCTAGGTGCTGTCGTGGCGGTGTTCAAATTGCTGGGGCCGGACCGGGTGTTTGACCTTGCCTGCCTGACGCCCGCGGTTGACCGGGTTTTCAGGCTGACACGTATGGATTCTGTCTTTTCGATTTTTGACAGCGTTGACGCCGCTGTTGCGGCACCCCCGAAAAGCGCGATGTTTATCTGAAGGAACGTGTTGTGAAAATGGACATGCTTTCAATTGGTGGTTTGGGCCACAAGCAAACGATCTATCAGTCGTTTTGCGCCTCTGACACGGCAACGCGTCAAGCCCTGACCGACCTGTCACAGAAGTTACAGGAATTCGGGGTCGATTCTGATGAAGTTGAAAAGGTCGAAACAATTCTCGCCGAGGTTTACAATAACATTGTCGAACACGCCTTTTCGGGGGTCGCACCGGGGGTCGTGCGGAGCCGGATGACGGTTGTTGACGCGGCGTTGAAATGTTTGGTGGCCGACAATGGCCGGCCTCTACCTGAAAGCGGCTTACTGGCCGGCAATCTCGTTGGCCCAGCCGCTTGCCGAAAGGATTTGCCGGAAGGCGGGTTCGGCTGGTTCCTGATCCGGCATCTGACCCGCCAGCTTTACCATCAACGGGTAGGCGGTACGAACTACCTTGAATTTGTTATCCCATTTGAAGAACCGGCCAAGTGTCCAACCGCATTAAGGGTCAGAACCAGACTTTGCGACTGACCACATGCACACGACGTTTCGCACCGGGCAGGCGACCATTCAGCGCCAAAACCGAACCGGCGCAAAGCCTGTTTTCATGACGCGTTGGCGGTGTTTCAGGAACCGGTTTTAAAGTCGGGCATCAGCAGCGTGCTTGGCCGGCTTTTCAGAGATTTCTGCCGAGAGCATTTGCCGTGATCCTTCCCCGAACCCCGCCTCGATTTCGGCCAGCTTTTCGGCGATCACCGCCTTTTTCAGTGGCTTGGTAATATAATGGTCCATGCCGGCATCCAGAAAGCGCTGCGCATCACCCGCCATTGCGTGTGCGGTCAGCGCGACAATAGGGGTTCGGCTTTGCCCAGTTTCGGTTTCGTAGGTGCGGATTAACCCGGTCGCTTCGATACCGTCCATTTCCGGCATCGAGATATCCATGAAAACAACGTCATAATGGCCGGTTTTGAATTTGCTGACAGCCTCGTGGCCGTTACTGGCAAAGTCCAGATCGACATCCATGCTCTGCACCATTTTACTAAGGACAAACTGGTTGGTCCGGTTGTCTTCGGCGGCCAGCAACCGCAGCCGGTTTTCAGGGCCCGCTGGTTGCGCGGGAATATGGGTCGCAGGGGTCGAAGGCGTTTTGGTTTCGGCGACCCCACTTAGCAGGATATTACACAAATCTTTGCGCAGAATAGGTTTGCTCAGGCAGCCGGCCAGCAAACCATCTTCCATATGCGAACGCACCGGGCCGTTGCTTGACGTTAGCAAAATAACCGGAATATTCGGCTGTGTGGCTTGCAAATTCTGCGCCAGCCAAATTCCGTCTAAATCCGGCATTTGGTGATCTGTCAGCACAACATCAATGCCATGGTTCGGTCGGGCCAGCATCGCCATCGCGTCCGGCGCATTGCTGCAACATACCGCGTCAAGCCCAAGCAAGCCCAACTGTCGTTCCAGAATCAGGCGGTTAACCTCAAGATCGTCAACGATCAGCGCCTTACTGTAGGCTGGGCGAACCGGGCTGGTTTCGGCGCGCAGATCGTCACTGATTGGCAATGAAACCTTAAAGCCAAAGCACGACCCCTGACCCAAAACACTTTCGACCCAGACGTCGCCATCCATCAGGGTAATCAACCGCTTGGAGATCGCCAACCCCAGCCCCGTGCCCTCGAATTTTCGGTTGGCCTGATCATCCACCTGATTAAACTCGCCAAAAACATGGGCGAGTTTATCTGGCGCAATCCCGATCCCGCTATCTTCCACGACCACGTGAATTTCCTGCTGCCCGTCGCCAACGGCCATGCCGACGATGCGCACCAGAACGAATCCCTGGCTGGTGAACTTGACCGCATTGCCGACAAGATTGGTCAGAACCTGCCGAATGCGCCCGACATCGCCGACATAATCGGCCGGTAAAAACATGTCGTAGTCAATCAGCAGGTCCAGATGTTTTTCGTGCGCTTTGGGCTGCATCAGCTTGACCACATCATGCACACACCCTTCCAGATTGAACGGCTCGGGGAACAGGTCAAGCTTGCCCGCCTCGATCTTGGAGTAATCCAGTACGTCATTGATAATGACCAGCAAAGCCTCGCCGGAATTGCGGATCGTTTCGGCAAACTGCATCTGCTCGGCGTCAAGGCTGGTTTCGCACAGCAAATCGGCCATGCCGATCACGCCATTCATCGGCGTGCGGATTTCGTGGCTCATATTTGCCAGAAACGCCGATTTCGCGCGGTTTGCGGCCTCGGCTTGATCGCGCGCATCGTTAAGTTCGCGTTCCCGTCGTTTCGTCGGTGTAATATCGCAAACCAAAGATACAAGATCCCCGTCTTCGGTGCGTCTGTCAGAGGCCCAAAGCCAGTGGTCACCTTTCAATTTTACAACCGAACTGGCCGCGTCCTGTTGCTGATGCCGATTCAGCGCCGCTTTGCACCAGCTTTCTTCAGTCCCGCCATCAAAATCAACAATACTGTCTGACGTCAGCGCCTAT
>DJBQ01000182.1:0-5364 GCA_002430125.1 Rhodobacterales bacterium UBA5972
CGCTCTTCCGATCTCAATATCTTGTCCTGATACCCACCATCGGTCACCACGTCCTGCCGCTGCTTCAACGCCATCGGCGTGACCGATGTCATCGGCTCAACACCCTCGACATCGACCTCGTTCAACTGTTCCATAAACCCCAGAATGTTGCTCAACTCACCCGCAAGCGTTTCCAATTGGTTTTCCGCCACTTCGATCCGCGCCAGATGCGCCACCCGCCGCGCGGTATCCTTGTCAATCGCCATCCCATAATTCCTTCATTCCGGTCGGCCCCGTTTAGCGCCCCGCCGGCGGCTCTGCAAGCGAACCCCATGCTTCTCAGAGGCAAAAATATTCTCGCCGAAGGCATAAAGATTTTTTGGCGCAACTTCGAAAGTTTCATCGCTAGAATGAACCCAACACATAAGGAGAATCAAATGAACATCATCTGGCTAGGCCATTCCAGCTTTCGCATAGAAATCGGTAACCAGATTCTGCTGGTTGATCCCTGGCTTGAAGGCAATCCGATGTTTCCGCCCGCTCGCCGCGCCGAGGCGATCACAGGGGCCACCCATATCCTGATCAGTCACGGCCACGGCGATCATTCATCAGGCGGCGTCGGGCTGGCCCGCGAGCTTGATATCCCCACGGTCGGAATTTATGATTTGATGCAATGGTGGGAAGGTCGCGAGAAGATCAAAACCATCGGATTTAACAAGGGCGGTACCGTTACGTTAGGCGACGTGCGGGTCACACTGGTCAACGCCCAGCACTCGTCCTCGGTTCAAGGCCCGGATGGTCCGATGTATGTTGGTGCCGAAGCGGGCTTTATGATCGAATATGCTGGCCGCACGATATATTTCTCAGGCGATACCGACGTTATGGCCGACATGGGGGTGTTCGAGGACCTGCACCACCCTGAAATCGGAATCCTATGCGCTGGCGGTCATTTCACCATGGACATGAAACGCGCCGCCTTTGCCGCGAAACGGTTTTTCAACTTCAAGACCGTGATCCCGTGCCACTATCGCACCTTTCCACTGCTGGCGCAAAATGCCGACGTGATGAAAGCCGCCCTGCCCGGCGTCAACGTCATCGAACCCGAAGTTCTGGAAGCAATCTCGCTTTAACGCTTTGCCGCAAAAAACGCGGTCAACAAGGCCGAACATTCGACTTCGTTGATCCCGGCATAGGTTTCCGGCTTGTGGTGACACTGCGCGTGCGAAAACACCCGCGCGCCTTGTTCCACCCCGCCGGATTTTAGGTCAGACGCGCCGTAATACAGCCGGTCGATTCGGGCGAACGAAATTGCACCGGCACACATCGGACAAGGTTCCAGCGTCACGTAAAGGCTGTGCCCGGTCAGCCTTTCGTTACCCAACTGCGCGCAAGCTGCCCGGATCACCAGCATTTCAGCATGCGCCGTCGGGTCGTTTAATTCACGCCCACGGTTACCGTCTTGCGCAACCAAAGCACCGTCTGGCCCGACAAGCACCGCCCCAACCGGCACCTCGCCCCGCGCTCCGGCCGCGCGTGCTTGGTCCAATGCCTTGTCCATAAAACTGGTAAACTGGCTCATCCTGTCGTCTTGCCGTAAATTCCCGGTGCCGCCAAGTGATCTTTCCCTAGCCGCCCGCCACTTTTCACGTTACAGCGCGTATTATGGAACAAACCACCCCAAAAGGCGAACGCATCGCCAAAGTTCTGGCCCGTGCCGGTGTCGCCTCGCGACGCGAGGCTGAACGGATGATCGAGCTTGGCCAAGTCTCGGTTAACGGCAAGCAAATCACCAGTCCGGCGCTGAACATTACCAAAAGCGACCGTATTCTGGTCAACGGCAAACCCATCGCCGCAGCCGAAGAGACACGCATGTGGCGGTACTACAAACCCATCGGACTGGTCACGTCGAACCGCGACGAAAAAGGCCGTTCGACAGTTTTTGAAAACCTGCCCGACAACTTGCCCCGCGTGATGAGCGTTGGTCGACTTGACATCAACTCTGAAGGCTTACTACTGCTGACCAATGACGGCGAACTCAGCCGCCGGCTTGAATTACCGTCAACCGGCTGGGTGCGAAAATACCGGGTAAGGGTCAACGGTACGCCCGAAGACACCATGCTTGAACCTTTGCGCAAAGGCATCACAGTCGAAGGAGAGCGCTTTCAGCCGATGATGGTTAACATTGACCGTCAGCAAGGCGCCAATGCCTGGCTGACCATCGGCATACGCGAAGGCAAAAACCGCGAGATCCGCCGCGCCATGGAACATGTCGGTCTGGCCGTGAATCGCCTGATCCGGGTGTCTTATGGCCCGTTTCAGCTTGGCGATCTGAGCCCCGGAGAAGCCGAGGAAATCAAAGGCAAAATCCTGCGTGATCAACTGGGTCTGGCGCAGCCCGAAGGCACGGCCATCAAGAAATCAGCCAAAGCTGCACCCAAAGGTGCACGCGACCCGTCCCGCGCGCTTGACCCGTCAAAATCATTGCGCCGCAAACCCGGCAAGCCGCAAACGCCTAAACGTTAGACCAGTTTCAACTCGCCAGCACTTTTGCGCCCGTCACGCCCGTCCACAAGTTCGTATTCAATCGCCTGATTGTCCTCAAGCCCGGCCAACCCGGCCTCCTGCACCGCCGTCACGTGCACAAACACATCCGGCCCACCACTTTCGGGTTGAATGAACCCAAAGCCCTTGGCCGAATTGAACCACTTCACTGTACCTTTTGCCATTTCAGACATCCCCCGAGTTTGGCGGACAACCATGCGCCCACCTTCAACGTCGTTACGCGCCGCACGATCTGGGGGCATTTGCCGACCGCAAGTGACAGCAATCGTTTCTTCGTAATGCGAAGTTTAGCGGATTTTTCTAATATTTCCAGTTTTTGCTTGCCCCGGCCAAAACTGAAAGCGGGCTTGCTCTGAAATCCGTGGTTTCCTAAGCTTCGCGCCAAGATTTTCACAGCCATTCAAGGATGCGATCTATGGACGACCTTCTGACATTCGACAATTTGTCAGACCTTGTCGTTCTGGTTTTCCTGCAGGCGGTTCTGGGGTTTGACAATCTACTCTATATTTCGATTGAAAGCCAACGCGCGCCCGAGGCCAGTCAAAAATCCGTTCGTTATTGGGGCATCATTATCGCTGTCGCCCTTAGAGTTGTTCTGCTGTTTTTGATGCTACAACTGATCGAGGCGCTCAAAATTTCTTTCTATGTCTTTGATATTCCAGGCATTATAACCGGAAGCGTGAACTTTGCGACGCTGATCTTCGTGTTTGGTGGCGTATTCATCATGTATACAGCCGTGCGCGAGATTTCGCATATGCTGACCATCGAACAGCTTGATAAATCAACCGGCAATAAAACCCAAAAAACCGCCACCCAAGTTGTCATCATGATCGTCCTGATGAATTTGATTTTCAGTTTCGATTCGATCCTGTCTGCAATTGCAATTACCAAGGTTTTCGTCATTCTGACTATTGCGATTATGGTGTCCGGCCTAGCGATGCTGGCACTCGCCAATACAGTGACCGCGTTTTTACAACGAAACCGCATGTACGAAGTGCTTGGTTTGTTTATCCTGCTGATTGTCGGTGTAGTTCTGCTGGGCGAGGCAGGCCCTGCCGCTCCCCACGCTATGCATCAGGATGATTTGCAGCTAAAGTTTTTTGATCACGCTGTGATCCCGATGAGCAAATCGACCTTCTATTTCTCGATCGTGGTCCTGGTCTTAGTCGAAGTCGTGCAAACTGGTTATCAGCGAAAACTCGCCACCGAACGGTCGCGCCGCTAGGGCTGCCAAATTTTCCGCGCTATTGGTGGACTTACCCGATTTGGGCCGTTAGTTTCAGCCTGCACAGACCATTGAATTGAACCTGCCACGAGGCGCCATGCCGTTAACAACATTCAGATGGATCGCCTTTGGTGTGCTGCTGGCCTTGATCCTTGCCACGGCCCTTGGCGGCATTGCAGGGGCGGGTTGATGGCACAGGAATTTGGTGGAAAATTCAGTCCAGGTGCGCCGGCACCAGTTACTGCAGCAAAGACTGATCGGCCAAAGGCTACCAAGCCAAAGGCCGGATTCCGCGCATGGCTGTTGATGATGGCCCCCCTGCCGCTGCTGTTCAGCGGTTTTGGAAATATCATCAAAGCCGATCCGGCTGGCATCATCCGAGACTTTGCCGCCTTCACAATTCTGGTGCTGGCCGCATGGTTGCTGCGCGAAGGTTTAAAAGCTGAAGCGGCATTTCACGACCGAAAATCCGCTCGCAAACCAGCTTTTCCGCGCAAGGTATTTGCGTCCGTGCTTACCGGCCTGAGTGTCGGCCTTGCATTAACAGGCGGTACTGGCAGTATTCTGGTGCCGATAACCCTTGGCCTGCTGGCCGCCGGTCTGCATTCAGTCGCCTTCGGGCTTGATCCGTTGAAAAACAAAGGCGGCGCCAGCATCGACGCGTTTTCCGACCGGCGCGTCGCAATGGCCGTAGACGAAGCCGAGGGCCATATCACCACCATGCTAAACACCCTTGCCCCCCTAAAGGACCGCGCGTTGCAAACCCACCTGAACGCTTTCGTCGCAACCGCACGTGAAATGTTTCGCACCGTCGAAGATGATCCGCGCGACCTCAGCGCCGCCCGCAAATATCTCAGCGTTTATTTGATGGGTGCCAAGGACGCGACGATCAAGTTCGCAGATCTTTACCAAAAGAACCGCGATCCAATTGCCCGCGCAGCCTATGAGGGCTTGCTAAGCGACCTTGATACAACCTTTAAATCGCGCCGACAGGAATTGCTTCTGGATGATCGCAGTGATCTTGATGTAGAAATTGACGTATTGCGTGACCGATTGCGCCGCGAAGGCGTTCAGACCCAATAGTTAAGGAAGTAATTATGCCCGAAGAAACCCGTGCTGGCGCTGTTGCTGCCGCGAAACTTGTTGAAAAAGTAAACGCCGTTGTGCTGCTGGAACCAAAAACCGAGATTGTACCGCTGGAAAAGGCTGACAACACTCAGGCCGCACAAATTCGTGCGAAGATGGCCGAGGTTGATATCACGGACACCAATTCGATTGTCAGCTTTGGTTCGCAGGCGCAAGCCGGGTTGCAGCAAATCAGCCAGACTATGCTTGACGGGGTGCGCAACAAAGATGTCGGCCCGGCCGGCGATGCCCTCAGCAATATGGTCACATCGATTCGCGGATTTGAAATTTCCGAGCTTGATACCCGCCGCAGCCGCAGTTGGTGGGAGCGCCTGCTAGGTCGCGCCGCACCTTTCGCCAAGTTCCTGTCGCGCTATGAAACCGTGCAGTTGCAGATCGACAAGATTACCGGCGAATTGCTGGAGCACGAACATATCCTGATGAAAGACATCCGTTCGCTGGATAACCTTTAT
>DJBQ01000182.1:5469-8459 GCA_002430125.1 Rhodobacterales bacterium UBA5972
ACCTTTATGACCGGACCCTTCAGTTTTACGACGATCTGGCAATCTATATCGCGGCTGGCGAAGCTGTTGTGGCCGAACTTGATGCCAACGACATCCCGGCAAAAGTGGCCGAGGTTGCGACGGCACCCGAAGATCAGCAAGTCAAAGTCGCCCAAGAACTGCGCGACCTCAGATCAGCCCGCGACGACCTTGAACGCCGGGTGCATGATCTGAAACTGACCAGGCAGGTCACCATGCAGTCGCTGCCCTCGATCCGTTTGGTTCAGGAAAACGACAAATCGCTGGTCACCAAGATCAATTCAACCTTAGTCAACACGATCCCACTTTGGGAAAGCCAACTGGCACAAGCGATCACCATTCAGCGTTCAGCGGATGCTGCAAAGGTCGTGAAACAGGCCAATGACCTGACCAACGAGTTGCTGACATCCAACGCCGCCAATCTGCGGCAAGCCAACAAAACCATCCGCGAAGAAGTCGAACGCGGTGTGTTTGACATCGAGGCCGTCAAAGCCGCAAATGCCGATCTGATCGCCACGATCGAGGACAGTCTGGCGATTGCGGATCAGGGTAAAGCCAACCGCGCCGCCGCTGAAATCGAACTGAAGAAAATGGAGAATGAATTGCGCGACACTTTGTCAGCCGCCAATGCCCGCGGAACTGCAACCGGGCATGCAATCGGGTCAAGCGTGCCCAATTCATGATGGCAATCCAATGCGTCTGACGCACCTCGCGATCCTGAAACGGCCAAGGGCAATCTTGCTTGCAATGATTGGTGCGCTTGCATTGGT
Organism: Rhodobacterales bacterium UBA5972; assembly: GCA_002430125.1. Taxonomy (GTDB): domain Bacteria; phylum Pseudomonadota; class Alphaproteobacteria; order Rhodobacterales; family Rhodobacteraceae; genus UBA5972. The sequence continues at coordinate 6,258 of DJBQ01000182.1, forward strand.
ATCTGCCTGCGAGCAGATACCGGATGCCGCGCTCGAGCCTCAGAACACCGGGCCCAACAAAAGGTCCGATGAAAGCGTGCAATTGCAACGGTATTACGCCTCCGTGCAAACCAAGCTGCAAACTCAGGGGCTGCTGCGCACCGATGGCGGCGGCCCTGACGTACCCTTTACCGCGACAACATTGGCGCAGAATTTCGAACGCATCGCGCTGTTTGACGAATATGCGATTCGGGGCGGCCGTTTTGTGGCACAACAAACACCCAGCCACCTGCGCCGCTGGGAACGCCCGATCCGGGTTGGCCTGCTGTTTGGCGACCAGGTGCCGGAAGCCCAACGCGCCATAGACCGCGAGAATGTTGCGGCTTATGTCAGGCGTCTATCACGCTTGACCGGCGTCAATATGACCGTTTCAAACGCAAACCCGAATTTCCACGTGATGTTTCTCTATCGCGACGAACAAAAAAACATTGGCCCGTTACTGCGCCAACGCATTCCCGATCTTGGTCAGGTTGTGATTGACGAAATCACCCAAAGCCCGCGCAATACCTTCTGCGTCGCCTATGCGTTTTCCGATCAAAACAACAGCAGTTCGTACACTTCTGCGCTGATACTGGTGAAGGCCGAGCATACCGACCTGATGCGCCTGTCGTGCATTCACGAAGAAATGGCCCAGGCGATGGGTCTTGCAAATGACAGCCCCACAGCCCGACCCTCGATTTTCAACGACGACGAGGAATTCGCCCTTCTCACGCGCCAGGACGAATTGCTGCTGCGTATGCTTTACGACAAACGCCTAAAACCGGGGATGACCCCCCAAGCCGCCCGGCCCTTGCTGCCGATCATTGCCAATGATGTGTTGCGCAGCGGTTAGCGCGCAACCCCAAATACGGAGTCCCTACCATGGGTATTTTTGACTTTCTCAGTGGACAATTCATCGACGTCATCCATTGGACCGACGACACACGCGACACAATGGTCTGGCGGTTTGAACGCGAGGGGCACGAAATAAAATACGGCGCCAAGCTGACGGTCCGCGAAGGTCAGGCTGCAGTTTTCATCCACGAAGGCCAGTTGGCGGATGTGTTTACGCCCGGTCTTTATATGTTGGAAACCAACAACATGCCGGTAATGACCAGTTTGCAGCACTGGGATCACGGCTTTAAGTCGCCGTTCAAGTCTGAAATCTATTTCGTCAACACGACGCGGTTTTCCGATCTGAAATGGGGCACCAAAAACCCGATCATGTGCCGCGACCCGGAATTCGGCCCCGTTCGCATCCGCGCCTTTGGCACCTATACGATCCGTGTGACCGACCCTGCCAAGTTCATGACCGAGATCGTCGGCACCGACGGTGAATTCACCATGGACGAGATCAGCTTTCAAATCCGCAACATCATCGTCAGTCAGTTTTCGGCAGCCATAGCTGCATCGGGTATTCCGGTTTTGGATATGGCCGCAAACACGCCTGAACTTGGCAAAGTACTGGCCGGGCATGTCTCGCCGGCGCTGGAACAATATGGGCTATCAATGCCCGAGCTATACATCGAAAATATCTCGTTACCACCAGCGGTCGAGGCTGCCTTGGACAAACGCACGTCGATGGGTATTGCCGGGGATTTGAACAAATTCACCCAATATTCCGCCGCCGAGGCGATGACCGCGGCTGCTGCAAATCCTTCCGGGGGCATGGGGGCGGGCCTTGGTATGGGCATGGGTATGGCAATGGCGCAAATGGCGCAGCCGGGGCCTTGGGGCGCCCGCGCAGCCGAACAACCCGTGCAAGCGCCGACAGTTGCGCCGCCGCCGCTACCGGTTGAACATGTCTGGCATGTCGCGGATAGTGGCAAAACTACCGGCCCGTTCTCACGGGCGTCCATGGGTCGGATGGTTTCCGATGGAACTTTAACGCGGGAAACGCTCGTGTGGACCGCAGGTCAGGACGGCTGGCAAAAGGCCGAAGACGTGGCTGATCTGGCGACCCTGTTCACAATCCTGCCACCGCCTTTACCGGGCAACTGAGGGCTTTCGGGTTGACATCAACAAGCGAACACAAGTTCCCCTGCATTTCCTGCGGTGCAGATCTGCGCTTTGCGCCCGGAACCGACCAGTTGATCTGCGAGCATTGCGGTGCGGAAAACCATATGCCCGACACCCCGTCAGGCAAGGAAAGCAACCTCTACAGGCAGGAAAACGATTATCAAG
>DJBQ01000182.1:8527-15754 GCA_002430125.1 Rhodobacterales bacterium UBA5972
GGAAAACGATTATCAAGCCGCGAGATCTGGCGGCTTATCCGAGCTTGCGACCGAAGAAACCCGTTTCAGCAAATGCGACAATTGCGGCGCTGAGATCGAGTTTTCCGAGGAAGTCCATGCAACTGAATGCGCGTTTTGTGCCGCCCCGCTTGTAACTGATACGGGCACCCATCGTCGCCTAAAACCGGCGGCCCTGCTGCCCTTCAAGCTCGACGAAAAAGCCGCGCGCACAGCGATGACCAACTGGTTGGGCAAGCTGTGGTTTGCCCCCAATGGCCTACAAGAATACGCCCGCAAAGGTCGCGCATTAAACGGCATCTACTCGCCGTTCTGGACTTATGACGCCGACACCAAAAGCCGATATTCCGGCCAGCGCGGCGACGCTTATTACGTCACCCGCACCGTCACCGTGCAGGAAAATGGCAAAAGCGTGCAGCGCCAGCAACAGGAACGCCGCATCCGGTGGTCCGCCAAATCGGGACGCGTCGCGCGGTTTTTTGACGATATTCTAGTGCTTGCGACCACCTCACTGCCGAAATCCTATACCGACGCGCTTGAGCCGTGGGACTTGTCAGCCCTCGTGCCTTACCAGCCTGATTACCTCGCTGGTTTTCGCGCCGAAGGCTATACGATCACCCTTGCGCAAGGCTATGACGAGGCGCGCAACATCATGGATCACCAGATCGACCGCGATGTTCGCAGCGATATTGGCGGCGACGAACAGCAGGTAGACCGGATCGACACAACAGTCAGCGACATCACGTTCAAGCATATCCTGCTGCCGATCTGGACAGCCGTCTACAAATACCGCGGCAAAACTTTTCGGTTTGTGGTCAATGGTCAAACCGGCACGGTCAAGGGCCAACGCCCGTGGTCTTGGGTCAAAATCACCTTTGCGGTGATTGCCGGCGCAATCATTGCAGGCGTAATCGGCTATATATTGTCGCAAAACCAATAGATAGCTTTCAGACTTGCATGCCTGCCTAGCCCGGTGAAAGATACCGGCGTCAAAGGAGCCTTGCTATGTCCACAGATCCGTTGCTGCAACCTTACAAATTGAAACATCTGACACTGAAAAACCGGATCATGACCACTCCGCATGAACCGTCTTATGCCGAAGATGGCATGCCGAAAGACCGCTATCGTGCCTATCATGTGGAACGCGCCAAAGCCGGGATCGCGATGACTATGACCGCCGGTTCTGCCGCCGTCAGCAAGGACAGCCCACCGGCCTTCAACAATATTCTGGCCTATAAAGACGAAGTCGTCCCGTGGATGGCGAAAATCGCCGATGAATGCCACGCACTTGACTGTGCGGTGATGATCCAGCTGACCCACCTTGGGCGTCGCACCGGTTGGAGCAAAGGCGACTGGTTGCCGGTTGTCGCCCCCGGCCCATCCCGTGAACCGGCGCATCGTGCCTTCCCTAAGCAGATGGAAGACTGGGATATCAGCCGCGTCATCACCGATTTCGCCGATGCCGCTGAGAGGATGCAGGCCGCCGGTCTTGATGGCGTTGAATTCATGGTGCACGGCCATTTGGGCGACCAGTTTATGTCGCCGTTAACCAACGCGATGGATGCTCCGTGGGGCGGTGGACTGGATCAGCGTATGGCCTTTCCCATGGCGGTTCTAAGCGAAATGCGCAAACGCGTGGGCGACAAGTTTATTATTGGCGTGCGCTTTGCGGCGGACGAGGCTCAAGACGGCGGGATATCCGCCAAAGAAGGGTTGGACATGGCCGCCCGGTTCCGCGATTGCGGCATGGTCGATTACCTGAACGTCAACCGCGGCCGCATTCATACCGACCCGGCGATGACCGATATGATCCCGGTCCAGGGTATGAAATCAGCGCCGCACCTGGATTTCGCCGGTGAAGTGCGCCGGATCAGCGGTATGCCGACTTTCCACGCCAGCCGTATTCCTGACGTGGCCACCGCCCGCCACGCAGTTGCAACGGGTCTGCTTGACATGGTCGGCATGACCCGCGCCCATATGGCCGATCCTTATATTGTCACCAAAATCCGCGAAGGCCGCGAACAGGATATCCGCCCCTGCGTTGGGGCAACCTATTGTCTTGACAGGATTTATCAGGGGGGTGAGGCCCTGTGCATCCATAACCCCTCCACCGGTCGCGAACTGACGATGCCGCATATCCTGTCGCCAGCTTTACGCCAAAAATCAGTGGTGATCGTCGGCGCAGGCCCTGCCGGAATGGAGGCCGCCCGTGTCGCCGCCGAACGTGGCCACCGCGTCACGGTGTTCGAGGCCGCAGACCAACCCGGCGGCCAAATTCGCCTGACCGCCCAAACCCCTAGACGCCGCGAGATGATCGGTATTATCGACTGGCGCATGGCGCAGTGTACCGCCCGCGACGTGGATTTCCGCTTTAACAGCTGGGCCGAAGCTGAAGACGTCACGGCCCTGAACCCCGATGTGATAATCGTCGCCACAGGCGGTCTGCCGCATACCGAAATTCTTGAACACGGTAACGATCTTGTCGCCTCGGCCTGGGATATCCTGTCAGGTGACGTCAAACCGGGTCGTGATGTGCTGATCTATGACGACGCAGGCGACCACCCCGCCTTACAAGCCGCCGGTTTGATTGCAGCAACCGGGGCCAAAGTGGAGATCATGACCCGCGACCGGGCCTTTTCGCCGGACGTGATGGCAATGAATCTGGTGCCATACATGCGCGACTTGCAAGCCAAAGACACCACCTTCACGGTCACATGGCGTCTCTGTGCGGTTGCGCGGCACGGCAACCGTTTGAAGGCAGTTCTGGGCACCGATTATTCCGATCACCGCCGCGAAAAAGACTATGACCAGATAATCGTCAACCACGGCACCATGCCGCTGGATCAGCTTTATTTCGCCCTGAAACCCCTGTCGCGCAATCTTGGCGAGGTCGATCATCCGGCCCTGATCGCTGGTAATCCGCAAACCATTGCAACCAACCCTGAAGGATCCTTTCAATTGTTTCGCATTGGCGACGCTGTTTCCGCGCGCAACACCCATGCTGCGATTTACGATGCATTTCGCCTGCTCAAGGATATCTGATATGCGGATCGGTTTTCTTGGCACTGGCACGATCACTTCAGCCGTTGTCACAGGGATTGCAGCCGATGCTCACACCATCACAATCTCACGGCGCAACCCGAACCGATCGACGGATTTGGCGGCAAGGTTTGGCAATGTCAGTGTTGCCGAAAACCAGCAAGTTGTGAGCCAAAGCGACCTTATCCTTGTGGGATTAATGGCCCAAACCGCCCGCGAAATTTTGCCCACACTTACTTTCCGGCCCGACCAGATCGTCGCATCCTTTATGGCCGATATGCCGCTTGCGGAATGTGCGGCACTGATTACCCCCGCCAAGGCCGAAGCGATTGTGATCCCGTTCCCCGCCATCGCCCATGGCGGTTCGCCTGTTCTGATCTGCCCGCCCTCGCGGGTATTGGCGCAGGTTTTTGGGGTTTCAAACCACGTCGTTCCTTTGACGAACGAGACCGCTCTGACCACCTATATGGCCGCTCAGGCGCTGCTGTCGCCGGTTGCCAAACTGCTGGCAGAAACCGCTGACTGGATGGCGACGCGCACAGGCGACCAAGCAGGGGCCGAACGGTTTTTACGCATTCTGATCGGCGGCGCGCTGACAGCCGCCAATTATAATCAGCCCAGCGCTTTGCGGGCCTTGCTGAATGACCTTAATACCGAAGGCGGCCTCAACGCGGAACTCAGGGAGTTTTTCGCCGCCAAAGGGGTGTTTGATGAATTGATCCAAGGGCTTGACCAGCTGGAACGCCGCTTAAAACTCTAACCGCAACCCACCGATTTACCGACGCCACACGTCGCGCAATACCGGCACCATCATCGCTAAGCCGGCAAGGCTGGTGAAAATCAGCGTCCCCTCAAGGCCAATCCATTCCGCCATACCGCCCGAAACCACCGCGCCGATTGCCGCCGCGCCGATACCAACCATGATCCACAAGCTCATCACCCGGCCACGCAACTCATCTGCCAGACCGATCTGTATGGCGGTTTGCATCGAAACCCCGGTATTGGTCGCAACGAAACCCAGCAACGCAACCAATCCAAGTGCCACCGGCCACGATCCGGTCAGGCCCAATGCCGCGACAACCATTGTCCCCAGCACCGCCGTAAGCACCGCGTGAATTGGCAGTCGCCCACCCATCTGCGCCGGAAGAAACGCTTTGGACAATCCTGCCAGCAATGCTCCGGCACCGGCCGCTGACGTCAGTAAACCAAGCCCCGGTGCACCGCGATCAAAGACGCCATCCGCCAGAACCGGCAGAATTTCGAGGACACCCCGTACCACGAAGGCGTTGATGCCGGTCAGCAACACGGCCTGCCGGATCAAGGGCGTTCGAAACGTATGCCCCAACCCTTCGCGCATCGCCATCAGGAAAGGTTCGGGCTTGGAAGCCTCGTTCGCCCGCGGGCGCGGATTAAGGGTCGTCAGCGCCAAAACGAAGGGCAAATAACACAGCGCCTGCAACGTCAGCGCCGCACCCACACCCCAATGCGCGATCATCAGACCACCCAAGGCCGGGCCTGTAAGTCGCGCCAGATTAAAGTTCACCGCCGCCAGCGAAATAACCGAGGCGACGTCCGCCTTTGCCACCAACCTTGGCGCCAAGGACATGCGAACCGGACTGTAAGCCGCATCAATCGCCCCGGCCAGAATCGCGAAGATCAGCAGTAGTTCTGGCCCCAACCATCCGGCAAGGTAGACTGTCAGCAAAAGGCAGGCCGACACCAAAAGGCTTGATTGCGCCAAAACCGCAATCGGCTTTAACCGAACCCGATCCGCAAAAACCCCGAAAAACGGCCCCAGAAACATCGTCGGCGCATAGTTGAGGAAGGCTACCAAACCGACAAAGGCCGCAGAACCGGTCAGATCCCACGCCAGCCAGCCAATTGTGATGCGCTGAATCCAATAGCCGTTCAGCGCAAAAATATTGCCCGACATATAGGCCCTGAAGTCGCGCGACTTCAGGGCGGAAATATTCATCGCCATCGGGCAGATATCCTAGTCATTGAACACCGCAGCTGCTGGTTGATTTTCACGTTCCTTAAACCGTCAAAACCGTCGCACCGGTCGTGGCACGGCCTTCCAGCGCGCGGTGGGCGTCGGCCACATCGGCCAAAGCAAACCGCTGGTCGATCCGTATCTTAACGGCACCCGACGTGACTTTCTCGAACAACTCGCGTGCCATTTGCTGGCAAGTTTCATGATCCGCAATATGGGTAAACAAAGTCGGACGAGTGATCTTGATCGACCCTTTGGCCCCTAATATCCCCACATCCATCGGCGGCACTTTCCCCGAGGCATTGCCGAACGTGATCATCATGCCAAGTGGTTTCAGGCAATCAAGTGATCCGTCAAACGTGTCTTTGCCAACGGAATCCATCACAACATCGACACCCTTACCGCCGGTAATTTCCTTGACCCGCGCCACAAAATCTTCGGTACGGTAATTGATCACATGGGTCGCGCCATGCGCCTTAGCCAGCGCGCATTTCGCGTCTGACCCAGCGGTACCAATCAAATTGATGCCTTCATCGCGCGCCCATTGGCAGGCAATCAGCCCAACACCGCCAGCCGCCGCATGAAACAGCACCCAATCGCCCTTCTTGATCGGGGTGGTGCGCCTGAACAGATATTGAACGGTCATCCCCTTCAACATCATCGCTGCCCCTTCGTCGAACGAAATGCCGTCCGGCAACGGGCAGACCTGACTTGCAGGCATCACCCGCGCCGCACAATAAGCCCCCGGCGGCATCGCGGCATAGGCCACGCGGTCGCCTGCCTTAAGGTGCGTAACACCCTCGCCAATCGCCTCGACCACACCAGCGGCCTCCATGCCCAGCGCTGCTGGTAAGGCCAAGGGATAAAGTCCAGAGCGCTGATAACAATCAATAAAGTTCAGACCACAAGCCCTATGGCTGATCCTGATTTCGCCTTTGCCCGGCTCCCCGACAGGCCGATCCGCAAGCGTCATCACTTCAGGGCCACCAAAGGCCTCAATCACCACTGTCTGTGCGCTGTTCGTCATAGCATTCTCCGTTCGGTTTTTTGGATTTAACCAAACCTAATCGGAAACCTTTGCAAGCAAAACCGAATTCAGCAAGAATGGTAACAAAGGAAGGTAAATGGCCGATTCACCGATTTCATTCCGCGACATTCTTGCCACCAGCAAGGTTGTCCCCTTTGCGCATCGTGGTGCCGGACTATTGGCACCGGAAAATACCCTCGCCGCGTTCAAACACGCTATCGCCCTTGGTTATCCGGTCATCGAAACCGATATACAGGCCTCGCGCGATGGCACACTTTACGCCTTTCACGACGCCGATCTCATACGGTTAACCGGCGAGGACTTAACCATCGGCGCTCTTAAGGACGTAGATATTGATCGTATTATGGTGCAGGGCAGCCACCCGATCCCAAAGCTTGCCGATGTTTTCGAGGCCTTCCCAGACACCTGCTTTAATCTTGACGCAAAAACCTGGCCTGCCGTCGTGCCAATGTCTGTCTTGATCCAAAAAATGAATGCCAGCCGCCGCGTTTGCATCGGCAGTTTCAGCGAGGCCCGTATCAAAGCCGTGCTGTCCCATCTTGGCCCGGACACCAGCCACAGTCTTGGCACCGCTGGCGCGATCCGTTTCTTCTTTGCGGCGCTCGCAGGTTTACGCCAGACATTCACCGCAAGCTGCGTACAGTTTCCGGTGCGTTACAAAGGCGTAACCATGATCAACGCCCGAAACCTCGAATTTGCCCATCGGACTGGCCTCAAGGTGCATGTCTGGACGGTGAATGATGCGCCAACAATGACCAGCCTGCTTGATCTGGGCGTTGACGGACTGATGACCGATGATTGCGCCTTGTTACGGTCGGTGTTGGAACAACGCGGAATTTGGTCGGGTGGTTAACAAGGCTGCGCCAGACACCTTGCAACCGACGTCAGAATATGGTCGCCTGCACCAAACGAACGAGGGATGAATGGCAATTTCCGCACTTGGGTATTTAGGCGTCAGGTCCGACATGTTGGACGATTGGTCAGCATTCGCCGGGCATTTGCTGGGCATGCAGCAGATCGACCGCGCCGGTAAATCCATAGCCTTTCGGATGGATGATCGCAAACAACGGCTGGTGATCTCGGATGAACCCGGCGAGACCCTTGCCTTCATGGGATGGGAGGTCGAAAC
>DJBQ01000182.1:15834-22700 GCA_002430125.1 Rhodobacterales bacterium UBA5972
GCCGCGATCTTGCTGACCGCCGCTTTGTCGAAGACCTGATCGTGTTCCATGATCCCGCAGGCAACCGCCTTGAACTGGTACACAACCCGATGACTGCAAGCGACCCCTTTGTTCCGGGCCGGCCTATCGACGGCTTTGTCACCGGCGCGCAAGGCATGGGTCATGCGGTTTTGCATGTGAAAAACATCGACCAAATGCTGGCATTTTACCGCGACATTCTGGATTTCCGTGTCTCCGATTTCGGCCTGTCACCTTACCCTTTATATTTCTTCCACCTGAACGGTCGCCACCACACATTCGCTATGGTTGGCTCTGGCCGTGCCGGATTTCACCATTTCATGGTCGAGTTTCAAAACCTCGACGATATGGGACAGGGTTACGACCTTGCGCAGTTGGACGAGGGGCGGGTCGGTTATACCATCGGGCGGCATACCAATGATTTTATGACGTCCTACTATGCAAATTCCCCGTCCGGTTTTTTTGTTGAAAGTGGATGGGGCGGACGGGTCATCGACCCTGATACGTGGCAGCCACACGAGACAACCGTGGGGCCCAGTTTCTGGGGACACGAGCGTTTGTACCTGACCGAGGACGGCGGGCGCAAAACCCTGCGCGACATGCGCCTGAAAGCCGCCGCCGACGGTCAGCGCGCCCCGCCTTTGGTCGATTGCCCGTGGCTGTACGGCCAAGGGTATAAGTAGGGCGAACGTATTGACCGAAGAATGCGAAACTTTTGATGTTGCCATCATCGGCTATGGCCCGGTTGGGGCAACGCTTGGTCATTTGCTTGGCCTGTGCGGCGTCAAAACCCTGATCCTTGACCGCGAGACGGAACCCTATCCACTGCCCCGCGCCGTTCATTTTGACGACGAGGTGATGCGGGTGTTTCAAGCCATTGGATTGGCCGAAGAAGTTGCCGCAAAATCCCGCGTCAATATCGGTATGCGATTTGTCGATCCAACGGGCAAATTGCTGCTGGACTGGCCGCGGCCGCAACAGGTCGGCAGACAAGGTTGGCACGCCAGTTATCGGTTTCACCAACCGGACCTCGAGGCGATCTTGCGCCGCGCAATGCCGTCGCGCGACAGCGTCACTGTGCGCCTCGGCTGTGAAGTAACCGAGGTCATAGATCACGGAAATCATTGCACAATTCAGGTTAATGACAACGGACCTGTCATTCGCGCGGGATATGTCATTGGCTGCGACGGGGCGCGTTCAATGGTCCGACAATCCATGGCAAGCGACATGCTCGACTATGGCTTTCACGAACGCTGGCTGGTGGTGGATCTGCTGTTGAACCATCCCAAACCCGAACTCGGCGACTGGTCAATTCAACATTGCGATCCCGACCGTCCCACAACCTATGTCCGCGGCCCGGAAAACCGCCGCCGTTGGGAAATCAGTCTGAAGCAGGGCGAAAACACCGAACAGATGACAACCCCTGCTGAAATCTGGCGTTTACTGGCAAAGTGGATAACCCCCGACGAAGCCACACTTGAACGCGCCGCAGTCTATACATTTCATGCACTAATCGCCAAAGACTGGCGACGTGGGCGGTTGTTTTTGGCGGGCGACGCGGCCCACCAGACCCCCCCGTTTATGGGGCAAGGCATGTGCGCTGGCATTCGGGATGTGGCCAATCTGGCGTGGAAACTTGCCTTAGTCGTGCAAGGCAAAGCTGGCGAAGGCCTGCTTGACAGCTATCAATCCGAAAGGATGCTGAACGCCGAAGCCTACATCACCACTGCCGTGCGTCTTGGCGGTTTGATCAACACTGCCGGCACCCGCGCTGCGCTTGAGGCGGCTTTTCCAACACCAGACGGTTCGGCCCGGATGGAATCAATTGCTCCACCCTTGGGTGCGGGCATCGGAACGGGCAATCATGCCGGTCGGCTGTTTGGCCAGCCTCGGATGAGCAACGGCGATCTGCTGGATAACGCCTGCGGATACCGTTCGGTTTTGGTTGTCACGGATGATCTGGTCGACGAGGTAAGTCTTCCACAAGGCTTGCGCCTGATTACCCAAAAGGACGCGCCTGATGTGGCCCAAGAACTGACCCTGCTCGGCGTCAAAGCAGCCTTAATCCGACCCGACGCTTATATCCAAGGCACAGCCACCGACAAAGAAAGCTTGGACGCCTTGCTCGCCACGGCCCTGCCTTCCCCGACATAATTGCGAAAACTGAAAGGAACACCCTCATGAAACTTTGCTCATTTACCCATAAAGGAAAACCCGGATACGGACTTGTCACCAACGCGGGCATTATCGATCTCGGCCAGCAACTTGCCGATCTGCCAACCTTAAAGCATTTCATCAAAGCCGACGCCTATGCTAAGGCCGCCGCTTTATCCGGCAACAAGGTCGATTACGCGCTGGACGACGTGACGCTGCAACCTGTTATCCCTAACCCTGACAAGATCATCTGTGTAGGCCTGAATTACCACGATCACGTGCAGGAGACCGGGCATACAGTCACCAAATACCCAACCCTGTTTCCCCGTTACCAAGGCAGTCAGGTTGGCCATGGCAGCCCGATGATCAAGCCGCTTGAATCCGACAAATTCGACTACGAAGGCGAAATGGCGGTTATCATCGGCAAGGCAGGCCGTCGTATTTCCAAAGAAAACGCGCTTGACCACATTGCCGGGTATTCCTGTTATAACGACGGGTCGATCCGCGATTGGCAAAGCCACACCACGCAGTTTATGCCGGGTAAGACTTTTGCTGCTACGGGTGGTTTTGGCCCGTGGATGGTAACGGCGGATGAAATCCCCGACCCGTCGGTGTTAAGCCTGATCACCCGCCTCAACGGTGCGGTCGTGCAACAAACCACGACCGATCTGATGATTACTGATATTCCGGCGCTGATCGCCTATTGCTCGACCATCTTGCCGCTTTTGCCCGGTGATGTGATTGTCACCGGCACCCCAGGCGGCGTTGGCTTCAAAAGAAATCCGCCGCTATGGATGAAGGATGGCGACACGGTCGATGTCGAAATTTCAGGTATTGGGATCCTGTCAAATCCTGTGGTCGCGGAAAAATAGACCTTAGCGTCCGATCGCATAGGCCCCGCATAAGCCGAGGGGTTGCTGCCGCGTGCAGCAACCCGTCTGGGTCGCGCATAACGGCCGTCAGGCGACCGATCGTCCACGGCTCTGTCAGTTCAATCGCATGCGCGCGAGCGCGAAGCTCGGTGATGACTTTGTCGCCGAAGGATGGCTCGATCATCAAGTGGCCGGGTCGGGCTGTGCGAGGGTAAAACGATTCCTGAAAATGACCGGTATGAAACAGCGGCTCGTCGACGCCTTGTTGCAAGTTCATGCGGTGATGCACCAACCGCAGGAACAGGATCAGTTGCCATTGATCCTGCTGGTCGCTACCCGGCGTGCCAAACGCCAATGTCGGAGCGCCCTGGTGGTTTCAACGGGGCGACGCAACACTTTATTCTTTAGGAAAAGATGGAGTGTTGTATCGACCCGTTGAAACCGCCACACTTAGCGGCCGTTCATAGGTTGCTTGCCATGTCGCCATTTCCTGACCGGTCAGAACCCCTTTTCGCCGCCCGCCTTCGGCATCCATCACGCAAGCCGAACGCATCCAATTATCAATCGTTTCGGCAAAAAACCCCTGTGCGAACGTTGTGCGGGCCTTTTCGATTTGCGTTTGCCGGTCGCCGGTGGTTGGGTGTCGTGGTTCGCAAGACCTTACGTTCAAACGCCACTTGGCACTGGACCGCCGCGACGACCTATTTCATAGTCGCAGGCGAACTTGACTGGGAGTTGCCAATTGCAGTGGCTGGATGAACTAACCAAAGGGGCCGATGCACATCTGCCCGCGATCATTGATTTTGACGGATCCCATTTCACTTACGGCCAACTGGAAGACATGGTTGCGACGCTGGCTGAGATTCTACGCATACATGGCGTACGGCCTGGTGATCGGGTTATGCTGGTATCAGAAAACTGCGCGACATTCGCGGTTGCGGTATTGGCAGTCACCCGTTTGCGTGCATGGATTACACCGGCAAATGCCCGCCAATCGGTTGAGGAAGTTGAGGCGATCAGGACCCATTCGGGCGCGCGTATGGCCTTGTTCACGCCCGAAGCCTCGGAAAATTCCGCCGTTCATGCGCGGCGTATGGCGGCGAGCAAGATCGGCCGGCTTGCCTGTGGGGTGATTCTGGCATCCCAAACCTATGAGGTTTCTGCCGAACCCGTCACAACCGACCCCAAGACCCAAGTCGCCGCGTTAATGTACACAACCGGCACCACCAGCGCGCCCAAGGGGGTAATGCTGACCCACAACAATTTGATGTGGAACGCGCGGGTTTCCGGCCAGACCAGAAAACTCGGACCCAACGACACTGTATTGGCGGTCTTGCCTGCGACCCACATCTATTGTTTTTCGTCCGGCATCTGTGCCGCACTTTATGCGGGTGCGACCATTCGTTTTATGCCGCGTTTCTCCCCGCAAGCGGTGCTTGATGCCTTTGCCGAGGGGATAACTATGATGCCTGCCGTGCCGCAAATGTATCAGGCCATCGTCAATCATCTGAAGTCGCTTGGAAAGAAACCCAGCGCGCCAAAATTACGGCTGATCTCGTCGGGCGGCGCGCCGCTTGATCCGGCTTGGAAAAAGGGCATAGAGGAATTCTTTGGCCTGCCGCTGCATAATGGTTACGGGCTGACGGAAACTTCGCCTGGGGTTACAGTGACCCGCCCTGAACGCCCGCGCGACGATGTTTCCGTGGGTGAACTGGTCGAGGGCGTCGAGGTCTTGATCGATCAACCCGACCAAAGCGGCGTCGGCGAAGTGTTGATCCGAGGCCCGAATATCATGCTTGGTTATTACCGAAATCCAGTGGCAACAGCCGAAGCCGTGGATCAGGACGGATGGTTTCACAGCGGTGATCTGGGGCATTTGGGGGTCGACGGTGAATTATACATCGTCGGGCGGCGCAAGGAACTGATCATCCGTTCCGGCTTTAACGTCTACCCGCCCGAGGTCGAGGCGATGTTAACCCGGCATCCGAAAATCTTGCAAGCTGCGGTTATCGGCCGTACCGTGTCGGGCGACGAACAGATATTGGCCTTCTTGCTGGTTAACAGTCCCCTAGCAGGTGACGAGGTCAAATTCTGGTTGCGTGACCATTTGGTCGCCTACAAAATCCCCCAGCATGTCTTTGTCGTGGATAGTTTCCCGACAGCACCAACCGGCAAAATCCTGAAACACAAGTTGGCAACGGTTTACGCAGGGCTTTTGGAAGCGATTGACCAACAGTGAAGTCGTAAACAAATGGTTAACACTTAAAGTTGATTTAAGTAAAATTATTTGCAACCTTTACGGATATTTTACTTGCTCCCGCCGGCGCCTTGTGTAAAACATGGCGTGCAAGCAGCAGAATGGGCTGCCAGCCGGAAGCATACCACCCACCCCACCCCTCGCTCCCTTGTTTTCGGCTGGCAGTTTCTGCAAATACGCCCAAACGGCGATTCCGCCCTTGAAACACCGCGCTGCATTTCAGATAAACACACCAATTCGATTTTTCGGAGTGCGCATAATGAACGCCCGCATCTATCAACCTGCCCGTAACGCCATGCAGTCAGGCCAAGCAAAGACTAAAGACTGGGTATTGGAGTTTGCACCAATCTCGGCCCGCGAAGTTGACCCTTTGATGGGCTGGACAAGTTCAGACGACACCCAAAGCCAAGTCCGCATCAATTTTGACAGTCAGGCCGCGGCGGAAAAATACGCGCGCGATCACGGGATCGACTTTGTGGTGTGCCAACCGCAAAAGCGCACGCCGGTGATCCGCAAAGGCGGGTACGGCGAGAATTTCGCCACAGTGCGTCGCGCCGCCTGGACCCACTAAAGCGGCCAATATCGAATCTTCGGTAGGTTACAGTAATCGCGGCGCACAAGATGCCAAGCCTCCTACCATTTAGTGCGAAAATCGAACCGGGCCTTATAAGTGGCGCGATTGCGTCACTGCTGGCAAAATGCGCGATTCGCCACAGCCCGGTTGATCCCCATATCGTCCAGACGCTCCTGCGGCATCGCCTTTAGCTTGGCGTTTTCACGGTAAGCACCGTCATGCTTGGCCAGCCAATTCAGAATACGCAGCAAAAACGAAACGTTGCGGGTTTTGGCGAAGTTTGCGGTCTCGATTGATGTGATGGTCATTTTGTGTTCCTCGGTCTGTTGGTTGCGTTTGATGTCTCAACTGTCGCACCTCACCGCAAAGCCAACGCAAAACATTTCGCAAGAAAGGTTTCAGGAACCCTAAAACCTGCGCAATAAATCGCCTTGATAACGCAATATCTTTGGGTTTCTGCCGAATTCGCGCGATTACACGCGTCGAGCCACCTTTCAGGAAAACCGTTTCAACTTGCCGCGCTCTTGCCTAAGATGGGCCATCGCTTAATGCATTTTCCCGGGGGCCTTGTGCTGACACTTTATTTGACAGGCCCCTTTCGCGCGAATGCGACGACTGGTTTCGCGCCTGATAACCTGTCGGGCCGCGCGCAGGCAATGCTGGCCTATCTGGCCTGCCAGCCCGGGATGCGGGCCGAACGCGGCTTGTTGGCGGATATATTATGGGCCGACCGGGCCGGGGAACAAGCGCGGGCCTCGTTGCGTCAGGAACTGGCGGTGCTGCGCAAGGCCTTGCCGGACGGCGTGCTGGACGCAAATCGCCAGATGGCTTGGCTTGATCCCGCGCTACCGAAGGTTGACACAAGCGGTTCAGGGGATTGGCTGCGCGAAATGCGCCAGACTGATCGGCCATCTCTTGCGGTGCTGCCGTTTGACGAGATTGGCGCCGCAAGCACCGACATGTTCGCCGATGGCGTGGTCGAGGAAATCAC
>DJBQ01000111.1:0-138 GCA_002430125.1 Rhodobacterales bacterium UBA5972
GGCGCCGCTGGTGCAGGTTTCCTTTTGCTCACCCGGCGCGGCTCGACTATCGGCACTATATACATCCCGAAGGTCAGTTCCGCATAGCAATGATTTGTCAAAGTCATTTTTCTTCAAAATCGCCACAAAAATCTGATG
>DJBQ01000111.1:460-788 GCA_002430125.1 Rhodobacterales bacterium UBA5972
TTTTCGGCCACATCGGTTCATTTGACACAAAACCCTCTTCATCTCGAAAATGTGCTGGCGCATGGCGCCGACAGTTACCGTTGAATTGAAATGGCTTGTCGTATTGCGCCCAGAAACGGTAATTTTCACATTGTTGCATATTGTATATCCTTTTCGGCTATTCCGCCGCGACCGCAGTCACCCNNGGCCAAGCTGCCGCGTCGCCAAGCGCGCAGATGGTGTGGCCTTCGACCTGCTTGGTCACGTCCAGCAGCATGTCGATTTCCTCAACCTCGGCGTCACCGCGCACCAGTCTGTCCATCACCCGCATCATCCAGCCGGTGCCTTC
>DJBQ01000111.1:898-9066 GCA_002430125.1 Rhodobacterales bacterium UBA5972
GTGCCTTCGCGACATGGCGTGCACTGGCCACAGCTTTCGTGTTTGTAGAACGCGCTCAGCCGCCAGATCGCCTTTATCACATCGGTCGACTGGTCCATCACGATCACCGCCGCTGTGCCAAGGCCTGATCGTTGTTCGCGCAGCCAGTCAAAATCCATGATCGCTTCGCGCGCGGTGGCGGCAGGCAACAGTGGCACCGAGGCGCCGCCGGGAATGACCGCTTTCAGATTGTCCCAGCCACCGCGAATACCGCCGCAATGTTTTTCGATCAGTTCCTCGAACGGGATCGACATCGCCTCTTCGACCACACAGGGGTTGTTGACGTGGCCTGATATGGCGAACAGCTTGGTGCCCGCGTTGTTGGGGCGTCCAAACGAGGTGAACCAGGTGGGTCCGCGCCGCAGAATCGTTGGCACAACCGCGATGCTTTCGACGTTATTTACGGTCGTAGGGCAGCCATAAAGGCCCGAGCCAGCCGGAAACGGCGGCTTCATCCGTGGCATACCTTTTTTGCCCTCAAGGCTTTCCAACAGGGCGGTTTCTTCGCCGCAAATATAAGCGCCAGCGCCGTGGGCAAGGTAGAGGTCGAAATCCCAACCGGATTTGGCGGCGTTCTTGCCCAGCAATCCGGCGTCATAAGCCTCGTCAATGGCCACTTGCAAAGCTTCGCGTTCGCGGATGAATTCGCCGCGGATATATATGTAGCCGGCATGCGCGCCCATGCCAAAACCAGCGATCAGGCAACCTTCGACCAAGGTGTGCGGATCGTGGCGCATGATCTCGCGGTCTTTGCAGGTGCCGGGTTCTGACTCGTCCGCGTTGACCACCAGATAACTGGGGCGGCCATCGCTTTCCTTGGGCATGAACGACCATTTAAGGCCGGTTGGAAACCCGGCCCCGCCGCGGCCGCGCAGACCCGAGGCCTTCACGTTGTCCACGATCCAGTCGCGCCCGTTCTTGATGATCGCACCCGTGCCATCCCAATGGCCACGCTTCTTTGCGCCCGCCAAAGTTCGGTCGTGCATCCCGTAAAGGTTGGTAAAGATCCGGTCCTGATCTTTCAGCATTTGTTATTCCTCATTCTGTTGGCGCTTTCGCCAGACCTGAACCAAAACCACCAGCGCCCAGATGAACGCTGCCATTGCCGCCAGATCGAACAGGATCGCATAACGCGCTTCCCATCCCATCCGGCCGCCTAACCATGAGGCACCCATCCACAATGGAAACGTCACAAGGATCACAATCGAGGCGATCTTTGCTTGTTTTACCGAAGTGTCTGTCCCGACAGGGGCCATCCGTTATCCTTTCAGCGCGTTTTAGTAAACGTCGCCGTCTTTGACGCGCGACGAAAACTCGGTGTCTTCGCCTGCGGCCAGTTTCGTTGCCTGGCCGATCCAGCCGTCACGTTCAGCGCGGCCTTTGAATTTGGGCATGCTTTCGTCAGCCCAGGCCAGTTCCTTATCTGTCCAGGCGGCAACCTGATCAAAATGGAACACGCCCATGCCGTTCAGGATTTTCTCAATGCCTGGTCCAACCCCTTTGATCATCTTCAGATCATCCGCTTTTCCGCGCCGTGGTCCGGCAAGACGGGTTTTGGGCGCGGCAGGTTTAGGCACTGCTGGTTTGGCAGCGGCAGGTTTGGGCGCCGCAGACTTCGCAGCCGCCGGTTTGGCAGCTTGTGCCGCGACCGGTGCAACGGGCTTGGGTGCTGGTGTCGCTGTAGGTTTTGAAACAACAGCGGCAGGCACCGGGGTTGGCGCAACAGACGGTGCTGCGACAGGCTCGGTGCGGGATTGAGCGGCTGAACTGGCCGCAGCCGCCGCGGCAACGGTCGAGCTGTCACTGGAGACGCTTGTCGCCTGTGAGCAGAACCAATGGATCAGCGCGTAGCCAAGGATAAGGAACACCACGACCCCAACAAAAAGCGACGGGAAAAAGCCCCATGTCAGCAACTTCCAGGCCAAAAGAAAAACCACAACGCCAGCAACAATTGCAGCGATCCAGCTATAGGTCCGGCAAGTGCTGTTATCTTGCTGGGAATTTGACGTGCTATTCATATTCTCCTCCTTTGGAAGGGTTGAACTTTTCCTTGGGCGTCCGTTTAGTGTACCAATTGTTCAGTTACCCGGATTGCCGTGACAATTGAATTGCTTGTTTGCGCCAGTTTTCTGCACCCTCGGATGTCGCGGCACCCGGAATGTTTTCTTTAAGCCATGCAAGTTCACGACGGTTCAGGCCGACGATCTGTCTGAAGTGAAAAATGCCCGCCTCGTTCAGCGCGATTTGTTGATCGGCTCTCAGCCCGTCGATCATCGTCAAGTCGTCGGCTGCCCCTTCGGGAGCTTCCAAACCCTTGGGTTCCATCGGCTTAATTTCGGCCAAGTCGGCCGGTTGCGTAGCCGGGACTGTATCCGCATCTAGGGCAACCGCGGCGGCTGCCAGATCGGCGACGATTTCCGCTGGCTCAATCTCTGGCACGTCCGCTGCAACAGCTTCGATCACCGCTACCGCTCTTTTTACCGGCTCATCCTGCGCGCTGGTCAGGGCTGCAAATTCGGCCTCTTCATCAGCATCCCAATCATAAAGATCTTTGGCCAACTCATCGTCACCAGCGTGATCGACCGGGTTTACCGCATCTTTCACCGCCCGGATTATTGCCGCGTCAGCAGCGTCCGAAACCGGCGCGAGGGGCGCGGTTTCAACATCGGTTGTTTTTCCGGCTTCTTCAAAGTCAACTTCGGGTGCGGCAGAAACGGCATGAACCGCAACCGGCCGTACGATAGTGCGGACTGCCGTAGGGGCAGCTCCCGCCAAAACGGCTGCTGGTTCTGTGGCCTTTTTGGCAACCCGACTGGCAGTTGCTGTGGTTTCTGCAAGTTCGGCGGCTGAATCGTAGGTTAAATCATGATCTTCGTCGGCTGCTGTTTTACAGACCAGACGGCGCAAAATCAGCCCAACCGCAAGCATCACCACGATACCGGCGATCCCCGACAATATGCGTTCGCTGTTCACTTGATAGATCAGCACAAAGGTTAATACTCCACCGGCGGCCATGCCGATCAGCCAGCAGACGGACTTGCAGGTGGTTGAGTGTTTGGTCACATTGCTCATTTTTATTCGCCTCCTTGTTAAGGGCTTGGGCTGTCTTAATAGACTTTGCCTTTTGCCACCCTTTTCGAGAACTCGGTTTCGCCCGCGGTTGCCAGTATCTTCGCCTGCTGGGTCCAGCCATCGCGGCTGACCCGGCCTTTGAAGCCTTGCAGGTTGTTATCGACCCAGGAAATTTCAGCCGCCGACCAGCCCGCAATTTGATCATAGTGAAAAATGCCAAGATCGTTCAGCAGTTTTTCAAGGGCCGGACCGATACCTTTGATTTCTTTCAGATCATCCGCACCGCCCTTTTTGGCGGCTTTGAGTTTTTTAGGTTGGGCTGGCGTGTCAGCAGGGGCCGACGCGTTTTTTGCGGCGGTCTTGGCCGGCGGCGCGACAGGCGCGGGTTTGGCCGCAGCTTTTGCGGCAGGTGGCGCTGGTGTGCGGCGTGGCTTGAGTATCGGGACTTCGTCGCCCTGAATGCGTTTGATCGTATCACCGTAAGCGGTGGCAAGCCCGGCTGAGGCGTTATATTGCGCGCGCCCACTTTCGTAATTTTTGAGGCTGGTGAGGCCAGACAGTGGTTCGGCTGCATAACGGCCATTTTGCGGGCCGGGTGTGGGAATTTCGCCGCGCCCGAAGGCGGCCAGGATTTCGCGGAATTTGTCAGCCGTCAGGTCTTCATAGAAGTCCTTGCCGATCTGCACCATCGGGGCGTTGGCGCAGGCGCCAAGGCATTCGACCTCTTCCCAGCTGAAATTTCCGTCAGCCGAGATTTCATGCGCCTGTTCTGCGATCAGGTCTTTGCAGACCCCGATCAGATCTTCGGCACCGCAGATCATGCAGGTGGTGGTGCCGCAAACCTGAATATGGGCAAGGGCGCCAACCGGCTGCAGTTGGAACATAAAGTAGAATGTGGCGACTTCCAGAGCGCGGATATAAGCAAGGCCAAGCATGTCGGCGATGCCTTCGATGGCCGGTTTGGTCAGCCAGCCTTCCTGTTCCTGGGCGCGCCATAACAGGGGAATGATTGCGCTGGCCTGACGGCCTTCGGGATATTTGGCGATCTGCGCCTGCGCCCATTTGGCGTTGGCTGGCGTGAAGGCGAAGGAGGCCGGTTGGGTAGGGTGAAGGCGGCGTAGCATTATCGGTCAATCTCCCCGAACACGACATCAAGTGAGCCGATGATAGCGGCCACATCGGCCAGTTGGTGGCCTTTGCAGATGTGATCCATTGCTTGCAGGTGCAAATATCCCGGCGCGCGGATTTTAGCTTTGTAGGGTTTGTTCGATCCGTCCGACACCAGATAGACGCCAAACTCGCCTTTAGGCGCTTCAACGGCGGCGTAAACTTCACCGGCCGGGACGTGAAAGCCTTCGGTGTAAAGCTTGAAGTGGTGGATCAACGCCTCCATCGAGGTTTTCATCTCAGAGCGTTTGGGCGGTGTCAACTTGCCGCGCGCCAGAACGTCGCCGGTGGCATGGCCAAGCTTTTCAATGGCTTGCTGCATGATCTTCACAGATTCGCGCATTTCGGCCATGCGACACAGATAGCGATCGTAACAATCGCCGTTTTTGCCGATGGGGATCTGGAAATCAAATTCATTATAGCATTCATAAGGCTGGCTGCGGCGTAAATCCCACGCCATGCCGGAACCCCGCACCATGACGCCGGAAAAGCCCCAATCAAGCGCTTCTTGTTCGCTGATGATGGCGATATCAACGTTGCGCTGTTTGAAGATGCGGTTTTCGGTCAGCAGGCCTTCGATGTCATCAAGCAAGGCCGGGAATTCCAGGGTCCATTGCATGATGTCGTTCAGCAGGTCTTGTGGCAGGTCCTGATGCACACCACCGGGGCGGAAGTAGGCCGCGTGCAGGCGCGAGCCACTGGCGCGCTCGTAAAAGATCATCAGTTTTTCGCGCTCTTCAAACCCCCATAGCGGCGGGGTCAGCGCGCCGACATCCATCGCCTGTGTGGTGACGTTCAGCAGATGGCTTAGAATGCGGCCAATTTCGGAATAGAGCACCCGGATCAGGCTGGCACGACGCGGAACTTCAACCCCGGTCAGCTTTTCAATCGCCAGACACCAGGCATGTTCCTGGTTCATTGGCGCGACATAATCCAGCCGGTCAAAATAAGGCAGGTTTTGCAGATATGTCCGGCTTTCCATCAGCTTTTCGGTACCGCGATGCAACAGGCCGATATGCGGGTCACAGCGTTCGACAATCTCGCCGTCAAGCTCGAGCACCAGCCGCAAAACACCGTGCGCCGCAGGGTGCTGCGGGCCAAAGTTGATGTTGAAATTTCTGATCCGCTGTTCGCCGGTCAGCACGTCAGTGTGGGAACCATCCATCATATCAACCTCTGCTCAACTGAGCTTGCCAGCGGTCCGGTAATGGCCCCGCCAGGAATTTGGAAACTGCATCATATTGGCCTTGCAACCGGTCAAGCGCGCGGGCGCGACGTTCGGCATCAAGGCGGAATTTTTGGCCTTCCAGCGCTTTGACTTCAAAGGCGGCTGGCAGTGGTGAGAGGCCCAGAAAACGGGTGAGCCGGGCAATCGCCGCGTCGGTGAACAGTGTTTCAAAAAACCCTATCAAGACCCTGTCACGCGGCACCGCGCTGAACAGGTTTTCCAGCGTCGTGGCATAATCGCTGCGCCGTTCGGCGGTGGGGTGCAGACCTGTATTGAACTGGTCGATCAACGCATTGGCGCGGGATTGAAACTCGGCCTCGGTTTTTGTGCCGCGTCTGGCCGACATGCGGATATTGGACCAGAGCCGGTCAAGCGGATCGCGCATCAGAAAAACGAACCGGGTTTCAGGCACCAAAACCGCCATTTCGGCAAAACGCGCGGTATCAAGCGTGGCGTAAGACGGGGTCATATCGCCGACCAAATTCCGTGCGGTATTATCTTGATTGAGATAGGCCAGATACGCCTGATGGGTGGGGTCCGTTTGCGCCAGCATTTCAGCCCAGTCGCGCAAGTCAGTCGCACGGCGGTTGGCCGTCCGGCCCCGACGCCGATCCAGCGCTTGTAATTTCTGCACAGGCTTGCGCGCACGCCATTCGGCGCCGTCTGCACCAAGCGTATCAAAGTAATGCAATTCTTTGACGCTGCGGAAATGGCATTCCGGATGCGACGACAAATAGCGGTGCAACCATGTGGTGCCCGCCTTAGCTGCGCCTATTCCATAAACCAATTTCGCTTCGCCCATTCGTTCGGTTATCGCTTTTCAATCATGTCTTTGAAGGCGACGACCCACAATAGAACCAGCGCGCCAAGCGGAATAATCGCCACCAAAGCCACCCAGTTCGGAATGCCGTTGCGTGGCAGGATACGCCAGAACGGCGCCACCAGCAAAACAGCGACGATCAGAAACCCGACCCACATGCCGCCGCCAAAACCACCATAATACATCATTTTGCAGCCCCTTTGTTGTCACCCGGAAGGATGTATTCCGCCCCTTCCCATGGGCTCATGAAATCAAATTGGCGGTATTCCTGTACCAAGGACACTGGCTCGTAGACCACGCGCTTTTCTTTGTCATCGTAGCGCACTTCGGTATAGCCGGTGGTTGGGAAATCCTTGCGCAATGGATAGCCACGAAAGCCGTAATCAGTCAGGATGCGGCGCAGATCAGGATGACCAGAGAACAGCAATCCGTACATATCAAACACTTCGCGTTCAAACCAGTTGGAGGCCGGATAGACGCCGGTCAGCGATGGCACCAGATCGTCTTCACGAACCTCGATGCGCACCCGAACCCGGTGATTTCGGTACATCGACAGAAGGTGGTAAACCACATCAAAACGCTTTTCGCGGGTTGGGTAATCAACGGCCGTGATGTCAACCAGAGTCGAAAACTGCATCGAGCGGTCGTTTTTCAGAAACGCTGTAAATTCCACGATACTGTTCAACGTCACGGTGACATTCAGTTCGTTCCAAGCAATGTCGGTTGCGATTACCGCGTCGGCTTGCTTGGCTTCGATCAGGCCGGCCAGTTCTTGAAGGGCTTCGTTCATTTTCGTCCCTCTCAGCGGGCGATTGTGCCGGTACGGCGGATTTTGCGCTGTAATTGCAGGATACCGTAAAGCAGGGCCTCGGCGGTTGGCGGGCAGCCGGGGACATAGATGTCAACCGGTACGATCCGGTCACAGCCGCGCACCACGGAATAACTGTAGTGATAATAGCCACCGCCATTGGCGCAGGAGCCCATGCTGATCACATAGCGCGGTTCCGGCATCTGGTCGTAAACCTTGCGCAAAGCTGGCGCCATTTTATTGGTCAGGGTGCCGGCCACAATCATCAGGTCAGACTGACGCGGGCTGGCGCGCGGGGCGGTTCCAAAGCGTTCAAGGTCGTATCGCGGCATCGAGGTGTGCATCATTTCAACCGCACAACAGGCCAGACCGAATGTCATCCAGTGCAAGGAGCCGGTGCGCGCCCAGTTGATGATATCCTCGGTCGAGGTCAGCAAAAACCCTTTGTCGGCCAATTCATTCGACATAGCGCGGGTGGCGACTTCTTTGTCGGCCCCAGCAGTGTTGGTTGCCATCACGACCATTCCAGCGCCCCTTTTTTCCATTCATAGGCAAACCCGATGGTCAGAACACCCAGAAAAACCATCATCGACCAGAAACCAAGATCGGTCAGGGTTTTGAACGAGGCAGCCCATGGAAACAGGAACGCGACCTCTAGGTCAAAGATGATGAACAGGATCGACACCAGATAGAACCGTACATCGAACTTCATCCGCGCATCGTCAAACGCGTTAAAACCGCATTCGTAAGCACTGATTTTTTCGGCATCCGGATGGCGCACCGCGATGACCAAAGCCGCAAGGATCAGGACCAATCCCAAGGCAACAGCTAAGCCCAGAAATATGAGGATCGGAAGGTACTCTCTTAACAACGCGTCCAAT
Source organism: Rhodobacterales bacterium UBA5972 (assembly GCA_002430125.1). GTDB lineage: Bacteria > Pseudomonadota > Alphaproteobacteria > Rhodobacterales > Rhodobacteraceae > UBA5972. The sequence continues at coordinate 8,914 of DJBQ01000111.1, forward strand.
GCGGCCTCCTCGTATTTGCTGCAAGGCTTATCACTCCGTGACCTTTACCCCTGCCATGGGATGAGGTCAACAGAACGCAGTCACCCAGACAGGGGAATCGCATGAACGCTAAGCGGAGATAATTGATTTGAGGAATTGATTGTTCCAGCCGGC
>DJBQ01000164.1:0-650 GCA_002430125.1 Rhodobacterales bacterium UBA5972
ATTCTTTTCCGCCCGTAACGTGCGGTATCCGATCGACAAACCGTCAATCGCCCCGGCCTGCACCAAGGCAAGTGCCTCGGCCCCCTTCTGAATTTCCGTCAGAAACCGGCCTTTGACGAACAACCCCTTGCCGTCTCCAATCACTTCGTCCCAAATTCCAATCGGTTGCGCCGGGTCATGCTGCCACAGCATTTTCACCCCTCGCCCCTTGGCTTTCAGCGCCTTAAGATAGGCGCTGACGTCAGACAGTTGAACCACGTCGCCGCCCTGATCAGCAGCTCCGAAAACCGAGGCATAGCCTGTGATCACGCCGGCATCACTGACCCCCACACCTTCCTCGAAACGGCAGAACTTGGTTTCAAGTCCTGTCGCAGATACACCTTGCAACATATTGATTTTCCTTACTTCGGTGAAATTTCCATCAGCGTCAGCGCGCCCTGCATCAGAATGAAACCCGCCACACCGTAAACCGCCAGCCACAGCCGCCGCTCTAGTCGTTCCAGCATGGTTTCAATCGTGAAAAGCCGTCGTTCAAGGCCTGCCCAGCGTTCTTGCGTTACCTTTTCATGGGTTTCGATTCGCGCCGCAGTTGCATCAAATGGCTCGTATAAAAACCGCGAACCACCGGTGCGATTACGTTCACTCATCGG
>DJBQ01000164.1:743-2394 GCA_002430125.1 Rhodobacterales bacterium UBA5972
CTCATCGGCCACCTTTGGCAGACCCAGCAACGAACGCTTTTCCACATCACTCAAAAACGTCGCCTCGCTGACTCGCTTCCAGCGTGCTTCACGCTCCAGCGAAAGCGCCGGGATACCGTCAAGATCGGGCACCAGTTGCACGATCTCGCCGGTAAATGTCGCCAACCAATTTGCCAATGTCGCCAACACCTTGCCTGCCATTGGCAATACCGTCAGGCGATAAAATGCCCGGTTGGCTTCTTGATAATTGGCAAAAGTTGCATCCCCCGGCAGGCCCAACAACATCGGCGGCACACCAAAGGCCAGAGCAATTTCCCGCGCAGCACTTTCCTTGGTTTTCTGGAACTCCATATCACTTGGCGAAAACCCCATCGGTTTCCAGTCAAGTCCACCTTCCAGCAACATCGGTCGCCCGGCATTCGCTGCACCCTGATGGTGGCTGGCCATTTCATCCAGCAGGCGGTCATATTGATCCTGGGCCAGTGAACCTTGCCCGTCCGAGCCTTTGTAAACAATCGCGCCAGAAGGCCGCGCCGCATTGTCCAGCAGCGATTTTGACCATCGCGAAGCCGCGTTATGAACATCCAGAGCCGATGCCGCAGCCTGCATCGGGCTTAGGTCATAATGATCGTCCTGCGGATGGAAGCTGCGAAAATGACAGATCGGCGTCACCCCTCCGGTCATATCAAACCGGTGCTTCTTTGCCCCGACCTTATAGTCATAGGCAACCGGCCACCCATCGCTCCCCGGCACCAACGACATTCGATCAGACCGCAGCACATGTAATTCAAACGGCTGGCCTTTTTCGTCTGCAACCGCTTCCAGATACCCGTCGCCACTTAACAGCAATTGCCCAAACAGGTTTTCCAACAAATCTGCCCGTCCCTGCGCCCCGTTTGGTCGCGCCAACAAGCTCAGAAGCGGGTGCACGTCGTATCGTTTATCAGCGTCCTGCAAAACCACTGGCAACGCGCTAGCCGCTTCAGCAATCATCTTCACGCAGCGAAAACCAACCGGATTCCCGGCAAACCCAGTACGTGTTAACGACACCGTATCCCGCGCCGACCAGGCCACTCTGCCTCCACCGTGAAAAGCAATCACCGGTCCAGTGGCCGAGGCCTTCACCTCGGCTACAGTCGCTTCCGCGCGTTTCAAAAAGTTAAATGCCATTCACAATGCTCCATTAAATTCCGTTTGCAATTCTCAGAGAGGTAAATATCCCCGCCGGAGGCTAGAAATTCAGCCCGATCACAACCCGCGCACCCTTGGACGCTGGTAAACCGCCGCTGCATCAATCATCAGATCGGTCAACGCCCAAACCAGCGCATCCACCCGATCCGGGCTGCCACGCTCTTCAAAACCGCACCCGGTCATTTCGGCCATCTGATCTTCAAGCCGCCCCAAGCCGCGCAGATGCTTAACCCGCCCTTGCTCGTATAAGGCCGCCACAGGTTCCGCTCGCGCCGCCTTACCCCGGCTGGCCCGGACCCCCCGGTAACTGACCAGCGCATCGTTCTGCCGGATCACCGTTTCCACCAGATCTCCGCCTTGGTTTACCTCGGCCACAATCCGGTCAGCCCCGTATCGGTGATAAGCCGCAATCGCCGCCTGTGCCCAAACCTGCGGGCTGGCACCGCTAACAGTTGCATCG
>DJBQ01000164.1:2541-8834 GCA_002430125.1 Rhodobacterales bacterium UBA5972
ATCACCCAAGCCCGCCAATCCTGCGGCGGCCCCGTCGTCACCGCACCGACCACAATGATTCCGCAATCGTCCGACCCCTTATGCCCCGTCACCGGCGGATCCACCGCCACCACCACCCTGTCCGGTGACGGGGCCACGTCAATCCGCGCCCCTTCAAGCATTGCTTCGGTCCACAAGGCCCCTTCACTTTCGTTCAGAACCTCGCCCTCCAATTCCTGGCGGCCTAACCGCGTGCCGCCATATTTTGCGGTAACCTCTTCAAGGAACGAGGCCGCCAAAAACGCCTTATTGGCCTGCGTCGGGGCCGAAGTCGTCACAGTCGTCCCCCGCGCCAGAATTTCCTTCAAAACCGGCACGTTCTGCGGCGTTGTTGTCACCACCTGCTGTGGGGCCGATCCCAAACGCAGGCTAAACTGCAGCATGTCCCAGGTTTCCCGGCCCTTTTTCCACTTGGCCAGTTCGTCCACCCAAGCCGCGTCAAATTGCGGCCCGCGCAGGCTGTCCGGGTCATGTGCTGAAAACACTTGCGCCACCGCACCATTCTCCCAAACCAGTCGTTTGCGGGTGGCTTCCCATTTTGGCACCCGGTCAGGCGGCGAACAGGCAAGAAGGCCGCTTTCGCCAAAAATCATCACCTCACGCACCTGCTCGATGGTCTCGCCCACCAGGGCCGCCCGGCGTCAAGCGGCGTCGCCCCTTCAACCTGGCTGCGCACCCATTCTGCCCCAGCCCGGGTTTTGCCGGCTCCGCGCCCTCCAAGGATCACCCATGTTTTCCAGTCACCGTCCGGGGCCATCTGATGGTCCATTGCCCAAAATTCGAACAGATAGGGCAAGGCGGCCGCTGCATACGGTGCAAGACTTGCAAGAAAGCCCTCAATCACCTCCGGCGGCTGCGAGGCAAGCCAGGCGGCGCCCGACTTCCCGCCGCGCCTCAGCGAGGTCAAGGGCATGTCCGTCTGAAATTCCTGCGCATTCGCGCCTTTGTGTCTCAAGCTGTTTCTCCTGCTCACGCACCGACAGCAACGATTTCCAATAAAGCGCCAGCGAGTTTGAAAAGGCCCGCACTTCAGGATCGGTCGCTTCATTTAACTTGGCGATCCCCAACTCCAGGTTCGCGCTGATTTTGGCAAAGTCTGCTTGTGCCTTCCGAAGCATGTCTTCGGCTGGCGTTCCCGTTTCGGGCAGTTCTATAGTCATATAGCTAAAGGCCTTCTCATGCTCCGCACGAGGGAAACAAAAAAGCGACCCACCGTTTCCAGTGTGTCGCTAACCCATTTCTTCCAGCTTGATACAATGTATACTTTGAAGCGCTCTATAAGTCAAGAGATATCTTCTAGGTTGCATAAAAAATTCACCCGAAAATCAGTCCCCAGACGCTCCCGCCTTCTTTTCCGCCTCGATCTTTCGCCACGCGCGCACGTTTTTGTTATGCTCGTCAATGGTTTGCGCAAAAGCATGGCCGCCGGTTCCATCCGCCACAAAAAACACAAACTTACTATCCTCAGGGTTCAAAGCCGCCTCAATCGAGGCTTTCCCGGGGTTTGCAATCGGTGTTGGCGGCAATCCGTCGATCAAATAGGTGTTATAATCCGTCTTGCCGCGCAATTCGCTTGCCCGCAAACCGCGTCCCAAAGGCCCTTTGCCCATGGTGATTCCATAAACCACTGTCGGGTCGGTCTGCAGCCGCATGCCCCGGTTCAGCCGATTGATAAAAACCGAGGCAACCAATTTACGTTCGGCCACCAACCCGGTTTCTTTTTCGATGATCGACGCCAAAGTCAAAGCCTCCTCAGGCGTATTCAGCGGCAGCCCCTCGGCCCGCAACGACCAGGCTTCGCTCAAAATCTTGCGCTGCGCGTCTGCCATCCGTGTCAGCACCGATTGCCGGCTGTCACCTTTGGAAATCGAATAGGTGTCGGGCGCCAACCAACCCTCCGGCGGAATGTCGGTTATTTCCCCGCTCAACAGCAGTTCGACATTCAGCAATTGCACGATCTGCCAACTGGTCAGCCCTTCAGGCACCGTCACCTGATAAGCCAGTGCCCGCCCCGAGGTCACAAGGCCCAGAATATCCTTCATCGACGCATGCGCCGGCACTTTATATTCGCCAAACTTCAGCTTCCGGTCATCGCCGCCGTATCGGGCCGCGATCCTGAATATACGACCGTTGGAAATCAGCCCCTGTGCTTCCAACCGCTCGGACACCGCCTTCAAACGATCACCTGCGGCCACCACGAAAACTGCGTCTTCGCTGAATTCACCGGCTACCTTCATTTGCGCAGCCCCCCACGCAATTACCCCGCCCAGCATCAGCATAAGGACGATCAGCAGTGTTATAGCGTTCGAAGCAATGTGGCGAACCATATCCTGTTATCCGTTTACCCGGCCAAACAGCACCGAGGCGTTGGTGCCGCCAAAACCGAAAGAATTTGACATCGCGACATCGATCTTGCGCGCAACCGCAACCTTTGGGGCCAGATCAATCAGCGGTTCAACCGCAGGATTATCAAGATTGAGCGTCGGTGGCGCCACCTGATCGCGCAAAGCCAAAATGCAGAAAATTGCCTCGACTGCGCCTGCAGCCCCCAAAAGATGGCCAATTGCCGATTTCGTTGACGACATCGTGGCGTTCTTGGCATGTTCACCCAGCAAACGTTCCACCGCCGCCAATTCGATGGTATCAGCCATCGTACTGGTGCCATGCGCATTTATGTAATCAATCGCATCCGGCGGCAGGTCTGCATTCTTTAAGGCAGCCTGCATCGCCCGATACCCGCCATTGCCGTCTTCTGCCGGGGCGGTAATATGATAGGCATCGCCCGACATGCCGTATCCCAGAATTTCACCGTATATCTTAGCACCGCGCGCCTTGGCGTGTTCGTATTCCTCAAGCACCACGATACCCGCGCCTTCACCCATAACAAAACCATCCCGGTCGCCGTCATAAGGGCGCGAAGCGGCCTGCGGATCATGCGCACGTTTTGTCGACAACGCCTTACAGGCATTAAATCCAGCAACCCCGATCTCGCAAATCGGCGCTTCGGCACCGCCAGCAACCATGACATCTGCGTCGCCAAACATGATCAGCCTTGCCGCGTCACCAATCGCATGCGCGCCGGTTGAGCAGGCGGTGACAACCGAATGGTTCGGACCTTTGAAACCAAACCGTATTGACACCTGACCCGAGATAAGATTGATCAGCGAACCGGGAATAAAGAACGGCGAAATCCGCCTTGGGCCTTTTTCCTTTAGCAATATCGCCGTATCGGCAATGGTCGATAATCCACCGATACCGGACCCGATCATCACACCTGTGCGCAACCTATCCTCTTCATCTTCAGGCTCCCAACCAGCATCGCGCACCGCCTGAACAGCGGCCGTCATGCCATAAAGGATAAAGTCGTCGACCTTGCGGCTGTCTTTCGGGGCCATCCAGTCGTCGCGGTTGAACGTCCCGTCTGTGCCGTCGCCAATCGGGATCTCGCAGGCGTAGTCGGTGACCAGATGAGATGCGTCAAACCGCTTTATGGTGCCTGCTGCCGATTTCCCGGCCAACAGACGCGACCATGTTTCCTCGACCCCGCAAGCCAATGGCGAAACCATTCCTAATCCTGTGACAACCACACGACGCATTCACTCACCTCTTGATACTGCCTCTTAACTTGGGCACCTGATACGAAAAACCGCAACAGGGAGCAAGCACTACTGCCTATTGCGGCCAACTGGCAAATCGCCGTTGCTGCTCGACCGCATTTCGCAGCTGAATTTTCAACTTTACCAACTCGATTTCCAAGAACATCGCGTCATTGGTATCTTTGGCAGTATTGCGCCGCTTCAGTTCATTTATCTTTTCCTCAACCCGCCAGATATTCTGTTCAATCCTGTCGATCCCGACTTGCAAATTGCGGTATTTGGCGCCGAAATTATAGCCGCGCTGCATTTTTTCTATGGCTGTCTTGCTGCAAACCGCGCTGATTTTTGCCCCGCACGGCCAAGCAAATAGGCGGATTTCGGCGTACAATAGGCCAGCACCCCGGCTGCATGCCCGCGCAACCACTCCGCTGCATTTGGTTGAACACCAGCCGATGAACACGTCTGACGAAGTTGGGCAAGATAATCTTCGGTCAATCCCATATGCCCGTCAGACAGGCCCATCTAATACCAGTCATCACTTTGGCAGGTTTGTTTATGGGTCAGCCCCTTGTTTATTAGTATCCGGAAAGCATCCCGCCAGCACCAGCAGAGCCAAACTCATCAAGATGGGCAACCCCCTTGCCCGCCTCTGCAGAATTCTCATCATTGCCACCATAGCTCCGACTCCTCAAGCGACGCGTGCATTTGGCTGCATTATAACGCGAAAAGGCGCCCCTAGGGACGCCTTTTCTGAATGCTCAGGGGTAAACCGCTTATGAAGCTTCGGTAATAAACTTTACCGCATCGCCAAACGATTGGATCGTTTCAGCCGCGTCATCCGGAATTTCAATTCCGAATTCTTCTTCAAACGCCATCACCAGTTCAACGGTGTCAAGGCTGTCAGCGCCAAGATCGTCAATGAACGAGGCATTTTCTGTTACCTTGTCTTCGTCAACGCTCAAGTGCTCGACAACAATTTTTTTAACGCGATCTGCGATGTCGCTCATTTTTTGTTCCTCATAGTTGCGGGATATTTCCCGTTTCCCAGCCAAAACCACCTAATGGCAGTCATCCTGACCTGTTAGATTGGGTGAAACTGCATATTTTGCAAAGTTCCGCCCGGCAATTCTGAAGCGCGCTATAGCACAAGTTTTCCTGAACGCAAATGGAATCACTCGCTAAATCAGATGGTATCAGATCATGGCCATGCCACCGTTAACATGCAAGGTCTGTCCAGTGACATAAGCCGCCTCGATCGAGGCTAAATAAAGTGCTGCGGCTGCGATTTCATCTGCCTCACCCATCCGACCAGCCGGAATGGCCGCCAGAATGCCAGACTTCTGGGCGTCACTCAGTTTGTCGGTCATCGCCGTGGCAATAAAACCCGGCGCGATGCAGTTGACCGTGATCCCGCGGCTCGCAACTTCGGCCGCAATTGATTTTGACATACCAACCATCCCCGCCTTGCTGGCCGCATAGTTCGCCTGCCCTGGATTGCCCGTGGTGCCAACCACCGACGACACGTTAATGATCCGCCCCCAGCGGGCTTTCATCATGCCGCGTATCGCGCCGCGACACAGCCGCATGGTGGATGTCAGGTTGATGTTCACAACGCTGGCCCAGTCATCATCTGACATGCGCATGAACAGGTTATCCTTGGTCACTCCGGCATTGTTCACCAAAATATCCAGACTTCCCATAACCTCGACTGCTTGCTTTGGCAAAGCATCAACTGCCTCGGCGTCTGACAGGTTGCACGCCAGAACATGCGCCCGATCGCCCAGTTCCGCCGCCAAAGCGTTCAGCGGTTCAATCCGGGTACCTGACAAAGCGACCGTCGCACCAGCGCCGTGCAAGGCTTTTGCGATCGCCGCGCCAATACCACCGGAAGCCCCGGTTACCAGCGCATTTTTTCCTTTTAAATCAAACATATACATTCCTTACTTCATGTTAGATGCGGTCACGGCAACCTCGTCAGGCGTGCCGACCGCCTGACACACCGCTTCACGCTCGATCCGCCGGATCATGCCCGACAGCGCCTTACCGGCGCCAATTTCATAAAACTCGGTCACGCCTTGTGCGACCATCCAAATCACCGATTCCCGCCAGCGGACCGATCCGGTGACCTGCGCCACCAACAATTCGCGGATATCACCCGGGTCAGTCACTGCCTCGGCCCTGACATTTGCTACCACCGGCACGCCAGGCACATTAACCGTAACTGCTGCCAAAGCCTCGGCCATAACTGCCGCTGCCGGGGCCATTAATGCACAATGAAAAGGGGCGGAAACCGGCAACAGTATCGCCCGTTTGGCCCCATGCGCCTTGGCAATATCAAGTGCGCGTTCAACCGCATCTTTATGGCCGGAAACAACCACTTGCGCGGGGTCGTTATCATTTGCCGCCTGACAAATCTGCCCCTGCGCCGCCTCGGCCGCGACCTTTGTTGCGGTTTCAAAATCCAACCCCAACAAGGCGGCCATCGCACCAATTCCAACCGGAACAGCCTCTTGCATCGCTTTGCCACGTATCCGCAGCAATCGCGCGGTGTCCGAAAGGCTTAGCGCGCCCGCAGCACACAACGCGGAATATTCGCCCAACGAATGCCCGGCAACATACGCAGCCGCCGAAACGCCAACGCCTTCGGCTTCAAGTGCG
>DJBQ01000079.1:0-850 GCA_002430125.1 Rhodobacterales bacterium UBA5972
AGCGCGGTCGACCCGAATGTTGCGCGTTTTTCAGGCGGCGACGGCGATGCGGTTTGGGCGCTTGATTTGGTGTACCGTATAGGTCGGCGCCAGCACCACAGCCTCGGTCGGTGTCAGGCACATGCGAGCGGCCTTTTGCGTCAAAAGATTTTCGCCGAGCGCCTGATCTATCTGTCGGCGGGCCTCGGCGGTCATTGCAGACAGTGCCAAATCGCCTGTGAACAAGCTTTCGGCCCATAACCCTTCGGCGCGGATGACCTGATGACAGGCAAAAAGGATGTGGTGATAGCTGATGGAGAGGCCTTTCCAATCATCGCAAATTCCAGAGCCATTCACTAACGCCTTGGCGCTGGCAAGAACCTCGTCGGTCCCAAAATGCAATTCAACGGCGGCGCCACAACACAGCAAACGATGCTGCGGCGAGACAATTAGACGTCGCTTGGGGCAGCCGGGTCCAAACGCATCAGGTTCAATTGTGATCGGGCGCAGCGTGCTGTTTCGGTTTACCGCGCTGGCCGGATAGTGCTGGCCGCCAGCCCAAAGAACTTTTTGATGTCCGCCATCGAGGGTAAGGACCTGATCGCCAGGCCGGATTGCTTCGATTGGGACCAACCCGGTATCCGTTTCAATAAGCGTGCCGGCAAGATAACAGGTAATTCCGGATTCGGTTTCGGGATAAGAGTTGGTATTGAAACTTTCCTCAGTCAATTATCCGGTCCCACTTGATGTTGAACTTTCCATCGGTCCGCCTGCTTTTCATGATTAACTGCCCCAAAAACCGCCGGAACTATGTGAACATCGCCTTAATGTGGGTGAAACATGACATTACAAACTGGCTAAAACTTTACCG
>DJBQ01000079.1:1062-4974 GCA_002430125.1 Rhodobacterales bacterium UBA5972
CCGAACAGGCATATCAATCCAATGCCAACGCAACTGGATTATCATACGATCTATGAAATCTTCCGCCGGTTTCGCGAAAGCGAACCCGAACCGAAGGGCGAGCTTGACCACACGAATGCTTTCACGCTGGTGGTCGCGGTTGCCTTGTCGGCACAGGCAACTGACATCGGCGTGAACCGGGCAACCCGCGCGCTGTTTGCCAAGGCCGATACGCCGCAAAAAATGCTGGATCTGGGGATTGATGGGGTTACCGAGCACGTTAAAACCATCGGCCTGTTTCGGCAAAAAGCCAAGAATGTCATCAAGCTATGTCAGATATTGGTGGACGATTATCATGGCGAGGTTCCCTCGTCCCGCGCTGCTTTGGAAAGCCTGCCGGGGGTTGGCCGCAAGACCGCCAATGTCGTTCTGAACATGTGGTTCAAGCAGCCGACACAGGCGGTGGACACCCATATCTTTCGGTTCGGCAATCGCACCGGGGTTGCACCCGGCAAAGATGTTGTGGCAGTTGAACGTGCCTTAGAAGATCATGTTCCGGCCGAATTTCAACACCATGCACATCACTGGATGATCCTGCATGGGCGCTATATCTGCAAAGCACGCAAACCGGTTTGCGCCAATTGCATCATTTCGGATTTATGCACTTCAGAGGACAAGACCCAATGAAAAAGAAGTTTCAGGTTGTCGGCATCGGCAATGCGATGGTGGATATCCTAAGCCATATCAAAGAGGATTTCCTGACAACCAATGGTGTCGAAAAAGGCATCATGCAACTGATTGATATGCCCCGCGCGGTCGAACTTTACGGCCATATGGGACCAGCGCAGGAAGTGTCCGGTGGGTCTGCCGCCAATACGATCGCTGGCATTGCTGCCCTTGGCGGACGGACGGCTTATGTCGGCAAGGTCAAAGACGACCAGTTGGGGTCGATTTTTGCGCATGATCTGCGCGCGCAGGGCGCGATCTATGAAACCCCTTTGGCAGCGAAATCCGAAACACACGAAACCGGCCGCTGCATGGTTTTGGTCACGCCCGATGGCGAACGGTCGCTGAATACTTATCTGGGAGTGTCCGAACAACTGGCGCCGTCTGACATCGACGACCATATGATGGCGCATGCAGAGTGGCTGTATCTTGAAGGCTACCGCTTTGACGGGCCGGACAGTAAGGCGGCCTTTGCCAAGGCGATCAAGGCCTGTACGGCGGCGGGGGGCAAGATCTCCCTGACCCTGAGCGACCCATTTTGCGTAGATCGCCATCGTGCCGATTTTCTGGAAATGATCCGCGATCACGTTGATCTGCTGTTCTGCAACACCGCCGAAATGCAGGCGATGTATCCGTCAGACAGCCTCAACGCTTCGATGGCAATGGCGGCCAAAGAAGTTTCGATTGTGGTGTGCACGGCGTCCGAAAAGGGGGCTTATGTTCTGAACGACGGCGGAATGGAACATGCCCATGCCGTGCCAACCCAAATTGTCGACGCAACGGGTGCCGGGGATTTGTTCGCTTCGGGTTTTCTTTACGGTTTGACATCGGGGTTTGATATGTTGACCTCGGCGCGTATGGGCTGCGTCGCTGCGGCCGAAGTGATCAGCCATATCGGTGCCCGTCCCGAGGCGGATCTGATGGAGCTGTTCCAAGACCACGGTCTGGTCTAGCAGGTGGCTGCGGCGCATCCAGCCAAAGTTGCCGCCGCCGAACCAACCCGGGCGCTGGTCATCCGTGCGGTGATTTTCCTGCTTATGTCGATCTTGTTTTTCGACGCAATGAGCATTGCCGTGCGCCATTTGCTGGACCGGTATTCGGCGCAGGAACTTTCGGCCTATCGCAATTTTCTGGGTGTTCTGCCCAGCCTTGTGGTGATGGTTTGGGTCGGTGAATTACGCCTTCGCGGCACCAATCTGCGCATTCGCCAATGGAAACTCGCACTGCTGCGCGGGTTGATCGTGGCGGCGGCACAGTTGTTTTACTATGCCTCGCTTGGGCATTTGGAATACGCGACTGTCATCACCCTAAGTTTTGCTGGCCCCTTGATCGTGGTCACATTGTCTGTCCCGATCCTGGGCGAGCGTGTGGGGATATGGCGCTGGGGGGCGGTTTTGATCGGGTTTGTGGGGGTCTTGCTGGTGCTGCGACCGGGGGCAGACACCTTCACGCCGGCTGCATTACTGCCAATCGGGGCTGCGTTATGTTACGCGCTGTCAACGATGACAGTGCGCAAGTTTGACAGCAATGTTTCAAACGCGCTGGTCTATCTCTATTCCTCGGTGGCCGCGGCTGGCAGCGCCTTGGTGCTGGCATTGATCACCACGCGATTTTCGCCGGTTCAGGATTTTGGAGATGCAGGATTGATTCTGTTCATGGGACTGTCCGGCGGGGTCGGGGTGTTGTGTCTGATGCTGGGCTTCCGGCTGGTATCGCCCAGCATCGTCGCGCCGTTTCAGTATTTCGGCCTGATCAGCGCGCTGTTGATCGGTTACTTTGTATTCGGCGAATTGCCCGTAACCACGCTGTTTCCGGGGGTGCTGTTCATTGTCGGATCGGGTTTTATCATCTTGTGGCGCGAAGGGCGCAACAAAACCTAGTCTTTCAGTTTCGCCCGTACCTCGGCCAAATCGATTTCACCTATCGGCATTTTGTTCGCCGGGTTATCGCGGTCATATTTGAACAGCTCAAAATCCTTGTGGTAAATTTCGTTCACCAGATGCAGCGACAGATCGTCGAAATAGTCCTCAACCAGATGCATTCGTTTGGGTCCGTGACCTTCGCTTTCGTTGAAGCGCGGCATGGTAGTCAGATCAAGGCTGTGTTTGGTTTCGATGTTCTGCATGACTTTCTGCATACCGGTCATGAAATCTTCGGTCGAGATGATCGCATCGTAATGTCCGCCGCCAGTAACCAATGTCGAGGCATGGCCCGCCATGCCAGACCAATGGATGTCCGGGTCCATCGGTTTGCGAAACTTGACGGTGTCGCGGGCGAACAATAGAAACCGACGGAAGCTGGCAATCTGATCAAAATCGCCTTCAACCTCGATCCCGTATTTCTGCACCAATAACGGCACCAGCTTGCCGCGATATCGCTGACCATTACGCTGGATGCCGCAAATCTTGTCAAAGAACGCCGACAGGATACGGGTGTATGGATTTCGGACACAGGTAAACGTATAGGCCTGATTGCCGGCTACCGCCGCTGTCAACTTATCCTGACTGGATTCTATCGACCATTTGTGAATTCCGCCGGTGGCGTCGTGAATGTCGCCGTCGTAAAATTTGCCGTGATCGGAATAATACATTATCTGACCAATGGTCGAGCAGGCGCATTTCGGAATAACCCGATAAACCAACTGTTCACTTTCGGTCATCCAAGTGCCCGGAAACCCCATTTACTGCCTCTTCTTGTTAATCGATGCGCTATTATCTGCGTATTCATGATCTTTCGCCATATAAGAACAAAGAAAAGGTGTTTTTTCAACGAAAGTTTGGCTTTATGTAGTCAACAAAAAGAAAAGCCGAGGAAAAGCAGTCTGAAATGGCAAATATAGCCTATATAATGATGTGTCACAAAGACCCAGACGTGATTATTGCACAGGCTGTGCAGCTAACCGCCAAGGGTGATTTTCTGGCGATCCATTTTGATGCCCGCGTCGGTGATGCGGCGTTTCAGACCATCAAAGGCGCCTTGAAATTCAACCCCTCGGTGGTTTTCGCCAAGCGCGAGAAATGTGGCTGGGGGGAATGGTCGCTGGTTCAGGCCACCCTGAATGCCGTTAAGGCCGCCGAAGAAAAGTTTCCTAACGCCACGCATTTTTACATGGTGTCGGGCGATTGCATGCCGATCAAGTCGGCGGAATACACCCATGATTTTCTCGACAGCCAAAACAAGGATTATATTAGGCCTGATTCACAATAG
>DJBQ01000104.1:0-3834 GCA_002430125.1 Rhodobacterales bacterium UBA5972
CGGGCGAGGACGGCTTTCTGTTTGGCACCGATTATCTGGGCCGCAATCTGATGACCGGATTGCTGACCGGCGGCGCGCCGACAATAGCCGTTGGCGCGGCGGCAGCGGCGTTGTCGGTGTTTATCGGCATATCATTGGGCGCAACTGCGGGGTATTTCGGCGGCTGGGTCGATAACCTGTTGATGCGGATCACTGAATTTTTTCAGGTGCTTCCGGCCTTGCTGTTTGCGATGGTTCTGGTGACCCTGTTTTCCCCCAGCCTGACGACGATTGCTTTTGCCATTGGCGTGGTGATGTGGCCGCAAACAGCGCGGCTGACGCGGGCGGAATTCCTGAAAATCCGTGAGCTTGAATATGTCACCGCGGCACGTGCTATCGGGGCGAAAGACGGGCGGATCATGTGGCGGGTTATCCTGCCAAACGCGCTGCCACCTTTGATCGTGTCGGCGACTTTGACGGTGGGGGTTGCGATTTTGTTCGAGGCAGGTCTGTCGTTTCTGGGTCTGGGTGATCCCAATGTGATGTCATGGGGACTGATGATCGGGTCGAACCGCGAATATATTCTGGATGCGTGGTGGCCGGTGACATTCCCGGGGCTGGCGATTTTCCTGACGGTGTTCGCGGTCAGCCTGATTGGAGACGGTCTGAACGACGCGTTTAATCCAAAACTGAGGGAGCGTTAAGATGGCCCCTTTGTTAGAAGTCAAAGACCTCAAGGTCGAGTTTTCCACCCGATATGGCAACGTCACCGCGCTTGATGGGGTGTCGTTTGAACTCAACGCAGGCGAAACCCTGGGCGTGGTTGGCGAAAGCGGTTGTGGTAAGTCGATCACCGCTTTGGCCGTGATGGGGCTGATCCCGATGCCGCCGGGGCGTATCGCTGGCGGCTCGATAAAGTTTAAGGGCGAAGAACTGATCGGCGCGCCGGAAAGCCGTCTTCGCCAGTTGCGCGGCGCTGAAATCGGGATGATTTTTCAGGAACCAATGACCTCGCTCAATCCGGTGTTTCGGGTTGGCGACCAGATCGCCGAGGCGATCCTGTTGCATCAGGGCGGCAGCAAGGCCGAGGCGCGTGCGCGGGCGGTTGAATTGCTGAAAACCGTCGGCATTCCGGAACCGGACCGCCGGGCGCGGGCCTATCCGCATGAATTATCCGGCGGCATGCGCCAACGGGTGATGATCGCGATGGCAATGTCGTGCCGCCCGCAGGTGCTGATTGCGGATGAACCCACCACGGCGCTTGATGTCACAGTGCAGGCGCAGATTTTTGATCTGATGCGCGAAATTCAGCAGGAATTCGGCGTCGCTATCATCATGATCACCCATGATATGGGGGCGATCAGTGAAATGGCCGACCGGGTGGCGGTGATGTATGCGGGCAAGATGATCGAAGAAGGCTCGGCTGATGCGATACTGGACAGTCCGGGGCATCCTTACACCAGCGGCCTGATCGGGTGCATTCCGATCTTAGATCAGGCGATTGCCTTGTCTGACAGGCCGCCACCATTGGCGGAAATCCCCGGCGTGGTGCCGCCGTTGCATTTGCTGGGGGCCGGTTGCGCCTTTGCGGAACGCTGTAGTCAGGTGCACGATGCCTGCACTGTCTCGCCGGTTTTGATCGGGGCGCCGCATGCGGTGGCTTGCCATGCTTATGCTGCGGGGAAAAGTTGATGGACCAGATAACCCCGTTGTTGGATGTGAAAAACCTGTCGGTCCGCTTTCAGATGCCGGGTGGTGGATTGTTCGGCCCAAAGCGTTTTCTGCACGCGGTGCGCGACGTTTCATTTTCCGTTGCTCGTGGCCGCACCTTGGGACTGGTGGGCGAAAGCGGGTCGGGTAAGACCACCACGGCCATGTCGGCAATCAGGCTGGCCCCGTCCTATCAGGGCGAAGTGCATTTCAACGGCAACGACCTGCTGCAACTTGATCCCGAAGCGATGCGACAGGAGCGTCGCAACTTGCAGGTGATCTTTCAGGATCCGTATTCCAGCCTGAACCCACGCGACCGCGTAGGCGCAATTGTCCGCGAACCGCTTGATTTGCTGGGTATTGGCACCGTCGAGGAACGCGGGGCGCGTGTCAGCGAATTGTTTGGCCTGGTTGGATTAAGGCCGGACCAGATGTCATTGTTCCCACATCAGTTTTCCGGCGGCCAACGTCAGCGGATTTCAATTGCACGCGCCATGTCCACCAATCCCAGCCTGATCGTCTGTGATGAACCGGTTTCGGCACTTGACGTCGCCATTCAGGCGCAAATTCTGAACCTTTTAAGGAAGTTACAGGACGAACTTGGTCTAAGTTACCTGTTTATCAGTCATGACCTTGGCGTGGTGCAGTTTATCTGCGACGACATTGCGGTGATGTATCTAGGACAAGTGGTGGAATATGCCAGCCGTAAGGAAATATTCGGCAGTCCCAAGCATCCTTATACGCAAGCTTTGCTGGATTCAGCGCCCTCGCTGGCGCGGCGAAAATCCTCGGGATATAAACGTCAGGCGGCGGTTTCCGGTGATCCACCCAGCCCGGTGAACATCCCGCCGGGATGCGCCTTTGCCGGGCGTTGCCCTAAATCACAAGCACGGTGCGATACGGACAGGCCGGTTTTGACGGCGGACGCCGGGCGCTCGGTTGCGTGTCATTTCCCGAACTAAAGCGGCTTTCGTAAGGTTTGATTGGGCATTTACGCAATTAGCGAACCCCAAGATTGGCTTGTTTTGACCGACAAGGTGCTTACAGTCGTAGAAACGGCATAAGCAGGGCGGCGATGGCTGAGTTTGACCAGATACCTGAAACGGCGCGCGCTTGGATTGACCAAGGGCGACGTGTGGCGTTGGCCACTGTGGTGGCGACTTGGGGTTCGGCCCCGCGGCAGGTTGGCGCGCAATTGGTGATTGATGCTAACGGCGCTTTTGAAGGCTCTGTCTCGGGCGGATGCGTTGAAGGTG
Organism: Rhodobacterales bacterium UBA5972; assembly: GCA_002430125.1. Classification (GTDB taxonomy): domain Bacteria; phylum Pseudomonadota; class Alphaproteobacteria; order Rhodobacterales; family Rhodobacteraceae; genus UBA5972. The sequence goes on from DJBQ01000104.1 coordinate 2,946, forward strand.
CGGTCGTTCTGGAGGCAGTCGAGGCGATTGCGACCGATACCTGTCGCCTTATTGAATTCGGTGTCAGTGACGAAGATGCGTTTGCTGTTGGGCTTGCCTGCGGTGGTACGATCCGGGTGCTGGTGGAACCAGTTGATGCAGGGCAGGGTTGGTCGATCGCGGTGCTGGACAGCTTGTTGGCAGCGCGCGCGGCACGCAAAGCGGTGGCGGTTTCAGTTGATTTACCCACGTGGGAACGTCGGCTGATCGTGGCGGATGATCCCGACGGCGCGTTGCGCAACAGGTTTGCCGGCGATTTCTCGGGGATCGACGACGGGCATTTCATTGCCATTCACAACCCGCCTCTGCGGCTGATAATTGTCGGGGCGGTGCATATCGCGCAGGCTTTGGTGCCGATGGCGCGTCTGGCGGGATATGACGTGGTTTTGTGCGATCCGCGCGGTGCGTTTGCTGCCGGTGCGCGATTTCCGGGGATTGAGGTGCAGGATGACTGGCCCGACGAGGTGGTGATGGCGCAAAACCTTGACGCGCGCTCGGCCTTGGTGACGCTGGCGCATGACCCGAAAATTGACGATCCGGCGATCTTTGAGGCGCTCAAGACCGAGGCGTTTTATATTGGGTGTCTGGGGTCACGGCGCACCCACGCAAAGCGGCTTGAGCGGCTGCGCGCGGGCGGTGTGACCGAGGAGCAGATTGGGCGCATTTATGGTCCGGCCGGTCTGGACATAGGCGCGCGCGGCCCAGCGGAAATTGCGGTTTCAGTGCTGGCCCAAATGGTCGAAGTTTTACGGCAAAGGCGATAACGTGCGCAGATTGGCACCAATTTTGTGGTGTGTTTTTGTGGCGGTTGCAGGCCCGGTCGCGTCCGGACCGGTTACCGGTGATATCG
>DJBQ01000104.1:3947-16475 GCA_002430125.1 Rhodobacterales bacterium UBA5972
CGACCCGGCCTATCAGCACGCGCTTGATTTGTGGCTGAGTGATGACGAAGCGCATGCCTTGCCGATGCTGGCAACGCTGGCAGCCGACGGAAGTACTGCCGCGCAAATGCTGATTGGACTGATCGACAAAACGATTGCCCTGCAAGGCCCGTGGCTGGCGTTGCTGCCCAAAGCTGAACGTATCGAACTGTTGCGCGATCAGGGTGGCCTTTCGGGGACCAGTTGGATGCGCCGAATTGATGACCTGCCGGTTGCCACGATCCTGTTGCAGGTTCTGGACAGCGAGGCGGATGTCGGTTTGGTCCTGACATTGGCGGATTTTGGCGAGCCGGGCGCGGTACGTCGGGGGCTGATCGCGCTTGAGGCGCGCCAATCCACCGGGTTTTCTGCGTTCGCCCAAGACCCGCGCTATCCCGACGCAATGCGCTATCTGATCTGGCGGGAATGGCAAAAGGACGGGGACAGGGACGATGAGTTGGCAGCAGCGCTGAACGCGTTGCCCAAAGGGGATCCACAGCGCGAGGTTTTGATGGCAATGGGGGCCGAACCTGAACACGCGGACTGGTTGCTGGAAACCAAGCTGGGCACGCCTTTGAAAGCATTGTGTGAACGCACTTGCCCGGCTCGACCGGCGACGTGCATGCTGGCCGGAATGCGGGCGTTGGGCGGGTATCGGCAGGTGGTTACAATAGGAACGCCATTGGTGGCCCTGATCCCGGAGGCACGGTTTGCCGACAGTCAGCGGGGACAAATGAGCGTGCTGCGACGGGCGATGGCCTATGCGTTTCTGACGCGTGAACGGATCGGTGAAATTGCGAAAACCGATGCTTGTTTTGCGGGTATTCTGGCGACCGAAGGCCAGCGGTTTTAACGTAGTTTAACTGGCGCGCAAATCCTCGAACGCCTGGTTCTGGCTGAGGTAGATATTGCCGGTCAGATCGTGCAGGAAATGGCTGCGTTTCAGTCGATCCATCACTGGGCCTTTGACCTCAGACAGATGCAGGCGCACGTCACTGTCGGCCAGTCGGGCGTTCAGGGCCTCAAGGCTTTCCAGCGCGGAACTGTCGATAAAATTGACCGCCGGGCACATCAACACCACATTTTTGATCGCGCGATTGGCGGCCAAGGTGCCGTTGATTGTATCCTCCAGAAACCGCGCATTGGGGAAATACAGGCTTTCGTCGATCCGGATCGACAATGTGGCCGGGTCGGTTTCAACGGCGTGCCGCAGGATATTGCGGAAGTGCTGGGTGCCGAGCACTCGGCCGACGATGGCGTAATGCGGTTTTGAAGTGCGTCGCAGGTGCAAAAATAGCGAAATCCCGACGCCTGCCATGATGCCAAACTCGACCCCCTCGGTCAACGTCAGCAGAATAGTGGCAGCCATTGCCGCGAAATCGGCCTTGGAATAGGCAAATGTGGTGCGGATGGATTTCAGATCGACCAAGGATAGAACCGCGACAAAAATCGTGGCACCCAAGGTGGCTTTGGGCAGAAAGAACAAAAGCGGCGTCAGAAATACTGTGGCCAAGGCGATGCCGATGGCGGTATAGGCACCGGCGGCAGGGGTCTGCGCACCGGCTTCGAAGTTTACCACGGATCGGGAAAACCCGCCGGTGACCGGAAAGCCGCCTGACAGGGCCGAACCGATATTGGCGGTGCCAAGGCCGATCAGTTCCTGATCCGGGTCGATCCGCTGGCGGCGCTTGGCGGCCAAAGTTTGCGCCACCGAAATGGTTTCAACATAGCCGATGATCGAGATCAACAAAGCAGGCATAGCGATTTCAAACCAAAGTTTCGGGTCATAGGTTGGGATCGCAAGGCCGGGCAGGGCGTTTGGAATATCGCCGACAATGGCAACGCCATGACCATTGAGCCCCAGCGCGAAGACCAATAATGTCGTCACGGCAATCGACAGGATCGGGGCCATTTTGGCACCGGTATCGGCCAGACGGTCACTAAATCCGCTGGCCTTTAGCAGCGGTTTCACCCGCTTGCGGGTCCAGAACAAAAAGACAATCGTGCCTAAACCGATTGCCGCCGTGACCCAGTTGAAGGCGGTGTAACTCTCCAACAACGAGCTGATTTGTTCCAGCAGGTTATGGCCCTTGATCGGGATGCCGGTCAGACTTTTCATCTGGCCCATGGCGATAATGACGGCTGATGCGGTGATAAAGCCGGAAATCACCGGATGGCTCAGGAAATTTGCCAGAAATCCCAGCCTGAGCAGACCCATAACTGTCAACATCAGCCCCGACAAAAAAGCCAACGCAATGGCGGCTGTCAGATATTCCGGCGACCCTTGCTGCGCGAGTTGCCCAACCGCGGCGGCTGTCATCAGCGAGGCCACTGCGACCGGGCCAATCGCCAAGGTACGCGACGTGCCAAACACCGCGTAAATCAGCAGAGGCGCGATTGAGGCATAAAGACCAATCTCGGGCGGCAATCCGGCCAACAGTGCATAGGCCAGCGATTGCGGGATCAGCATGATGGTGACGATCACCGCCGCGATAAGATCGCTGGTCAGGGTTTCGCGGTCATAGTCGCGAGACCAGACAAGAATGGGAAAATAGCGTTTTAGCATGGTATTCAGGGGTCCGATGTCAGGGGTGGCTCAGCCGTTTTGGGCGGCCATAGCTTCAAATTGCGGACGCATATTTTCCAGATTGTAACCGGCACCTGCGGCAGCCTGTAGAATATCGTCAACCGGCAGAGTTCCGGCGTTCATATAAGCCCAACAGATTGTTGAACGCATGCCAGAACGGCAATAAGCGAAAACCGGCCCTTTGGCGGCGGCGATTGCTGTTGCCTGCGCGGTCAGATTGTCCATCGTCATACCTTGGGACGAAATCGGATTATAGGTGAACGCGAGCCCCAGACGCGTGGCCTCGGCCTGCATAAACTGGGCATGCAGATCAGGTTCAATCTCGGCATCGGGACGGTTATTTATGACCGAGGTAAAACCCTGCGCGGCAATCGCCACAAGATCGGCTTCGGTGATCTGGCCGGACACGGAATAGGTTGGCGTAACGTGATTGATGGTCATGGTTTACCCGAAATTTTTTGCGCTGTTCTGTGGATTGGCGAACAGTTTGCCAAGTCTTGGAGCCAGGAACATACCGGCGGACATAGCTGCGATAAAGATCAAACCTTCGATCCCGTTATAGGAAACCGCCGCCAGCGACGGGCCTGGGCAAAGGCCGGCCAGACCCCAACCCGCACCGAAAATGAACGACCCAATGATCAGTGCCGGGCTAAGCGTGGATGACGGGGTCGCAGGCAGTGCCGTGCCAAGTAGCGAGGCTGTGCGCCGTGCTGCGATACGCCAAGCCACAGCCATCGGCAGGATCGCCCCGGTCAGAACAAAGGCCAGCGTCGGATCCCAGTCGCCAAACAGATCAAGCCAGTTTTGCACCTTGGTGGTGTCGGTCATGCCGGATGTGAACAACCCGGCCCCAAACAAGCCCCCCGCCAACAGCGCGTAAAAATTGCGTTTCATATAACCCCCAGCACATGCTTGAAGACCAGAACCGCGACCCCGCCTGCGAACAGATAGGCCAATGTCGCCGCAATGCCGCGAACGGATAGTCGCGAGATACCGCAAACGCCGTGGCCTGATGTGCAGCCGTTGGCCATGCGGGCCCCGTATCCGACCATCAATCCGGCACCAATCAAAACCCAAATATTGCTGCTGATATGGGTGTCGGGCCGGACCCACAGAAGGGTCAGTACGAACGGCACCGCGATCAGTCCGGCGATAAAGCTTAACCGCTCGCGTATTGTGTCCCAGCCGGTGCCGTCAACCAGCCCGCCTAAAACGCCGCTTGCGCCAAGAATGCGGCCGTTAAACAGCAGGTAAACAACGCCTCCCGCGCCGATTAACAGTCCGCCGCCAAAACCAAATATCCAGTCCTGCTCAAGCATCACAAACCGTTAATTGGCATTTTGATGTAGGATTTTCCGTCGTCTTCCGGTTCCGGCATGTGGCCTGCACGCATATTCACCTGCAGGGACGGTATGATCAGTTTCGGCATTTTCAGCTCGCCATCGCGTTTGGTGCGGGCGGCGACGAATTCTTCTTTGGTTTTGCCAGCGCCAATATGAACGTTGCCGGCTTTTTGTTCGCCAACCGTGGTTTCCCAAGCGAATTCGTCGCGACCGGGGGCTTTGTAATCGTGGCCAACAAAAATCCGGGTTTCGTCCGGCAAGGCCAGAATTTTCTGGATCGAATTAAACAAGGTTTCCGCCGACCCACCGGGGAAATCAGCGCGGGCTGTGCCGAAATCCGGCATGAACAAGGTGTCGCCGACAAAAGCGGTGTCTTCAATCACATAGGTCAGGCAAGCTGGCGTGTGGCCCGGCGTATGCAGCACGTCACAACGCATTTGCCCGATATGGATCGAATCGCCATCCTTGAACAACGCATCAAACTGGCTGCCGTCACGCTGGAACCTTGTGCCTTCGTTAAAGACTTTACCAAAGGTTTCCTGCACCACAGTGATCCGATCGCCAATCCCGATTTTACCGCCAAGTTCTTCCTGAAGGTAGGGCGCAGCACTTAGATGATCGGCGTGGACATGGCTTTCCAGAATCCACTGAACTTCCAGGACTTTTTCACGCACATAGGCGATGATTTTGTCAGCCGCAACCGTGTCTGTGCGCCCGGATGCGTGATCAAAATCCAGCACAGAATCAATTATCGCGCATTTCGGTCCGTTGGCATCCTGAACCACATAGGAAATTGTGTTTGTGGCGTCGTCAAAAAAGGCTTTTACTGTTGGGGACATTTGATTTCTCCTGTCGTGTTGCTCGCAATATATATCAATTGTTGAATATATTGCAATATTGATAAGTGTGAAATCTTTTGCTAACACGAATCTAACGTAAATCAGTCGGAAAGTCAGGGCGTAATGTCAGAAGAAACCAACAACGCGCATTTGATCGAAGATTTGCGAGCGCAGGCTGATAACGCGGCAGCGTTGATGAAGACCTTGTCCAATACGGCGCGACTGATGATCTTGTGCCAATTGGTCGAAGGCGAACGGTCGGTTGCCGAGCTCGAGAAAAATCTCGATACCAAGCAACCGAATGTCTCGCAACAATTGGCCCGCCTAAGGATGGAGGGGCATGTGCAGGCGCGACGCGACGGCAGAACGATTTTTTACAGCCTTGCGGATGAACGGGTTGCGTCGGTTATCCACAATCTGCACGCAACTTTCTGCCCAAGCCGTGTTTCGCAATCGAATTGATTTGAGTCAATATTCCTGTTAACTTTTAGAGTTAATGTCTTTTTAATTAACTCTTTTAGGGAATCGTTAGAATGGCAAACACCACAAGTGTCGCTATACGCAAAAAACAGCTGGAAACACGTCTGAACGAACTGAACGTTCGACTGCATGGCATTGAAAAGACATTGGATAAACTGCCGCCGGCGGATGTCGAAGATCGTGCGACTGAACGCGAGGAAGACGAAGTTCTTGAAGGCCTTGGCACTGCCGGTCTGAAAGAAATCGAGATGATCGAGGCGGCTCTGGCGCGGATCAAAGACAGTGTTTACGGCGAGTGCACCAAATGCGGCGAAGCGATTTCGGGTCAGAGGCTGGACCTGCTGCCTTATACGCCACTTTGCCGGAATTGTGCATGAAAGAACGAAACTCAAAAGGGGGGAAACGATGGCGTTTGAAAGTATGAAAGCGGCGATTGCGATGCTGCTGGAGCAGATGGCAAACCGGCCGGAAGATACCCACGAACTGCAGGAAAGCCTGCGCGAGAAACTGTCGGAAATGCGTGCGATGGGTCTGCCCTTGCCCGACGATCTGGTGGCGCTCGAGGCCAGTTTGGCCGAAGCCCTGGACAAACGCAGCTAGGCCTTAAAGCGCGATGTAATGCCCGACATTCGGCTGCATGATGCCCATTGCAAGATCGCGGTAGGTTTTTAAGGCAGCCTTGGCGCCGGTATCGGTTTTAATCTGCATCCATCCGCCGGATGTGTCGGCAATCCGTCGCCAAGCCTCGTCGATTCTGCGGTCGATAACACCCGGCCCCCAATCGGCGCGGCGCTTTTCGATCTGGCTTGGCGCAAAGAAAAACCTTGGGCGGGAGCCGGGCATGTCGCCGGTGGGGGTGAATTTATCCCAGTGACTTGTGCCAACGGCGCAGCTGTAAACCATGTTGTCGCCCAGATGGTGATGCAGGCGACTGCGCACATCGGCATTGCCGGCCATATCCACATAAACCGACGGGCGCTGGGCGATTTCACCCTCAAGTGCATCATAGGTGGTGATCTGATCGCAGGCATCAAGGCTGGTGACAAAGGCGCGGTTGCTGTCGGACGTCAGGCCGATGATCGCAGGCACGTCAGGTTTCGCCTCGGCCAGATATTTGGCCAGACCAAGCCCGGTTTTGCTGGAGGCGGAACCAATGATGATTTGTTCGGCCTTGAACCAGTCATTGTCGGTGAGAAAATCAAACAGCAGGAAAGACGTGGCCAACAGCGGTTGAAACAATGCGCGCTTGGCGTCCTCGGTTGGGTCGGTCGCACCAACGCGGCGATAGGTGTTATAGACGACAGGCAGGTCTTTTCGGTGCGCGGCCATGTCCATCACGGTTGAACTGCCGCGCGCTTGTGGGGTGATCGTCAGATGGCTGGCCATCGGGAAAAACCCGTATAGCCGCGCGCCCTTTGTTAAGGCGTCGCTGTTGCTGTCAACGACATGCGCAAAGCCCCAAACCGGTACGATTCCCTGGCCGTCAACGCCGGTTGGGAAGAATTTCCAGTAGTGGATTATGTCGCCGGTCGCTGCGTAGGTGACATTGTTGGTGGTCAGGGAAAAGCCTTCGATTTGCAGAACGGCCTGACCCGGCCCGGCAATTGGGGCCGGGGTTTCAACCAGATTGGCCCGGCGGATATCTTTGCGGTCAACATGGATTTCAAAGGCTTTCACTGATGTCTCCTGCTGCAAGGCTTTTGGCCTTAGTCCATTGTTATCATGATTTTACCGTCCGGCTGGGCTAGCGCTGCGGGCAATCCGGCAACCACATCTGAAAGCGCTACGCGCGCACTTATATCGGTGTGCCAGCGGCCATCGGCAAAGCGGGCCTGTACGGCCTGAATCGCCTTCATTTTGGCGGCAAGATCGGTGTTTTGCATCCAACTGACCAGCCAGAAACCTTCAACCCGTTTGCGCATAAAGATCAGTTGACCGGGTTCCAGCAGTTCCGGGGCTTCAGGCGTCATCTTGCCGTAAATCACCCAATGGCTGTCTTTGCCCATCGCGGCGAACACCTTTGACGACACTGAACCGGCGACGCAATCAAGGAAAACGGTGGGGCGTTCGGCCTTAAGTACGGCTTTCAGATCATCGGCAAAACTGGCCGAGGTTTCATTCAGCACATGGCTTGCGCCAAGGTCTTTCAGTGCGGCAATCGGATCATTGCGGCGCACAAGGCCGATCATCCGTTTACCGGTTTCACGAGCCAAGCCTGCCATCAGCTTGCCAAGCTGGCTGGCGGCACCGGAGGCGATGAACGCGCCACTTTCGGGCACCAGATCAACCATCGCAGCGGCGGTCAGCGGGTTAACAATCAGGGCGGCCCCGTCTTCATCGCGCAGATCAGGGCGCAGCGGGATAACGACAGCGGCGTCGGCTGCAACATATTGCGCCCAAGCGCCGGAACCGGCCGCCACAAAGGCGACGCGGGTGCCGATCAGTGATTGCGCATAAGCGCCGTTGCCCGCCACCACGGTGCCAACACCTTCAAACCCGGCAGGCGCACCTTCAACCCTTGGTTGGCCGTAACCACCTTGGATGAACGCCAGATCGGATGGGTTGACCATGGCGGCTTTGACCTTGATCAGCACCTGATCGACGCCGGGGGCGGGGGTGGCAACCGTGGCCTGTTCCAGCCAACGCGCCACGTCGCGCACTTGGCTGGCAGGCAACGCGTCGGGGGCATAGCCGCCTTGGCGCAGGATGACTGCGTTCATTTTTGCCGGAAGTTCGCTCATCAGATTTTTTCCTGCGTGTGTTTCTTAAGTTCAGCGCGCGCAACCTGCATCCGGTGAACCGCATCCGGACCATCGGCAAGCCTGAGCGTGCGCACATGGGTCCATTGACGCGCCAGCGGCGTGTCTTGCGAAATCCCCTGTGCGCCGTACATCTGCACGGCCTCGTCGGTGATTTTTAGTGCGATCAGCGGCGCCACAACCTTGATCATGGAAATCCACGGGGCGGCGGCACGGCCATCACCCTGATCCATCATCCACGCGGCTTTCAGACACAACAAACGCGCCTGCTCGATCTCCATCCGGCTGTTGGCGATAATGTCGAAATTGCCTCCCAGCTTGACGATCGGTTTGCCAAACGCCACGCGGTTAAGGCCGCGTTTGCACATATGTTCGAGCGCCTTTTCCGCCTGACCAATCGCGCGCATGCAGTGGTGGATACGGCCAGGGCCAAGCCGCCCTTGAGCGATTTCAAAGCCACGCCCTTCGCCCAGCAGCAACGCGCTGGCTGGCACGCGCACATTGGTAAAGCGCATGTGCAAATGGCCGTGCGGCGCGTCATCCTCGCCGTAAACCTGCATGGCGCGGACTTTTTCAACGCCGGGCGCATCCGCAGGCACAAGGATCATGCCTTGTTGTTGGTGCTTTGAGCGGCTGGCGTTCGGGGTTGCGACCATCACGATGTAAATTTTGCAGCGCGGATCGCCAGCACCTGACGACCACCACTTTTCGCCGTTCAGGATATACTCGTCGCCATCGCGTACGCAGGACATGCCAACATTGGTGGCGTCCGAACTGGCGACATCAGGTTCAGTCATCAGATAGGCCGAACGGATTTCGCCGTTAAGCAGCGGTTTTAACCACTTTTCCTTGTGCTCGGGCGTGCCGTAACGTTCCAGCACTTCCATATTGCCGGTATCAGGGGCAGAGCAGTTGAACACCTCGGCCCCAAGATGCGCTTTGCCCATTTCCTCGGCCAGATAGGCGTATTCAACCGTCGTCAGGCCATAGCCGTTTTTGCTGTCGGTCAGCCAGAAATTCCACAGGCCCGCTGCCTTGGCTTTGGCTTTAAGGCCTTCCAGAATTTCGGTTTGACGGGCCGTGAACTGCCAGCGGTCGCCTTTGTTGATCTCTTCGATATATTCGTCTTCCAGCGGCAGAACTTCGTCGCGGATCATTGCCGTGACTTTATCCAGAAGCGGTTGCAGGCGTTCGGTTTTTCCAAGGTTCATAATCGGGTTCCTTTGTGGTTTATGGGGTGGTCGCGCCAAGGGCGCGTTGGGCCATATCGACCAGTTCACTGGCAATTTGGCGGCGGTCTTTGTCGGTTTCGTCCGGTCGCGGGCTGTACCAGTAAATCGAGCTGTTCAATATGGTGATGACGGTGTGAAGGGCGATTGACAAGGTCTTAAAGCGAAAGGCGCCGCTGGCTTTGCCCTGCTCCAAAACCTCGCGGAACATATCTTCGAATGCACGGCGATCACCGATGAATTCGTCCATTATGGCATCGTGCCCGGCGGCTTTGTCACGGGTCATGTGGGTGTGCAGGCTGTCAAACAATGCCCGTTGATAAGGCTGTTCGGCCATCATGTTCAGGGCATGTGCATCTGCCATCAGGCGAAATTTTTGAGCGGGTGGCAGGTTGCTGTCAAATCCGTCGCGGATCGCCGCGAAGTTGATATCCATCGCGCGTTTGCGTACCGCATGCATCAGTTCGGATTTCGAGTTGAAATAGTGGTAAATCCGCCCCTTGGTTGCCCCCATATGGCGCGCCACATCATCAAGCGTGCTGCCAGCATAGCCTTTTTCCATAAAACATATCGCGGCGGCATCCAGCACTTGCTGCGGGGCATTTCGTGGTGATTTGTCAGCAAAGGTCAGGGGCACGAGTTTGTTTGCGTCCGTTCGGAATTTTGTCTTTACAAGCGATACCCAACAGAAACATACTGGTGGGTATGTTGTCAATCGCCGGATTTCCGGTCGGTGGGTTTTGGAGGATTAAATGGATCTGAATTTGCTTTTTGGCCTGACGGGTAAAACCGCTGTGGTCACTGGTGGTGGTACGGGCATCGGGCGGATGGTGGTCGAAGCGCTGGCAATGGCCGGCGCGCGGGTGCTGACCTGTTCGCGCAAAATCGATTCGGTTCAATCTGCGGCAGACGCCGTGAACGCGCTGGGTTATCCGGGCTCGGTCGAGGCATTTGCCGGGAATGTTGGCACGGAAGAGGGCATTCAGGCCATCGTTGCCGAAGTGCGGTCGCGGACTGACAGTCTGAACATTCTGGTCAATAACGCCGGGATCACCTGGGGCGCGCCGATGGGGCAGTTTCCCCATAAGGCATGGCAAAAGGTGATGGCGGTGAATGTGGACGGGTTGTTTCATTTAACGCAAAGTCTGCTTGGGGATTTGAAACAAGGCGCCAGCCACGATGATCCGGCACGCGTGATCAATCTGGGTTCGGTGATGGGATCGGCGGCTATGGGGGACGGCGCTTATTCTTATGCAGCCAGCAAGGCGGCCGTGCATCATCTGACGCGAATATTGGGCAAGGAACTGGCGGGTTCTAAAATTACCGTCAACGCATTTGCCCCCGGACCGTTTCGATCAAACATGACGGCATTTGCCACCGGACGGGATGAACAGTCGGAAAAAGTCGGGGCCGATGTGCCGCTGGGCCGTGTCGGCGCGCCCGAAGATATCGCGGCGGCAACGCTGTTTTTATGCGGTCGCGGTGGGTCTTACACCACGGGTGCGATTGTTCCATTGTGTGGCGGCATCCACTTACAGACCGCGCCAAACATCTTTCAATCAGCTTTGGAGTAGCAACCGATGATCACAATCGAAGAATTTGCAGCAAAGGCCGGCAGCAAACTGGGAACATCCGACTGGTTTCTGATCGATCAGGGCAGGATTAACAAGTTCGCGGAAGTCACGGAAGATTATCAGTTTATCCATGTCGACGATGCCCGTGCCAAGGCGGAAACGTCGTTTGGCGGTACGATTGCCCATGGGTTTCTGACTTTGTCATTGCTCAGCTATCTGAATGCCACGATCTTTCCCGATCTGGCAAATCGCGTGATGACGTTCAATTATGGCATGAACAAAGTGCGTTTCCTGAACCCGGTGAAGGTGAATGCACGCATTCGCTCGCATCTGTCATTGGTTTCGGTGGTGGAAAAAGCTGGCGGGCGGCATCTGTGCACGTTTGAAACCTCGGTCGAGATTGAAGGCGAGGACATTCCGGCGCTGGTGGCCGAGCAGTTGGCAATGCATGTGATCACAAAATAGAACGGGTAGTAATGGTGAAGCCAGATGACCAAAATATTCAGGATATAAAAGAGCTTGGTGCCTATCTTGAAGGTAATATCCTTGGGTTTCGTGGCCTAGAAAGTGCAGCGAAATTCGGTGATGGGCAATCTAATCCATCCTATCATCTGAAAGCATCGTCGGGTGAGTATGTCCTGCGCGCCAAGCCAACTGGCGATCTGTTGAAATCAGCGCATCAGGTGGATCGTGAATACCGTGTGATGAAGGCACTGGCGGGCAGCGATGTGCCGGTCCCGCGTATGGATCACCTTGCGGATGCAGAAAATCCGCTGGGTCGGACGTTCTTTGTTATGGAATATCTCAACGGACGGATATTTTGGGATCCCGCACTGCCTGACTGTGGAAAAGCTGAACGCGGCGCTATTTACGACAGTATGAACAAGACGTTGGCGGCATTGCATAATGTGGATATCTTAGCCCTTGGCTTGTCGGATTTTGGCCGCCCCGGCAATTACTTTGCCCGGCAAACCGATCGCTGGGTCAAGCAATACCGGTCTTCGGCTTTGGAACCCAGTGCGGAAATGGACCGGCTGATAGACTGGTTGAACGCCCATATGGTGGACGACGAGACCTCCACTTTGGTTCACGGAGACTTTCGGCTTGATAATATGATCTTTGCCCACGACCGCCCCGAAGTGATCGCGGTTTTGGATTGGGAACTGTCGACACTTGGGCATCCGCTGGCCGATTTGGCTTATCAATGTATGCAATGGCGGCTGCCGCATTCATCGGGTATGCGCGGGTTAGGCGGGCTTGATCGTGCGGCGTTGGGATTGCCAACAGAAGCAGAATATATCGCAACCTATTGCGCACGCAGGGGAATTCCTGAAATTGAAAACTGGCCATTTTTTCTGGCGTTTTCGTTCTTTCGGTTGGCTGCGATCCTGCAAGGTGTCGTGCGCCGCGCGGATGACGGCAATGCCAGCAACCCGACGCGGGCGCGGGAAATGGCCAAGGCAATCCCGGTACTGGCCAGCATGGCAAATGAACTTATTTAGGGAGGTTGATCATGCGATTTGATGGAACGACAGTGTTAATTACCGGTGCAACCGGCGGGTTTGGCAGCCATACGGCCCGACGTTTTGCTGAGCTTGGCGCACGACTTGTTTTGGGGGATCTGAACGCCGAACCGTTGGAAACACTCGCGAAAACTTTCACGAGTGATGTGATCACATTGGCCGGCGACGTCCGCGAC
>DJBQ01000104.1:16666-21256 GCA_002430125.1 Rhodobacterales bacterium UBA5972
ATTGGCCGGCGACGTTCGCGACCCGGCCTATCACCGGGCATTGGTGTCATTGGCGGTTGATCGTTTCGGTAGCCTTGACTGCGCAGTCAACAACGCCGGGATCGTGCAACCCATGAGCCGCATTCCGGATACCGATCCGGTTGTGGCGAAAAATGTTATTGATGTGGATTTGATGGGCGTTTTTTATGCGTTACAAGCACAACTTCCTGTGATGTCAGCCCAATTTGAAAGCGCTGGTACCGGCGGCGCAATCGTCAATATTGCCTCGGCGGCCGGGTTGATTGGGTCGCCTTTTCTGGCGATTTATGCCGCCGCTAAACACGGCGTGGTTGGTTTAACCCGCAGTGCCGCAGCCGAATACGGGCGTAAAGGTGTGCGGGTGAACGCGGTTTGCCCGTCATTTGCCAATACTAATATGCTGAATGACTTTCTGGACGCCTCGCCAAATGGCCGAGAGGCGGCTGAGCACGCGCTGACACGCGGCATTCCGATGGGGCGTGTTGGGCGGGTTGACGAAGTGGTTCAAGCGATTTTGTTTGCAGCCTATCCGCAGAACAGTTTTATGACCGGCGAGACGTTATCAGTTGATGGCGGCCTGGCCGCAGTATAGGAGCGAAAATGACGCAGATTACAGACAAGGTCAGCCTGACGGTCGAAGACGGAATTGGTTTTGTGGTTGTGGATAACCCGCCAGTCAACGCGTTGGGCCAAGCCGTTCGCGCCGGAATATCCGGTGGAATCAAAGCGGCAGAGGCCGATCCTGATGTAAAAGCCGTGGTGATTATTGCCAGTGGGCGGACCTTTCCGGCAGGCGCTGACATAACCGAATTCGGCAAGCCGCCGATGGAACCGTCTTTGCCCTCGGTTTGCCAAATTATCGAGGATTGCAGCAAGCCGGTAATCGCAGCGCTGCACGGTACGGCACTGGGTGGGGGCTTTGAAATTGCTTTGTCGTCACATTACCGGATCGCCGATGCCAAGGCCCGGATCGGTCTGCCGGAAATCAACCTTGGCCTGCTTCCGGGCGCCAGTGGTACGCAAAGAATGCCGCGGCTTGCCGGGGCTGAAGCGGCGCTGGATCTGATGCTGTCCGGTGCGCCGGTTTCGGTTGCAAAAGGCAAGGACATGGGCGTCATTGATGAAATCACCGATGGGGATTTACGCAGTGCAGCAAAAACTTATGCGGCGAAGTTGATTAAGAACGGCGCGAGACCGCGCCCTACAAGCCAGCGCCGAGAAGGCTTTCAGGATATGGCTGCTTATCAGGCGGTGATTGATGCACGGCGGGCTGGTTTGCAGAAAACAGCCAAGGGTCAGTTGGCACCATTTGCGATTGTCGATTGTGTCGAGGCCGCGGCGAAACTGCCATTTGCTGAGGGGATGAAAAAGGAGCGTGCCGCCTTTATGACCTGCTTGGCCTCGGATCAGTCAAAAGGCATGATCCATGCGTTTTTTGCCGAACGTCAGACCGCAAAAATACCGGAAATGGCAACGGCAAAACCCCGCCCGATGGATCGTCTGGCAGTGATTGGCGGCGGCACGATGGGGGCTGGTATTGCGGTGGCGATCTTGAATGCCGGTCTGCCAGTGGTGATGATCGAACGGGATCAGGACAGTTTGGATCGTGGGCGGGCCAACGTTGAAAAAGTTTATAACAGCAACATCGCCAAAGGCCGAATGACCGAGGCGCAAAAAACGGCGGTGATGGCGCGTTTTACCGGCACGCTGGATTACGGGGTTCTGGCTGATGTCGATCTGGTGATCGAAGCGGTTTTTGAGGAAATGGACGTCAAAAAAGGTGTTTTCGCGCAGCTTGATGCCGCAATGAAACCGGGTGCGATACTGGCGACCAACACCTCTTATCTGAACATTGACGAATTGGCGGCGACGATTTCGCGCCCGCGGGATGTGATAGGCCTGCATTTCTTTTCGCCGGCCAATATCATGAAATTGTTGGAAATTGTTGTGCCTGCAAAGGTGTCTGACGATGTCGTGGTTACCGGGTTTGAACTGGCCAAAAAGCTGGGAAAAACACCTGTCAGGGCCGGGGTTTGTGACGGTTTTATCGGCAACCGCATTCTGGCAATTTATCGCATCGCGGCGGATCACATGATGGAAGACGGTGCCTCACCTTATGAAATCGACGCGGCTTTGCGCGAGTTTGGCTATCCGATGGGGCCCTATCAGGTCAGCGATCTGGCTGGCGGCGATATCGGTTGGGCGACGCGAAAACGCAAGGCGGCAACCCGCAATCCGAATGCGCGATACGTGCAAATCGCCGACAGGATTTGCGAACGCGGCTGGTTTGGGCAGAAAACCGGGCGCGGTTATTACGTTTACGAAGGTCGCACCGGGCGCGAAGACCCGGAGGTTTTGGCGATTATTGATGCAGAACGCACCCGCGCCGGGATAACGACGCGCAGTTTTACGGCCGGGGAAATTCAGAACCGGTATATGGCGGCGATGGTGAATGAGGGTGCGAATGTATTGGATGAAGGCATCGCGTTGCGCCCGCTCGATATTGATGTGGCGTTTATCTATGGCTATGGATTTCCGCGCTGGCGTGGCGGGCCGATGAAATGGGCGGATATGCAGGGTTTGGACGTGATTCTTGCCCGAATTAGGGAATATGCCAAAGAAGATGCGCTGTTCTGGCGAGCCTCGTCCTTGCTGGAACGTTTGGTGGCCGAAGGCCGGAATTTTGACGATTTAAACAAGGGAAAATAGCATGGATTTGAACTATACCCCCGAGGAAATGACCTTTCAGGCCGAAGTGCGGGCTTGGCTAAAGACGAATATTTCCACCGAACTGGCGCATAAAGTCAAGCACGGTCAAACCCTTAGCCGAGACGACATGCAGGGTTGGCACAATACGCTGAACGCCAATGGGTGGCTTGCGAACCATTGGCCGGTTGAGCTGGGTGGCAGCGGCTGGAGCGCGATTGAACGGCATATTTTCGAGGAAGAATGTGCGCTGGCCTATGCCCCGCGCATTGTACCGTTTGGACTGTCGATGTTGGGGCCGGTGCTGATCAAATACGGCAATGAGGCGCAGAAAAAGCATTGGTTGCCGCGGATTTTGGATGGCTCTGACTGGTGGTGTCAGGGATATTCGGAACCCGGCGCTGGGTCTGATCTTGCCGGTTTGCGCTGTAAAGCGGTGCGGGATGGCGATCATTTCGTGGTTAACGGGCAGAAAACCTGGACCACGCTGGCGCAGTACGCCAACATGATTTTCATGCTGGTGCGGACCTCGACCGAGGGAAAAACGCAGGAAGGTATCTCGTTTCTGCTGATCGACATGGACACGCCGGGGATCGAGGTGAAACCGATTGTCTTGCTTGAAGGCACGCATGAGGTAAACGACGTGTTCTTCACCGATGTACGGGTGCCGGTTGAAAATCTGGTGGGCGAAGAAAACATGGGCTGGACCTATGCGAAATACCTGCTGACCTATGAGCGCACCAATATTGCCGGGATCGGGTTTTCGATGGCGGCCTTGGGCGAGTTAAAGGAAATCGCGCAGGATCAGACACGGGCGGGGCGTAAACTGGCCGATGACCCGTTGTTTGCGGCGCGTTTGGCGCGTGCGGAAATCGAACTGGAAAACACCAAGATTACCAATTTGCGCGTCGTTTCAGCCGCTGCTGGTGGCGGTGCGCCGGGGGCGGAAAGTTCGATGCTGAAAATCAAAGGTACGGAAATTCGGCAGGAATTTGATGCGCTTAAGCGAAAGGCCATCGGATCATACGCAGCGCCCTTGGTGCCCGAAGCGTTCGAGCCGGGCTTTAACGGGCCTTCTGTGGGGCCGGATTATGCCGCATCGATTGCCAAGGATTACTTTAACCACCGGAAAATCACGATTTTCGGGGGATCGAACGAAATCCAAAAGAACATCATCAGCAAAATGATTCTGGGGCTTTAAGACATGGATTTTCAACATACAGACGAACGCCAAATGCTGGGTGACACGCTGACGCGGTTTGTGGCGCAGGATTATCCGCTTAACGTGCGGCTTGCGGCAGGGGCCTCGGAACTGGGGTATGACGCGGCAAAATGGGCGGCTTTTGCGGAACTGGGCGTGATTGGTGCGCTGTTCTCCGAGGATGCTGGCGGGTTCGGCGGCGCCGGGTTTGACATCTCGGTGGTGTTTGAGGCGATCGGGCGCGGTTTGGTCGTGGAACCTTTCCTGCCGGTTTTGCTGGCAGGCGCGGTGTTGACGGCAGGCACAGCCGATCAACAAGCGCGGCTCGAGGCGATGATCGCCGGCGAAATCCTTGGTACTGTGGCACATTTTGAGGCGGATGACGGCTGTGATCCGACATATGTGGCGACCACAGCGGCGCGCGACGGTGACGGTTGGGTGCTGAACGGGCACAAGGCAGTTGTGCGGGCGGCAAATGCTGCGGCGTTTCTGATCGTGTCGGCCCGCAGTTCTGGAAAATCGGGTGATCGCGATGGGATTTCGCTGTTTTTGGTGCCTGCCGGGACGGCGGGGATGAATCTCAGGGATTACCAAACCATTGATGGCGGGCGTGCGGCCGAGGTTGCGCTGACGGATGTCAGACTAGAGGCGGATGCGATAATCGG
>DJBQ01000008.1:0-599 GCA_002430125.1 Rhodobacterales bacterium UBA5972
GATGTGATGGTGTCTTTGTCCTGCGAAGTGTCGCCGCAAATGCGCGAATATGAACGTTTCAACACCACAATCGCTAATGCTTTTATTAAACCGTTAATGAAAAGTTACCTTGCCCGACTGGCCGATCGCCTGAAAGCCGAAGGTGCCGATTGCCCGATATTCCTGATGCATTCCGGTGGCGGGATCATCTCGCTTGAAAGTGCCGCCGAATTTCCGGTGCGACTTGTAGAAAGCGGGCCCGCCGGTGGGGCAGTTTTTGCCGCAGATATCGCGGCACGGCACGGGCTTAACAAAGTATTAAGTTTTGATATGGGCGGCACCACCGCCAAGATTTGCCTGATCAAGAACCAGACCCCGAAAACTGCGCGCGTCTTTGAAGTCGCGCGGTCCTACCGGTTCAAAAAGGGCTCGGGCATGCCGATTTCGATCCCGGTCATTGATATGGTTGAAATCGGCGCTGGCGGTGGTTCCCTCGCGCATGTCGACGGCATGAACCAAATCCGCGTCGGGCCAGAAAGTGCAGGTTCCGAGCCCGGACCAGCCTGTTACGGGCGCGGCGGGACGCGGCCTGCGGTCACCGATGCTGACCTGATCTTAGG
>DJBQ01000008.1:648-7176 GCA_002430125.1 Rhodobacterales bacterium UBA5972
GCTGACCTGATCTTAGGCAAACTTGACCCCGAAAACTTTGCTGCAGGCACCATTCCTTTATCGCGCGAAGACGCCGCCAAAGCACTTGAAACAGAACTTGGCCAAAAACTCGACTTGCCAGTGATCGAGGCAGCTTGGGGATTGGCCGAAGTGGTGGACGAAAACATGGCCAACGCTGCCCGCGTTCACGCAGTTGAAAATGGCGAAGACCTTGCCGATTATACTATGATTGCCTTTGGGGGCGCCGCGCCATTGCATGCAGCACGCCTGTGCGAAAAGCTGGGGGTTAAACGTTGCCTGATACCACAAGGGGCCGGAGTCGGTTCGGCCATCGGGTTTCTCAGGGCGCCTTTCAGCTTTGAAGCGAACCGCTCGGTTTTCATGCGTCTGTCAAGTTTTGAACCGACCGAAGTCATTAAGCTTTTTGCCGAAATGGCCGAGGAGGCCACGCGGTTTGTCCGTTCGTGCGACGCCACTGCGAGCATCGACACTGAATATAAGGTCTATATGCGGTATTCAGGGCAAGGCTGGGAAATTCCAGTGCCCTTGTCGCAAGCTGAGGCACGAAAAGCCGACCCGGCCGTTTTCCTTGCACGGTTCGAGCGCGACTACGCCAAATTGTTCGGTCGTATCGTCGATGGCATGGAGGCGGAAATCACCGTTTGGTCGGTCAACGCATTTACCCCCTCAACCCGCAGCGGAACTGCCACCGAGGTAAAATCCGTTTCAAACCCGGACAGTCCGGCCAGCCGAATGCTGTTTGATCAGGCCCTTGGGTGCGAAGCTGAAGCCAAAATCTACCCCCGATCCGCGATGACAGCGGGCAGCAAGGTTAACGGCCCGGCGATAATCACCGAGGACGAAACAACAATCATTCTGTCCGCCAGCTGTACCGCTACGACATTGTCTGACGGCACCATCGACGTGACCGTGAAAGGTGCCTGACATGGCCGGAACAACAAAAATTGCTCATCAGGTCATGTGGAACCGCCTAATTTCCGTGGTCGAGGAACAGGCACAGGCATTGGTGCGCACGGCGTTTTCAACCTCGGTTCGCGAGGCCGGTGATTTGTCAGCCGGGGTTTACAATGACAAGGGCGAAATGTTGGCGCAGGCGGTGACTGGCACGCCGGGGCATGTCAACGCAATGGCCGATTCTGTGCCGCATTTCATCCGTCGTATCGGGCGGCAGAACATTTTCGAAGGCGATGTTTACATCACCAACGACCCATGGGAAGGCACCGGGCATTTGCATGACATCACGGTTGTCACGCCATCCTTCCACAAGGGTCTGCTGGCCGGATTTTTTGCCTGCACTGCACATGTGGTTGATATCGGCGGACGCGGGTTTGGGGCTGATGCGAATTCGGTCTTTGAAGAAGGGCTATATATCCCGATCATGAAGTTCGCTGAACGCGGAATGGTTGACCAAACACTGGTGAAGGTCATTCGCGGCAATGTACGCGAGCCCGATCAACTGATCGGCGACATTTACGCGCTGGCCACCTGTAACGAAATCGGGCATCGCCGGTTAATCGATATGATGGCTGAATTTGGATTGTCGGATCTTGGCGGGATTTCCGATTTCATCCTGACCAACTCGCGTATCGCGACTCTGGCGCGGATCGCCGCCTTACCGCAAGCCGTGGCCACAGGGCATATGCGCATCGACGGCTATTCGCACCCGATTGATCTGCACGTCAAATTGTCGATTAAGTCCGACCGAATTTTATGCGATTGGGACGGCACTTCGGGGCTGGATAAAAAGGGCATCAACGTGCCGCTGGTTTATACCAAAGCCTATGCCTGTTACGCGCTGAAATGCGCCATCGCACCGGAAATTCCCAACAACGCAGCCTCGCTTGCGCCGTTCGAGGTGACCGCGCCGGAAAACAGCATCGTCAATGCGCTGCACCCTGCCCCGGTCGCCTTACGACATGTCATCGGCCATATGGTGCCGGACGCGATTTACGACGCGCTTGATAAAATCTTACCCGGCACCGTACCCGCCGAAGGGGCTGGTTGCTTGTGTAATTTCCAACTCAGCCTGCGACCGCGAACAGATGCAGCTGCGCCCAAAGATGCAGTTCGCTCCGAGGTTCTGACCTTCAACTCTGGTGGTTCCGGCGCACGGCCAAGGTTTGATGGCATGAACGCCACAGCCTTTCCATCCGGCGTTATGACAATGCCGGTCGAGGCCACCGAACAGGTTGGACCGGTGATCATCTGGCGTAAAGAACTGCGCCCGGATTCAGGCGGCGGCGGCCAGTTTCGCGGCGGCCTTGGCCAATACATGGAAGTCGGCGCGCGTCAGGGCCATGAATTTGATATTTCAGCGATGTTTGACCGGGTCGATCACCCCGCACTCGGACGCCGTGGCGGGCTACCGGGTGCTGCCACAACCATCGCGCAGGACGATGGAACGCGAATGCAAGGCAAAGGTAAACAATTCGTACCACACGGGCGAAAAGTGATGATGGCCTTTCCCGGAGGTGCTGGATATGGTTCCGCAAAAAACCGCGATCCGGCGCAAGTGAAACGGGATTTGGCCCTTGGCTATATCTCAGAACAGGCCGCCGCCGAGGTTTATGGCCTGTCGCAAGCTGAAATTGAACAGGTGCAAGCCGCCAGTCTAAAGGGGGAAATAGGCGAATGAAACCAACTCTTAAAAATCAGGCCCCAATCAGGACATCTTATGACGTAGTGATCATCGGCGGCGCCATGATGGGGTCGTCAACCGCTTGGTTTTTAACGGATAACCCAGACTTTACCGGTTCGGTTCTGGTGGTGGAACGCGACCCCAGTTATACTGCCTGTTCTACCGCGCATACCAATTCCTGCATCCGGCAACAGTTTTCAACTCAACTGAATGTGCGCATTTCACAGTTTGGCGCCGATTTCATTCAGAACTTACGCGACTATATGGGCGGCGATGAACGAGTGCCGAATATCAGCATTCAAAGCTATGGATATATGTATCTGGCCAATACGGAGGCTTTCGCGTCGGTGCTGCGCGAAAACCAAAAAGTGCAACTGGCCGAAGGGGCAGGCACAAGGCTGATGAGGCCCGACGAAATTAAGGCTGAATATCCGTTTTACGAGGTTGATGATCTGGTTCTGGGCAGCATCAACCGTGTAAACGAGGGCTATTGGGATGGCGGCACGGTGTTTGACTGGTGGCGACGATTGGCCCGCGAACGTGGCATTGAATATATCGCCAATGAGGTTGTAGCGATCAGCAAAAATGCAGGCGGCAACCGGGTTGAAAGCGTCACTTTGGCCTCGGGCGAGGTGATTGCCTGTGGGCATGTGGTGAATGCGTCCGGCCCGCGGGCGGTTCGCACGGCCGCGATGGCAGGTTTGAATGTGCCGGTTGAGCCACGCAAACGGTTCAGCTTCATTTTTACAGCAGAACGCCCGCTTGATCAGGAGTTACCGCTGACGATTGATCCACTTGGCGTGCATTTCCGCCAGGACGGGCCGCAAACCTATCTGGCGGGCGGGCATGCTGAATATGATCCTGCCGTGGACTACGACGATTTCACTATGGATCACGGCATCTGGGAAAACTTTATCTGGCCGACAATCGCCGCACGCATTCCACAGTTTGACGCGCTAAAGATCGTGACGGAATGGGCCGGGCATTACGCCTATAATACGCTGGATCAAAACGCCATTATCGGCCCACATAATCAGGTGGAAAACTTCATGTTCCTGAACGGATTTTCCGGCCACGGATTGCAGCAATCCCCGGCCATGGGGCGCGGCATGTCGGAACTGTTAACCTATGGCGAATTCCGCAGCCTTGACCTTTCTCCTTTGGGATATGATCGGATCGTTGCCAACCGCGCATTTATCGAAAAGGCCGTGATATGAACCTGTCCCCAAACCGCTTTCTTGCAGGACTGCGTGCAAATCAGCCGCAAATCGGCCTGTGGCTTAGCCTATCAAGTCCGTTTTCAACCGAAGCCGTCGCGGGTGCCGGTTTTGACTGGGCGCTGATTGATATGGAGCATTCGCCAAACGAACTTGGCTCGGTTCTTGCACAACTGCAAGCCCTGGCCCCCTATCCCACAACCGCGATCGTGCGGCCTGATTGGAACGATGCGGTCAAAGTCAAACGATTGTTGGACATTGGCGCACCCGGATTGCTGTTTCCGATGGTTCAGACACCTAATGAAGCCGCAGCAGCAGTCAGCGCGACCCGTTATCCGCCACGCGGCCTTCGCGGCGTCAGCGTTGCCACGCGGGCCAATGCATTTGGACGGGTTACGGATTATTTTGACAGGATTGAACAAGAAACTGCCGTTCTGGTTCAGGTGGAAACCCGAGCGGCAATAGACTTGGCCGTTGAGATTGGCAAAGTCGATGGCGTCGACGGCGTGTTCTTTGGCCCCGCAGATATTGGGGCTGATATCGGCATTCTGGGGCAACCGATGCACGCAGATGTGTGGCAGGTGATCCTGCCGGCCGCCCGTCGTCTTGTGACAGCCGGCATTCCGGTTGGGACTTTGGTGTCTGACCCGGTCTTTGCGCGCAAACTGATTGCCGAGGAAAAATTCACCTTTGTGGCCTGTGGGTCGGATTTGGGGATTTTGGCGCGTGGCGCTGACAATTTACTGAAAACGATGCGGGCCTGAAATACCAGAGGGCAACGCGACTAAAACCAAGCTGAATAGACAGGAAAATAGTATGAAACTGAAACGATTGGTATTAACCGGCGCGGCTGGACGACTGGGTTCGTATTTACGCGAACCACTCTCAAAGCTGGCGGATGAACTGGTATCCTCTGATATCGCCGCTGACCCGGGCAAGCTTTATCCCGGCGAGCGGTATATTCAAGCTGATCTGGCAAAATATGACGAAGTTAACGCCTTGCTGGACGGGGCTGACATGGTTGTGCATTTCGGCGCAATCCCGGACGAGGCGCCGTTTGAGCAGATCCTTCAGTCAAATATCATCGGTGCCTATAATGTCTGGGAAGCCGCCTTTCAGCATGGTGTTCGCAGGGTCGTTTATGCGTCGTCGATTCACGCGGTTGGAATGCATGCCTCGCAGGATTTCATCGGGGTCGATGCTGCCCACCGGCCGGATACCTATTACGGTCTGGCCAAGTGTTTTGCCGAAGATCTTGGCCGGATGTATTGGGAAAAACGCGGGGTCGAGGCGGTGTGTTTGCGCATTCTGTCCTGCGCCCAAGTCACCAGCCCACGCGCCCTTGGAACGTGGTTAAGCTATGGCGATCTGATCCATTTGGTTGAAAGGGCAATTGACACGCCGACCACCGGCTTTGCTGTGATTTACGGCGTTTCAAACAACGACAGGGCACCGGTCGATAACAGTAAGGCGGGTTTCCTTGGATACCGGCCAAAAGACAATGCCGAGCAATTTGCCGCAAGAATACTTGCCGAGGCGAAAACCCCCGATCCATCGGATGCCGACCAAATGTGTCACGGCGGACCGTTTGCTTTGGTGCCTTTGGGGCAAAGCGGACAGGCGCGAATGAACATCGTGAATGACAAAAAACCAAGCTGAGGCAACGCCACATTAACCTTTGGCATAGCGCCGAGTTTAACTGAATCCGCCGCCGAATCGACTGAAACTGAACACGCACCAGTACACCGAGTTGCGTGATCAAAAATAGTACGTATGCCGTTGATTTTTGGTGCACCCAACAAGATTCGAACTTGTGGCCTCTGCCTTCGGAGGGCAGCGCTCTATCCAGCTGAGCTATGGGTGCTAATTAAAAAACCATATTACCAGAAACTTAGAGGTTCACTTATCGTTGAGGGCTCCTCGAAAATTTCTCCTCGCCAAATCCTTGCCAATTTTGACCTCTTTCAGTAGCTTAGTATTCGATTACTTCGCGAGATTGAAGCCCATTTGACGCGGTTTATTTGATTTACCAATAATTGTGCGATTAGCTACAAGTTACTGCTGCTGAACTTGAAGCTTCGTCCTTCTTCAATCTGTTTTTATCAAAGACCTCAACTCGTCGATTGTTAGCCAAGGGCGCTTCGCATGAATCATTCTATGACAATTTGGGCAAGCGAGAGCTAAGTCAGAGAGCTTTGTCTTTTCATGAGGTTGCATTTCGTGGACCGGCTTAGTGTGGTGGCATTCGATGAAGCCGTTACCTCTTTCGCCATAAACGTCTTCAAAATTAAAACCACACACTTCGTAGAACAACTTGTCGTGCTTTCTAAAGAAGGCTGAATTTGTGCCACCAGCCTCCGATAGCGGCCCATCAGCTGACTTTGGTCTTCACCATAGCGAATAACGGCTTCGGGCCAAATGCCCAGTTCATTCTCTGTTTGCATCCGATAATCGGAGCAGATTTCCGGATTCATCAACCAGTCTTGTGAATTTTGCTGCACCTTTTTCGTCTATCAAATGCTCGCCCCCCGGTACTCTGTAGGCACGTAGCGCGTCAGTAAGTTCGTTGTCATTCCACGGTTTGAAAATCTGCATTTCTCCGTCTGCAAATCTCGTGCTTGAGTACGGCGAGTGTCTGACGTCAGCGCCTAT
>DJBQ01000044.1:0-217 GCA_002430125.1 Rhodobacterales bacterium UBA5972
GGCCCAAGGATAAATCGGCAGGCAAGCCAAAATGGGCCAAAGAGGGCGGCAAGAAGGCTGCCAAAGAAGGCAATACCGGCGCAGTAGGCCGTCTGGCGTTCAAACCCAAAGCGGGCGGTAAACCCAAAAAGCCGAAGTTCAAGCCGACATAGAGCGATTTACGTTTTATGTGAATCGCGTGGCGTTTTGCGGCACGAGACAGCCTTTGCACTTGCAC
>DJBQ01000044.1:368-2376 GCA_002430125.1 Rhodobacterales bacterium UBA5972
CGAGACAGCCTTTGCACTTGCACAGGCGTTCGCGTTGCAAAATGCTTCAGGATAAACGCAAAACGCTTTAGAATACGGGCGTCAGGGCTTGGGGCCAAAATGCGTTTGGATGTGTTCAGGCGAATACCGCTCAAGCCGGATATCTTCGGCAATCAGCTTTGGGTCGCGCCGCGCCGGATCACCGTAGCCACCACCACCGGGGGTGCGGACAAGCACGCGGTCGCCAGGTTTCAGGTCGATATCCTGTTCTTTTGACAGATGTTCCGGCACGTGTTTTACGCCACCACGCCAGACTTCGACCTCGTTCTTGGCACCATCCTGCCCGCCATTGGCGCCTTGCGGGCCGAAGCGGCCGTGATCCATCACAAAGCTGGCTTTGGCATCACCTCGCAACAGTTCCAATTCGTATTCAAGACCAAATCCACCCCGATGCATCCCGGCCCCGCCCGAGCCTTCGCGCAAGGCATAGCGGTGATACAGGACCGGAAACTGCTGCTCCATAATCTCGACCGGTGGGGCTTTGGAAATGCCGATGGTGGAACAGCCATTGGTCAATCCGTCATGGCGCGCATTGCCGCCGTAACCGCCCCCCGACAGTTGATACATCACAAAATTGCGCCCCCGCGCCGGATCAAACCCGCCAAGCGCGAAATTGCCGGACGTGCCTGCCGGTGCTGCCGTAACGCGATCAGGCAAGGCGGTGACAAGGGCTGCGAACACCGCTTCGGCGATGCGTTGGCTGACTTCGGCAGCACAGCCTGAGACGGGTCTGGGATAATGCGCATCCAGAAATGTGCCGGTCGGGCGGATCACGATCAACGGCTCGAACGCGCCTGCCGAAATCGGCACTTCGGGGAATATATGGCGCATCGCGAGGTAGACCGAACTGAGCGTCGTCGCCAACACCGAATTCATCGGCCCCATGCAAGGCGGGCTGGATTTTCCAAAGTCAAAGGTCAGGGTGTCGACGGCTTTGGTGATGGTCAGATCAATGACCAGGGGTTCGTTGACCACGCCGTCGCTGTCAACATAGGCTTTGCTGTGATAGGTGCCATCCGGAATTTCCGTGATACGCGCGCGCATCTGGGTGGCGGCGCGGACCCGCAGTTCAGCGATGGCTTCGGTGACCGCCGCGTCGCCATAGCGATCAAGCAATTCGTTCAGGCGTTCCTCGCCAACCTTAAGCGCCGAGGCCTGGGCCTTAACATCGCCGATACGCTGGTCGGCAACGCGGATATTACTGCAAATGATGGCGTAAATCTCGGTATCGAGAACACCCTGTTTGAACAGGCGCACCGGCGGGATACGCAGCCCTTCCTGTTCCACCGCCGTGGCGCTGGCTGAAAAACCACCGGGGACGGACCCGCCGGTGTCAGGCCAGTGGCCGGTATTGGACAGCCAGCAATAGATTTTGCCACCCCGGTAAAACGGTCGCGCGAAACGCACATCCATCAGGTGGGTGCCGCCAAGGTAAGGGTCGTTGACGATATAGATGTCATCAGGCTGCGGCGCTGTGACCTGACCGCTTGCGATCATTTCAATCAGGGTGCGGGTGGAATATTGCATCGTGCCAACAAAAACCGGCAAACCACCTGCGCCTTGGGCGATCAGGGAGCCGTCCGTTGCGGAATAAATCCCGTCAGAGCGGTCGTTTGCTTCGGCAATCACCGGGGAAAAGGCGGCACGAGAAAAACTGAGGTCCATTTCATCGCAGACCTGCTGCAGGCCAGCCTGAATGACGGATAGTGTAATCGGATCAATCATTTGCCGCCCCCCAAGGTGATGAGAATGTTACCTTCAGCATCGGTTGCGGCACTGTCGCCGGGCTCCAGTAAGGTGGTGGTGTCCATTTGTTCAATAATAGCGGGGCCGGTTAAGGCGGCATCCGCCGGCATGTGATCGCGCCAGTAAATCGGGGTGTGGTGCCACGCGCCGTCGAACATCACCGGGCGCGTGTCGGTTTGCGCTTGCTTAAGCGTTGATTTACGGCCCTCAGGATCAATCAAGG
>DJBQ01000044.1:2381-4525 GCA_002430125.1 Rhodobacterales bacterium UBA5972
GTGGTGTCCATTTGTTCAATAATCGCGGGGCCGGTTAAGGCGGCATCCGCCGGCATGTTATCGCGCCAGTAAATCGGGGTGTCGTGCCACGCGCCGTCGAACATCACCGGGCGCGTGTCGGTTTGCGCTTGCTTAAGCGTTGATTTACGGCCCTCAGGATCAATCAAGGTTGAAAGATCAAGCGGCGGGCGTTCGCCGATCACCGATGTGTTGACGTTCACCAGATTGACGCGGATATCGGCGAGTTCAACCCGGAAGCGTTTCAAATAAGCGGTTTCAAACAGGGATTTCAGGGTTGCGACGCTAGGGGTCGCGGTGTCAAGCGGCACCCGCAAAAGATGGGTCTGACCGACGAATTGCATATCAACCGAATGCAGATGACGGATGGCTTTCAGCGGGATTGGTTCCTTGGTGATCAACGCTTTGCCGGTGGCCGACTGCGTCGCGAAAATCTCGTGTACCTGCGCGGCGTCAAGCATATCCAGCGGGCGATTGATCGTGCGCACGTAATCATGCCGCAGATCGGCAACCACACAGCCAAGCGCGTTGGTAATACCCGGACGGCACGGCACCAAAACCCGCGGCACGCCAAGTTCACGCGCAAGAGCTGTGGCGTGCAGCGGTCCTGCACCGCCAAATGCAAACAGCGCAAAATCTCGCGGGTCAGCCCCCAGCGAGATTGACACCATACGGATCGCACCTGCCATTTTGGTATTGGCAATGCGGATCACCGCCTCGGCCGCCTGAATGGCGGTCAGGCCCAGTGGGTTTCCAAGTTTTTCGGCGAAAATCTGCGCGACTTGTGCCTTGGTTTCGCTAAGCGGGTGGTCGCCTTTTCTGACCGGTGGGTTGAGACGGCCCAAAAGCAGATTGGCGTCGGAAATGGTGGGGTCATTGCCACCCTTGCCGTAACAAATCGGACCCGGATCAGCGCCAGCACTTTCGGGGCCAACCTCCAGCAATCCGGCTGCATTAACCCGCGCGATGGACCCGCCGCCTGCACCAACCGTGCGCACATCGACCATCGGCACATGGATCGGCATGGCGTATTCGATTTCAATCTCGTTGCTGACCGCAGGCTGGGCATCGCGGATCAAAGCAACATCGGTCGAAGTGCCGCCCATGTCATAGGTCAAAAGATTGCGCACTCCGGCCCGCGCACCGGTATAAGCGGCGGCCATCACACCACTGGCAGGGCCCGACATCACGGTTTTCGCCGCCTCGCGCGCGACATTCCTGGCCGAGACCATGCCGCCGTTGCCATTCATCACCAGAACGTCGTTTTTATAGCCTTTGGCCGCCAGTTCCCTGGCCAGTTTATCGACATAGCGCTGCAACAAGGGCTGCACCGAGGCGTTGACGGCCGCTGTGACCCCACGTTCAAACTCGCGGCTTTCGCTGAGCAGCGCGTGGCCCGTGGTGATATAGTCATTCGGCCAAAGACCGGCCACGATCCCGGCTGCACGCAGTTCATGCGCCGGGTTGGCATAGGCGTGCAGGAAATGGATAACGATGCTTTCGCAGCCCTTGGCCAGCAAGGTTTTGGCGGCTTGTGTGACGGCAGCTTCATCGAGCGGCGTGTGGATGTCCCCGGTAGCCAGCATCCTTTCCGGCACTTCCAAACGCAGGTCGCGCGGAATAATCGGGCGAAACTCTCCAAACATTCCATAGGCTTGCGGGCGGGTGCGGCGGCCCAGCTCTAATACATCGCGAAACCCCATAGTGGTGATCAGACCGGTTTTACTAAGTTTACGTTCCAAAACCGCATTAGTGGTGGTCGTGGTCCCGTGAACGATCAATGCCACGTCAGGCAAGTGGGCGCCGGCCTGATCCAGGGCGTTTAGAACGCCGTAAGCCTGATTATCAAGGGTCGAGGGCACTTTGGTCAGGCGGGTCTTGCCGTCAGGCGACAGCAAAACAAGATCGGTAAACGTGCCGCCGACATCAACGCCGACAATTGCGCCTTGGGCGGGATCTGTCATCTTTTCAGCCTGCTGGTTGCTTGGTTGTTTGTATACAAACTAAATCGCGGCGGGCAAATGGTTTTGGTGTGAAACTGAGACAGCGACGTTTTCGGTATCTGGCTTAGCGGTGGCGTTTAATTGCCAAAGGAAATTTTTTGGCCACTAAACTAGGGTCTGTGG
>DJBQ01000049.1:0-29686 GCA_002430125.1 Rhodobacterales bacterium UBA5972
CGTCCTGGGTCGGGGCCGAGGTGCGGGTTCTAAAGACTGCCGAATTCGCCGGCAGCCCCATAGAAATTTTTGCCACCCCTAATCCCAACGCAGACAATGCCCGTCTTTTGGTGAAAAATGCCGCTGATGAAACGGTTCAGACACTGGATTTGCCTTTGAACGAGGACGTGTATCAATGGGCGGGCGTTGACAATTCCGGCGCACCCTTGGCCGACGGAAAATATTCCTTTGTGGTTGAAAGTTACAAAGACGGCGCGGTTCTCGAAACTCATCAGGGATCGATCTATGACGAAGTTCGCGAAGCCCGGCTTGAGGCTGGCAATATAATCCTGGTGTTCGCCGATGGTACGAAAATGTTAGCGGATGAGGTTTCGGCAATTAGAAAGCCGACACCTGTTTAATCTTGGCCGGGGTCTTTGATGGTTGAAGACGTTGGTCTTGGCCGAGATGTCTTGCGCCGGGTCATCCAAATTTCTGTGACAATTTCGAATATTCAAAACGAACGCCTTAATAACTTTTAACTACACGCAATCTCTGGCAATACGGCTGCGTGCAGGCGATTTCGATGCTGCTTTTTGGCTTCTGGTTGCGATCAATAATTGGGCGATAAATTTGATACTGATGGATGGATTGCAGCGCGAACTGGAAGAAAGCAATTTTGTTTCTCGGGGCGCAGCCTGGACGCAGCTAAGTGGAGGGCGAACAAACAAAGCCTGGCGGGTAGATACTGCAGATACAAGTTTGGTGTGTAAGCTGTTCACATCCACCAAAACCAATCCGCTTTATCCAAATTTTGCCGTGGACGAATACAATTCGCAGGTTGCGCTAAGCGGCGCTGGAATCGCGCCAGATCCAATAGCATTTGTTCAATGTGAAGCTGGCGATGTCGTTCTTTACCAGCATCTTGAAGGCGAAACGTGGAAATCAAACACCGCGAGCGTTGGCGGATTGTTATCAAAGGTGCACGATCAGACCCCTTATGAGGGTTTGCGTTTTCTGCCATCCGGGTCAAACGCTTTGATCGATCAGATCAAAGGAATTCTTGCAGAATGCACGCAACTCGACTGGACTCCTGTTATCAAAGACCCGAAAATCGGCCCTACCAAACACGCAGTTTTGATCCATACCGATATTGTCGCAAACAATATCGTTGTCACTCAGCAGGGACTGCGATTGATTGACTGGCAGTGCCCGGCGCTTGGTGATGCAACTGAAGATTTGGCAAGTTTTTTGTCGCCTGCGATGCAATATCTTTATGGCGCGGGGCCACTGAATGGCGGCGATGTCAGTCTGTTTCTGGCGGCCTATCCTGACAAGGATGTCGTGATCCGCTACCGCATGCTTGCACCGCTTTATCATCTTCGAATTGCAGCATATTGTCAGTGGAAACTCGAACGCGGCGATCCGGACTATGCGCAGGCTCTGCAATTGGAGCTGTCAGCCATAAATCAGGCTGAATGCTAAAAAGAACAGGCTGGTCAGAAAAATACCAATGCCAACATAACCCATAGGCCCGATCAGCGGCTGATGCGGCTGCGGTATTTCCGGTTCTGCCAATCGACGCAGCGCCTTTTCGGCCATTTGCGGCAGTTTCGGCCCAAATCTGCTCAGCACCTGAACCGTCGCCCAAAGATCACGCGCCAATGCCCGGGGGCCAACATTATCAAGAATGTATTGCTCGACAATCGGATGAGCGACTTCCCACATGTTAAGTCCAGGATTCAAGCTGCGCGCGACACCTTCAACCACAACCATGGTGCGCTGCAACAGGATGAGTTCGACCCGTGTTTCCATTCCAAACCGTTCGGTTACATCAAACAGATGCGCCAACAGACGCGCCATGGAAATTTTGCTGGCATCGGCCCCGAATATCGGTTCACCGACTGACCGCAAGGCTTGGGCGAATTCGTCAACGTCCTGATCTGCCGGAACATACCCAGCTTCGAAATGCACTTTGGCGACTTTGCGGTAATCCTTTTGAATAAACCCCATCAGTATTTCCGCATAGACCCGCCGGGAATAGGCATCGATTCGGCCCATGATCCCGAAATCCAGCGCAATCAGATCACCATTGGCAGCAACTTTCAGATTGCCTTGGTGCATATCAGCGTGGAAATAACCGTCCCTCAGGGCATGCCGCAGGAACATTTGAATAACTGTTGTGCCCAAAGCCTTTAAGTCATGCCCTGCAGCGGCAAGTGCCTGCGTCTCGCCCAGCGGAAGGCCTTCTGCCCAATCAAGCGTCATCACCCGACGGGCCGAAAGTTCCCAATTCAGGGTTGGCACGGTAAAGCCTTTGTCGTCTTTTGTTGTTGCCGCAAATTCGGCCGCAGCCGCGGTTTCCATTCTTAAGTCAAGTTCGCCCTGAACAACGCCATCGAAATGCGTGATCACCGCGTTTGGATGCAAACGGCGCGACGATGGCGACAGGAACTCAATAACCGACGCTGCAAAATAAAACGCGTCTATGTCCCGGCGAAAATCCCGTTCGATATTTGGGCGTAAAATCTTGATGGCGACATCGCGGCCGGTTTCACGGATTGTTGCGCGGTGAACCTGTGCGATTGACGCGGCGGCCACAGGTTCGCTGAAGGTCGAAAACAGCTCATCAACCGGTTTGCCAAGTTCCGATTCAACTGTCCGGCGGGCTGCTTCCATCGAAAAAGGCGGCAGCTTGTCCTGCAGCACCCG
Organism: Rhodobacterales bacterium UBA5972; assembly: GCA_002430125.1. Lineage (GTDB taxonomy): Bacteria > Pseudomonadota > Alphaproteobacteria > Rhodobacterales > Rhodobacteraceae > UBA5972. Next base: position 2,692 of record DJBQ01000049.1, read on the forward strand.
CAACTGATTGGCCAACTCGTCGCCAACAACATCGGGACGGGTTGAAAGGATTTGGCCGAACTTGATATAGGCTGGCCCCAAAGCCGTCAGCGCACGCAAAACCGGTGGCTGACTGGGATCACCGCGCAGGCCAAGCCACTTGAACGGCCAGCCCATGATCCGCGCTGCAATTCGCAACGCTGGTGGTGCGTCCAGCGCTTCAAGCGCCAGTTTCATCGCACCTGTACGTTCAAACGTGGCACCGGTTCGGATTAGCCGCCAGACGTTATGAGGACCGCGCATCGCTTAAACCTTCCAGCCGGAATGCAGTGCTGCAATGCCCAAAGTCAGGTTGCGGTACTTCACATTCTGAAACCCACCGTCGCGGATCATCTGGGCGAAAACCTCCTGCTGGGGAAACTTGCGGATACTTTCAACAAGGTACTGATAGCTGTCCCTGTCGTTCGCAATCATTTTGCCCAGAGGAGGGATAATGTTGAACGAATACTGGTCATAAATCCACTGCAAACCGGGATTAGGGATTTGACTGAACTCCAGCACCATGAAACGCCCACCGGGTTTCAAGACACGATAAGCTTCGTTGATTGCATCCTGAATCCGGGTGACGTTGCGGATGCCAAAGCTGATTGTGTACACGTCAAAACTGTTATCGGCGAACGGCAGCGCCATTGCGTCGCCGCAAATCCAGTCCAGACGGTCGGCCAGTTGTGACGCCTCGGCGCGTTTGCGCCCCGCATCCAGCATGGATTGGGTCATATCAAAAACGGTTGCCTGCGCCTGCGGGGCGCGTTTCAGGAACCGAAACGCTATGTCACCGGTTCCGCCCGCCACATCCAACAGCTTTTGCCCATTTCGTGGCGCCAGCCAATCCATCATCGCGTCTTTCCACAGACGGTGGATGCCAAGGCTCATCGCGTCATTCATCACGTCGTATTTCGAGGCGACGTTGCTGAATACCCCATGCACCATCCCGGCCTTGGCGTCCTCGGCCACGGTCTGATTGCCGAAATGGGTGGTTTTTTGCGTGGGCATAGTCATCTGGGCTTGCTGGCTGCTGAAACAGTCTATTGTTATAAGCGAAGTTGTGGGGGTTACAATGGACCCCGCCTGCGTAAAGGTGTCCTGTGCCCGAACTCCCCGAAGTTGAAACCGTCCGTCGTGGGCTTGAACCCGTGATGACTGGCCATGTCATTACGCACGCCGATGTCCGGCGGCCCGATTTGCGCTGGCCGTTTCCAGAACGCATGGCGGAAAGGCTGACCGGGCAACAAGTGCTGCAATTGCGGCGTCGGTCGAAATACATCCTTGTTGATCTCGCATCCCGTGAAACGCTGATCATCCATTTGGGAATGTCGGGCCGGATGCTGATTTCACGCCCCGAAGGTCAACAAACGCTAGGCGAATTTCACCACACTATGCCCGTTCCGGAAAAGCACGACCATGTGGTGTTGGATATGGATAACGGAGCGCGGATTACATTTAATGATGCGCGGCGTTTTGGCGCGATGGATTTATGCGCGACCGACGCGGTCGAAGACCACAAACTGCTGCGCGATATTGGCCCTGAACCTTTGGGCAATTCTTTTGATGCCGCATATCTTGCCGCCGCGCTGAAAACCCGGAACGCGCCGATCAAGACGACTTTGCTGGATCAGAAACTGGTTGCCGGGCTGGGGAATATTTATGTCTGTGAAGTTTTGTGGCGCGCAAAGGTATCGCCGCTGCGTTTGGCCAAGGATGTTAGCGTGCGGAAATCCATCGAATTGGTTCCGGTGATTCGCGACGTCTTGACCGAAGCCATCGAATCCGGCGGCTCTTCTTTGAAGGATTACAAACAAACGGACGGCGAGCTGGGATATTTCCAACATTCGTTTGCCGCCTATGGCCGCGCCGGTGAAGCTTGCAAGACTCCGGATTGCAAAGGAATAGTCAAACGCATCGTTCAGGCGGGCCGGTCAACATTCTATTGCCCTAAATGCCAGACATAGCTTGAAACGCCGCGCCAAGATGGTATTTAGCGGCACTTGGATGCTAGCTGAAGGGAACCCAGATGGCCTATGAGACACTGATCGTCGAGATCGAGGACCATATCGGCCTGATCCGGCTTAACCGGCCAGACGCGCTGAACGCGCTGAACAGTCAGTTGCTGGGCGAGCTTGCAGACGCCCTGAAGGCGATGGAAAGTAACGACAAGGTTCGGGTCGTGGTTCTGACCGGTTCAGAAAAAGCATTCGCCGCTGGTGCCGATATCAAAGAGATGTCGGAAAAAACTTTCGTCGAAATGTTTACATCTGACTTTTTCACCAATGAAACCGAGGCTTTGCTGCGTTTCCGCAAACCAATCATTGCCGCCGTGGCAGGTTACGCGCTTGGTGGTGGCTGCGAACTAGCGATGATGTGCGACTTTATCATTGCGGCCGATAACGCAAAATTTGGCCAGCCCGAGATCAATCTGGGCGTGATGGCGGGGATTGGTGGCACCCAAAGGCTGACACGTTTTGTTGGCAAATCAAAGTCAATGGAAATGCATCTGACTGGCCGGATGATGCTGGCGGACGAGGCAGAACGCTCGGGCCTTGTGAGCCGCGTTGTTCCTGTGAAAAACCTGATGGAAGATGCGATGGCGACCGCGGCCAAAATCGCCGAGAAATCCGGGCTGATCAACATGGCCGTCAAAGAAGCCGTCAACCGGTCATATGAAACAACCCTGCGCGAAGGCGTGCTGTTTGAACGGCGGCTTTTTCACGCGCTTTTTGCCACGGAAGATCAGGTCGAAGGCATGTCAGCTTTTCTTGAAAAGCGAACTCCACAATTTCGCGGCAAATAGCGACCAAAAAACATCGGCAGAGCCGTTGACTTGCCGAAGACTCGCGACTAGAAGCGCGGTTCATCATTCGCAACCCGATGTGATCGGAAATTACACATGGCCAACTCGCCACAATCAAAAAAACGCGCGCGCCAAGAGCAGCGCCGTACACTGGTTAACAAAACCCGCCGGACCCGGATCCGTACCTTCATTCGTAAGGTTGAAGAGGCTATTACGGGTGGCGACCAGACAATCGCTGTCGCAGCATTACGCGCCGCCCAACCAGAAATCATGCGCGGTGTGTCCAAAGGCATTCTGCACAAGAATACAGCAAGCCGGAAAATGTCGCGCTTGTCATCACGTGTAAAAGCGCTCAGCGCCTGATCTCAACGATCAGCAGAGAAATTATTGGGGCGCACCTGTAAAGGTTGCGCCCTTTTCTTTTGATCTCGGCCGAAACACGAATCAGTTAAGGGCCGGTCAGCGCTTTGCGTGACGATCAAATTCAGTTTTTCGGCGAACTTGGCTTTTGCCCTATGGGGTCTTTGACCCTCAGACCATAGATTTAGCGATGCGATAAGTGGTCTAAGATTCGGTATGCGGAATGTCCGAGTCAAGCGTGAAGAGTCGTTGAAATGCCGCCGCACGATGGGCTAGTTTCGCTGAGTGATTCAAGACGTCTGGGGGACAGAGTGGTCACGGATAACGATTCTATCGTTGCTGAAGTGCTGCCGCACGAAGCTTGGGAAGAACTGAAATCAGAACCTCGAACGGTTCTGGTGGATGTGCGCACAAAGGCCGAATGGTCGTATGTGGGATTTCCCGATTTGGAAGACCTGGGAAAACAGGTGATCCGAATAGAGTGGCTCGCATTTCCGGAAATGTCCGTGAACCCCGAATTTACAGGCGAATTGTTTTCACAGTTGGGGGACAAGTTTCCGGACCGGATCTATTTTATCTGCCGTTCGGGCGTGAGATCGTTGGATGCTGCCGAATACGTAGCTGACGTCATCACAGAAATCGGTCGTTCGACGGTGTGCATAAATGTTGCCGAAGGATTTGAGGGTGACATTGACAGCGAAAAACACCGTGGAACCCTAAACGGATGGAAGATGCGCGGTTTGCCTTGGCGGCAGACTTGAAAACGAAAAAAAGAAAAGCGAACGGACCGAAGATGAATAACGACACCTGGGGGCGCGTTAAAGAACAACTTTTGCATTCGATAGGGAAGGATGCGTTTAAGAACTGGATAGAACCGCTTGAACTTGAAGATGTTCTGAATGGCGTTGCGCAGTTTGCGGTACCCACAACGTTTTTTGGAAATTGGGTATCACGTAATTATGGCGATCAAATCCTCAGCGGTCTTACCGGTGCAGGGGCGCCTATTGACCGGCTGGATTTTGCGGTCGCGACAAATAGAAAAATTGCGCCTGTTAATGGCGTAACCGCAAAAGCGGTTTCTGCCGCTCAACCAGTCAAAACCGGGATTGACCTTCCGGGGGCTCCCTTGGATCGCCGTTCGACTTTTGATACTTTTGTTGTCGGAAAGCCGAATGAGTTAGCCCATGCAGCAGCGCGGCGTGTTGCCGAAGGCGGCGAAGTTACGTTTAATCCGTTGTTCCTTTACGGTGGTGTAGGCCTTGGCAAAACCCATCTGATGCATGCAATCGCCTGGGAGATTCAACGCCGCCAACCTGGCGCCAAGGTGCTATATCTGTCCGCCGAACAATTCATGTACCGCTTTGTTCAATCCCTCAGGTTCAAGGATATGATGGGCTTTAAAGAGCTCTTTCGTTCCGTTGATGTTCTGATGGTTGACGACGTTCAGTTCATTGCCGGCAAAGATTCAACTCAAGACGAATTTTTCCACACATTCAACGCGCTGATCGACCAAAGCAAACAGATCATCATTTCCGCCGATCGCGCACCCGGCGAAATTTCCGGACTTGAGGATCGGATCAAATCCCGCCTTCAGTGGGGGTTGGTGGTTGATTTGCACCCCACGGATTACGAATTGCGTCTTGGCATTCTTCAGTCAAAAGTGGAATCACAAGCCCGCAACTATCCCGAGGTGGTTTTGGCGAACGGGGTGCTGGAATTCCTTGCCCACCGGATTTCGACAAATGTACGCGTACTAGAGGGTGCGTTGAACAGGTTGTTTGCCTATGCCTCGTTGATCGGGCGCGAGGTTACGTTGGAGGTTACACAGGAATGTCTGTCGGATATTCTGCGCGCATCTGATCGCAAGGTCACAATTGACGAGATCATTCGCAAAGTTGCTGACCATTACAACCTGCGCCTAAGTGATATGCTAAGCCCGCGCCGCGCGCGTTCGGTTGCACGACCACGGCAAGTTGCGATGTTCCTCTCGAAGATGCTGACGTCGAAATCATTGCCTGAAATCGGTCGCCGGTTCGGCGGGCGTGATCACACAACGGTCATTCACGCGGTTCGTAAAATCGAAGAGCTGAAAGCGGTTGATAACCAAATCGCCGAAGATGTTGAATTGCTGCGTCGGATGCTGGAAGCCTAGGGCGAAAACTGTGGTATTTTGTGCCTCCAGCCGCTGGATCGCGGCTGGACCCTTGACCACGTCAACATTCCCGTAAACAAAGAGATAGTGTTTGATTTCCGGGGCGGTTCAGCTAGTCTGCCTGCCCCGGTTATGGTCAGGAGACGAAGATGAAAGTCAGCATCGAACGAAGCGCATTGCTAAAAGCAATGAGCCAGGCGCAGTCGGTTGTTGAACGGCGTAACACGATCCCAATTCTGGCGAATGTGCTTATCGAAGCTGAGGGCAGTGCCATCAGTTTTCGCGCAACTGATCTGGATATTGAAGTGGTTGACCGGGCGCTTGCCACGGTCGATCGCAATGGTGCGACGACTGTTGGCGCGCACACGTTGCACGAAATTGTACGCAAGCTGCCTGACGGATCTGTTGTTCAGCTGACGGATGACGGGGCCTCGGGCCGGCTGGAAGTGCAGGCGGGTCGTTCGAACTTTTCGCTTGCGACCTTGCCGCGCGAAGATTTTCCGGTGATGGCATCGTCTGAATACAGCTGTAATTTCACCGCTCCGGCCCCAATGCTGCGTCGTCTGTTTGATAAGTCGAAATTTGCGATCTCGACTGAAGAAACAAGGTATTATCTGAACGGTGTTTATCTGCACGCTGCTGACAGCGGGTCTGGCCAGGTTCTGCGCTGCGTTGCGACCGATGGGCACCGCTTGGCGCGAATTGATGCGCCACTTCCCGAAGGTGCCGCCGGTATGCCGGGCGTCATCGTACCACGCAAGACCGTGGGCGAGTTGCGAAAGCTGCTGGAAGACGACGATATGATTATCGCCGTTTCGGTATCGGAAACCAAAATCCGCTTTGCAACGCCCGAAATTACACTGACCTCAAAAGTCATCGACGGGACGTTTCCGGATTACAGCCGGGTCATTCCAACCGGCAACACGAAACGGCTGGAAGTTGACGCAACCGAATTTGCGAAAGCGGTTGATCGGGTGTCTACGGTGTCTTCTGAACGGTCCCGCGCCGTTAAGCTTGCGCTTGAGGATGATCGCCTAATCCTTTCCGTCAACGCGCCAGATAGTGGTGCCGCTGAAGAGGAATTGGCGGTTGCCTACAGCGACGAGCGGCTGGAAATCGGGTTTAACGCCAAATATCTGTTGGAAATCGCCAGTCAGGTCGATCGCGAAAACGCCGTATTCTTGTTTAATTCTTCGGGCGATCCAACCTTGATGCGTGAAGGCAATGATGAAAGTGCCGTTTACGTTGTAATGCCAATGCGGGTGTGACCCATTGGCAGGGCTTGCCCTTACACAACTGACGCTTTCGCATTTCCGATCCCATAAGTCTGCCAAACTGGAATTGGATGGCCGTCCGATTGCCTTTTTTGGAGCGAATGGCGCAGGTAAAACCAATATTCTGGAAGCGGTTTCTCTGCTCTCGCCTGGGCGTGGCATCCGGCGGGCGGGTGCGGATGAAATAGCCCGCAGTCCCGAACGGTTGGGCTGGAAGGTTAAAGCTGACCTGTACAGCCTGGCGCATCAGCACGACGTCGAAACATGGGCAGAACATGGTGCCGCACGACAGGTGCGGATTGATGGCAAGGCAGCTTCGCAAACCGCGCTTGGAAATCTGGCGCGTATCGTGTGGTTAGCGCCTTCCATGGACCGCTTGTGGCTTGATGCCCCCGAAGGGCGTCGAAGGTTTCTGGACCGGATGACCCTGTCGTTTTATCCCAACCACGCCGAAGCATCGCTGAATTATGAAAAGGCTATGCGTGAACGCAATCGGTTGCTGAAGGATCAGGTCGCTAACGATGCATGGTATCGCGCTCTGGAAGGGCAAATGATGCAATCTGGTGCGGTGATTTCTTTGAACAGGGCGGCGACTATTGATCGTCTGGCAATGGCGCAGTCCGACAGCGATACAAGTTTTCCGACGGCTGATTTGGCTCTGGTCTCGGGGGCTGACGACGAAGCCAATGACGATACGGAAGCCTTTGCCGACGCCATGGCGCGTAACCGTCACCGGGATATGGCTGCTGGGCGAACCCTGATAGGTCCGCATCGGGCGGATTTTGGGGCGGTTTATCAAGCCAAGAATATCGAAGCGCGATTATGTTCCACAGGTGAACAGAAAGCGTTGTTGATCTCGCTTGTTTTAGCCAACGCACGCGCCTTGGCGCAGGATTTCGGGGCGCCGCCAATAATCCTTCTGGATGAGGTTGCAGCGCATTTAGACGCCAATCGCCGCGCGGACCTTTATGGCGAGATATGCGACTTGCGAGCACAGGCCTGGTTGACCGGAACGGATGCTAACTTGTTTGAATCACTTGGTGATCGCGCCGCCTGGTATCAGGTTTCCGACAGCGACGGGACCTCGGTCATTGATCAGCGGGCGCCAATGTGACGGTCGCGTTTGACGAACTTATACTTTATGCAGGCGCGGTTTTCATACTGTTCCTGATCCCGGGTCCGGTTTGGGCAGCTCTGATCGCACGCGCCCTTTCAGGAGGGTTCAGGTCCGCATGGCCTTTGGCATTGGGCGTCGTCATTGGCGATGGCCTATGGACGGTTGTGGCTGTGCTTGGTGTGGCCTGGCTGGCTTCGAATTTCGAAGGGTTCCTGACAGTCCTCACGTTTTCGGGCGCGACGTTGCTTGTTCTGATGGGGGCGCAGCTGATCTATCGCGCTGGCAAAGTCATCCAGCGCGACGGTCGGCTAACGGTCTCGGGGGCATGGTCCGGGTTTTTCGCTGGTGCGTTTATAAGCATCGGTAACCCCAAGGCGGTCTTGTTCTATCTGGGTGTGCTGCCCGGATTTTTCGATCTGACCGAAATCACCACTCTGGATATTGCCGCAATAGGGTCGGTTTCGATGCTCGTGCCCTTCTTGGGAAATCTTGTTTTGGCGGCATTCGTTCACAAATCACGGGCTTTGATTTCATCGGAAACCGGACGACGGCGCATTAACATTGCATCTGGTTTGTCGCTGATTTCGGTCGGCATTGCGATTGCCGTAACCTAGAAGCCGCTAACCCAAAATATTGTGGTACTGGCGTGACATTCCCCGCCAAAACCCTTATATATGGTGTTCAAATCCGTGGACGAGGCATATGGCAGATATCGAAAAAATAACCGAAGAATATGGTGCGGATTCTATAAAGGTTCTCAAAGGCTTAGAGGCGGTTCGCAAGCGTCCGGGGATGTATATCGGTGACACCGACGATGGGTCGGGTTTGCACCACATGGTTTATGAAGTTGTCGATAATGGCATCGACGAAGCGCTGGCCGGTCATTGCGATACGGTGACGGTGATCTTGCACGCTGACAACTCGGTTTCTGTGTCCGATAACGGTCGTGGTATCCCGGTTGGTATCCACGAGGGCGAAGGTGTTTCTGCCGCCGAAGTTATCATGACGCAACTGCATGCCGGCGGCAAATTTGACAGCAATTCCTACAAGGTTTCGGGCGGATTGCACGGGGTCGGCGTTTCGGTTGTGAACGCGCTTTCCGATTGGCTTGAGTTGCGCATCTGGCGCGATGGCAAGGAACATATGGCGCGGTTTGAAGGCGGGTTCACTGTTGAATCGCTGAAAGTGGTCGGCCCGGCGAATGGCCGCAAAGGCACCGAGGTTCGCTTTCTTGCGTCGACCGAAACGTTTTCCAACCTCGATTACAATTTCAAAACCCTAGAACACCGGCTACGCGAATTGGCGTTTCTGAATTCTGGTGTGAAAATCCGGATCGAAGATTTGCGTCCCGCGGAAAAGCTGGAAAGTGAAATGATGTACGAGGGTGGCGTGCGGGAATTCGTGCGGCATTTGGACCGCTCGAAAACGGCTATGCTGGCAGACCCGATCTTTATTACCGGTGAAAAAGACGGTATCGGCGTTGAAGTGGCGATGTGGTGGAATGACAGCTACCACGAAAACGTGCTGCCTTTTACCAACAACATTCCACAGCGCGATGGTGGTGCCCATTTGGCGGGGTTTCGCGGGGCCTTGACCCGAACCATCAACAATTACGCTTTGACGTCGGGGATTGCGAAAAAGGAAAAGATCAGTTTCACCGGCGACGACGCGCGTGAGGGGCTGACTTGTGTGTTGTCAATCAAAGTACCCGACCCGAAATTTTCCAGTCAAACCAAGGACAAACTGGTTTCGTCCGAGGTGCGCCCGGCGGTTGAAGGACTGGTGAACGAAAAGCTGGGGGAATGGTTCGAGGAACATCCTTCTGAGGCAAAGATCGTTGTAAGCAAAATTGTCGAAGCGGCTTTTGCACGGGAAGCTGCCCGTAAGGCACGTGATTTGACGCGGCGGAAATCTGCGATGGACATCGCCAGCCTGCCGGGAAAACTGGCGGATTGTCAGGAAAAAGACCCGGCGAATTCCGAAATCTTTCTGGTCGAAGGCGACAGTGCTGGCGGGTCTGCCAAGCAAGGGCGGTCGCGGTTTAATCAGGCGGTGCTGCCGCTGCGGGGTAAAATCCTTAATGTTGAGCGTGCGCGATTTGACCGGATGCTGGGCAGTCAGGAAATCGGCACGCTGATTACAGCACTTGGCACGGGAATCGGGCGTGATGAGTTCAACATAGCCAAACTTCGTTACCATAAAGTTGTCATCATGACCGATGCCGATGTGGACGGGGCGCATATCCGGACTTTGTTGCTGACATTCTTCTTCCGGCAGATGCCACAACTGATCGAAGGCGGGTATCTTTATATCGCCCAACCGCCGCTTTATAAAGTGGCGCGCGGCAAGTCGGAAGTGTACCTGAAAGACCAGGCTGCGCTGGAAGATTACCTTGTAGAACAAGGACTTGAAGGCGCGGTTCTGCAGCTTGGGGATGGCTCGCAAATCTCGGGTGCCGATCTTGCGCGGGTGGTGGATGAGGCGCGGCAGGTGCGGGCGATTTTGAACGCGTTTCCGACCCATTATTCCCGCCATGTCCTTGAACAGGCTGCAATTTCCGGCGCTTTGATTGCCGGGCGGCTGGATGAAGACCTGCAAGCGGCTGCTGACAGTGTTGCGGCCAGATTGGACCTTGTTGCGAAAGAGTATGAAAAGGGTTGGAACGGTCGTCCTACGGAAGATGCCGGACTAAGATTTTCCCGTAATATCAGAGGTGTAGAAGAAGTTCGCGCGCTGGATGGCGGGTGTCTGCGATCAGGCGAAGCGCGTAAGCTGGCAAGTTACACCAAAAGCTTGCAGGAGGTTTATGCCCAACCGGCAAAACTGACCCGCAAAGACAAAGTTACGGCGATATTTGCACCGAGTGACTTGTTGGATGTCGTCTTGCAAGAGGGCGAAAAAGGTCAATCTTTACAGCGCTATAAGGGATTGGGTGAGATGAACCCAAGCCAGCTTTGGGAAACGACCCTGGACCCCGAAGCGCGCACGCTGTTGCGGGTGCGGGTTGAGGATTTGGCCGAGGCGGATGACATCTTTACCAAGCTGATGGGCGACGTGGTGGAACCGCGCCGCGAGTTCATTCAGGCCAATGCGCTGAACGTCGAGAACCTCGATTTTTAGGGTACACAACGTATGCACAACCTGTACACAACCTGTGCATACAAATTGCGGCAGGTGGGTTTGAGCATTTGGACGCTACTATGGGGCGCGCGACTTTGGCTTAGCCTTGGCCGCGAATAAATCCGTCCACCATTGCCACCAGTTTCGGGGCAAGCAGAGGCGTTATGGTGTGACCCATGCCCTTAATGATTTCAAGTTTTGCGCCGGGGATCAGGCTGGCCAGTTCACGCCCGGCCTCGGGCGGCACCAGGGTATCTTCAGCGCCGTGGATCACAAAGCAGGGCAGATCCAGTTTCTGCAGCCGCTCCACCCGTTCTTCGGCGGCGGCCAAGCCCAAAATTTGCCGGTTATAGGCGTCGGGATCGTAACCGCGATCATAGGCCTGTGCGGCCTGTTCGCGGATCTCGGCCTCGGTCATTGGATAGCCGGGGCTGCCCCAGACCTGATCCTCGGCCACCATCGCGTCGATATAGTCTGAACGCGACCGGCGTTTGGCCAGCATCCCGCCTAAAAGCGCGGCGCTACGCAGGCGGGCCGAGGTCATCACCAAGGTCGCGCTGAGCAGGCGGTCGGCAAATGATGTGGCAAAGCTTTGAGCGATTCCGCCGCCCATCGAGATGGCAAAAAGGTGCGCGCGATTAATGCCGAGCTCGTCCATAAGGCCGACGCAATCCTGCACATGGTCAGCGAGGGAGTAAGGGACCGGAAGCGCGCCGCCGTCCGCGATGATCTGTTTCAGGCTTGCCGAGTCTGAGGGGTGATCCCGCATCGGAAATCGCTGCGACAGACCGGCATCGCGGTTGTCATAGATCACCGTGCGGTAGCCGAGGTCGGCAAAGCCCTGAACAAAGTTCTTCGGCCAATGGATCAGCGACGAGCCGAGGCCGCGCACAAGGATCAGCGGCAAGCCGTCTTTGGGGCCGTATTCCTCGACCGCGAGCATGGTACCGTTGGCGTTTATTTGCACGGGTTCAGGCCTTTGTGTTTTCAGCTGGGGCGGGCGGCAGAAACGCAAGGATTTCGGCGGCGGTGCCTTTGGGGTTGGTATAGGTCAAGGAATGCCCCTCATCCCTCAGGATGACGGTTTTGACATCGGGATTGGCGGCTGACAAGCGGTCAGCGCTGGTGATTGGAATCGTGGCGTCTATTGCGCCCCAGATCGCCAAGGTCGGGATGTTTTGGGTGGCAAGATCGCGGTGCAGTTCGTCAAACGGACGGCCCAGCAGGTTTCTGAGGCTGGACAGGATTGCGGGCAAATAGCCGCGATAGAATGTCTCGTGCTGCATTTTGGCGGTGATGTCTGGCACGGCGCTTTTGGTTTGATCCTCGAGCTTGGCGGCGCTGTTTAGGCGGGCGGCACCGAAAACAGTCATCAACCAGTCGCCGATCAGCGGAGTGCGACGGATAAAGCCGATCAGGCCGCCGGTTTGATGCACAAATCCAGCCGAGGCAAGCAGGACAAGATGCGAAACACGGGAGGGGTGATGCTGTGCGTAGGCGGAAACCACGGCACCGCCCATGGAATAACCAATCAGAATGACGGGTTTATTGACGGACTGGTTGTCGAGCAGGTCATTCAACTGGCGCCCAAAAAAACCAGCGGTTTGGGGGCTTGTGGGTCGATCAGACCAGCCGCGTCCGAAATGATCATAGGTCAGAACCCGATATCCGGCGCGGGTCAGGTGGGGAATGAGGCCGGCGAAAATAAACGACGGGGCTGACAGGCCGTGCACCAACACGATGATCGGGCCGGTGCGTGGCCCATGCCATTGATAATGGGTAATGCCATCGGTGAGGGTGGCAAACTGTCCGGGGGCCGAGGCGCGGGCGTTAGCGTCCATCGGGCGCAGGCGTGCGCGGATGATCAGCGGCGGCAGAACAATCAGATCGACCAGAAGAAAAACGCCGATCAGGGCCAACAGTGTTGATGTCATGGTTTTGGCCAGATCACCGGAAACCAATCCTCGCGTAGTTTTTGGCCCTCGGTCATGTTATGGCCGGGAAATGGTGGCGAGGTGCGGCCGGGGCGCTGAACATAGCGCGCATCGTCGCCGACCCAGCGCAGCGAAAGCGCCCGGCGGCGGTTGGGTTGCATGTTGCCGCGCGCGCCGTGGACAGTTCGAAAATCAAACAGCACGGCGTCACCGGGTTGCATTGGCCATTCCACAACGGTGGTGTCATCGGGGTTGGCATCTGGGTCGGGCACCGGTGTCCAGTCATTTTTGTCTTTGTAAAAATCGCTGTCGTCAGACCACGACACAGGACGGACCATTTTCGGCCAGCGGTGGCTGCCGGCGATGAAACGCAGGCTGGCCTCGGCCACTGGATCGACGGGGATCCAGAAGCTGACGGTTTGTTCGCCGCGCACAAAATAATAGGGCGAGTCCTGATGCCAAGGTGTGGGTTTCGGGGTGCCGGGTTCTTTGACAAGCAGATGGTCGTGAAAGAATTGCGCGGTTGTCGAGCGCATGGCCTGTGCGGCAAGTTGGGCAATCGGGCTTTCGCGGATGACGGTTTCATATTCCGGGATGCGGTGCCAGTTGACGTAATCGTCAAAGAACCGGCCTTCGGTGACTGCGTTTTCGCTGGCATATTCGCCGGGCTCGGCCATGTTGCGTTCGATCCCTGAACGCATCACGTCAACCCAATCGGTTAACGCGCCGGGGACCATTAAAACGCCATCGCGTTGGAAGGTTTCAATCTGCTGTTCGGTCAGGGTCATGTCAGGGCCTTTAGGATATAGCAGCATGTCATCAGATCAAGATGCGCGCCACCGCCGTTTTTGTGAAGCGTTATTTCAGCGTCTGAACGACGGATGAAGTCACCGCCCTTAATGTCATAGAAGTCTCCGAGGATATCGGATCGTTTGATCGTGCCATTGGCAATCGGGTCGATCAGCTCGCCGATATGGTCGATGGTGGTCTCGCGGCAATCAACAAATACCCGGGCGCGTTTAAGGGCGGTATCGTCGGCCTCGCGCATTGAAGGCAGGTAGGCGCCGATCAGGTCAACATGTTGACCGGGGCGCAGCCATTTGCCTTGCAGGACGGGCTGATTTGCCATGGTGCAACACGCGATAATATCGGCTTGACCAACCGCATCGGCCAAGTCGGTGGCGGCGGCGATCGCGTGGCCGGGACAGGCCGCGGCAATCAGGTGGGCCTTGTCGGTGGTTCGGTTCCAGATCTGAAAGCGGGCTGTGGGGAACAGGGCGGAATAGGCCTGGATCATTGATGCGGCGACCGACCCGGCCCCGATAATCAGGATGTTCTGGCTGTCAGGGCGGGCAAGGTGACGAGCCGCGAGCAGGCTGTCGGCGGCAGTTTTCCATTTGGTCACCAGAGCGAAATCAAGGGTCGCTTCGACGGCTCCGGTTTGATCGCTGTAAAGTGTGGTCAGGCCGTTGATGTTCGGTAGATTATGGCGGGCATTGCCTGGAAAGACGGTGGCGGTTTTCACTATCAGGCCCAGCCCGTCAATCCATGCGTGGCGCGACAGCATGGTGTCGGGGCCACGCCGGAACACCACGTCCTGCATTTGCGCTTTGGGCAGGGTGTGGCCCCGTTCCAAGGCGTCGGTCAGTGCCAGCCAGTCGAGGTGCGGTTCGGCCTTGGCCAAAGTAATGTGGCGCGGGGTCACAGAGACGCCTCGGCTAGGGTCAGCAGGCCGTGTGCGACAAGGGCTTGGGCAAGGCCTTGCGGGGATTGGAAAAGGTGCGTTTGCCAGCCGCGCCTGTCAGCGGCGTCGATGTTTTCGACGCGGTCATCGGTGAAGAACAGCGTTTCGGGGGAGTGGTTCAAGGTATCTTCAACTTGTTGATAAATATCGGAGCTTGGTTTGGTAACGGCCATTGGGCCGGACAAAAACAGCGCATCAAACGTCGCCAGAAACGGGTTGCGGGCAGCGGCCAGATCAAAGGTTTCCTGCCCGATATTGCTGAGAATGGCAATCGCCGCGCCCCTGGCGCGCAGGGTTTGTGCAATTTGCAGGGTTTCGGTGATGACGGGGCTGGCGATATCCAGCCAATTGTCGTGCCATCGGCGGATCAGGCCGTCGAATTCGGGATGGGCGGCGGCGGTGTCGTAAACGGTTTGGCGAAAGGGCGCTCCTGCGTCAACGCGCTCGTTCATGGCGTGCAGATCAACGGCGGCGAACATCTGTTTGCGCCTGCTAACGGTGGTCACTGTGTCGAAATAGGCCTCGGGCTGCCAGCGGATCAGCACATTGCCGATATCAAAAATCACGGTGGTCGCGTGCATCTTAAAGCCTCGTTTGCGGCTGTTTGCGCATGGCGCGGCGGCCAATTGCGGCTTCGCGGGCAAAGGTGTAAAGCCCGGCCCCGACGATCAGCGCGATACCAATCCAGCCGATCAGGTCGGGTGATTGATGAAAGACCACAATACCCCACACAATCGCCATCGGCATGGCGGAATATTCAAATGGGGCTGCAAGACCTGCCTCGGCTATTCGGTAGGCTTGGGTAATAAGATAGCCGCCCAGACCACTGCCAAGACCGATCAGAAAGAAGATGCCGTAATCTTTTGGTGCCGGCACTACCCAAGCGCGAAACAGGAAATCAATCGAGGCGTCGCCGGAACCTGCAAATTGCCCATGACCGAAAGCCAGCCCCATGCCTGTGCTGATGACGATGAAGGCAAGTTGAGTGTAGACCGAACTGGTCGCGGCTTTTTCCGACACGCCGATTTTGCGGGTCATGATTTGCAGAAATGCATAGGCCAGAGCCGAGACCAACGGCAACAGCGCGGCCAGCTGAAAGCTGTGGCTGCCGGGGCGCAGCATGATGATGACGCCCAGAAGACCAAGGCCGACTGCGGCCCAGCGGCGCGGGCCGACCTTTTCACCCAGAAACAGCACCGAAAAAGCGGTGATGATCAGCGGGCTGACAAACCAGATGGCAGCAGCATCGGCCAGTGGCATGGCCGCGAGGGCGGCGAAATAAGCCATATTGGCAAACACCACGCTAAGTCCGCGCAGCAGCTGGATTTTCAAATGCTTGGTGTGCAGGATTTTGAATCCGCCCTCGAAAGGCACGATGAAGATCAGCAGCAGGCTGAGACCGATGACGGCGCGGATCAGGACGATTTGATGCAAGGCATAGTCACCTGACAGAAACTTGATCAGCATGTCATTGATCGAAAAGAACATCGACGCGCCAATTGCGCAGGCTATGCCGATCAGGTTGGTACGGGCGGTTGACTGGTCGGTCATCAGGAGGTCCGAAAAAGGAGTTGGGTGGAGCGTGGCAAGGTGGTTGCGACAGGTCTGTCCGGTTTGCGACAAATTGCGCGATTCAGGGCTTGAGGGCTTTGCGAATTTCGGCCTCGAGCATGTTGAGAAACCGGGAGCGGTCGGTTTTGCTGAACGGTTTGCCGCCGCCCTGACGAAACGGGTCGGCGGCGCGCAGATCGGCCATCAGATCGCGGGTCGCAAGGCGGATGCCGATATTGGCCTGGGTGAAAACCTCGCCGTTATGCTGGATGACTTGCGCACCTGCGGCGATGCATTTGGCTGCCAGGGGGATGTCGCCGGTTACAACCACGTCGCCTTTGACGGCGCGTTCGGCGATCCACATATCGGCGACATCCGGGCCGTCGGGCACGATGATGGTTTCGACCAGCGGATGCGGGTTGGGACGGATGCCGCCGTTTGAGACGATAAAGACTTTGACGGCGTGGCGTTCGGCGACTTTTAGCGCTTCGGCTTTGACCGGGCAGGCATCGGCGTCAATGTATAGAGCGGTCATCGGGGTGCTTTCGGTAGGGGGTTCTCCCGCCAGGCTGCGCCTGTTGGGCATGGCGGGGGGGCTTTGCCCCCCTCGACCCCCCAGGATATTTGGGCCTCTGAGAAATGCTGGTCAGGAGTAGAGCGCCTCGGCATGAAAGGCGATGTGGTCTTCCATGAAGGTCGAGACGAAGAAATAGCTGTGGTCATAGCCGGGTTGCATCCGGAAAGTGCCGTTCTGGGCGCGTTCGGCCATGGCCTCGGCCAGCGCTTGTGGGCGCAGGTTTTTGAGGAAGGGGTCATTGGTGCCCTGATCGATCAGGATCGGGCCGTCAAAACCAGTGCTGCGCATCATCAGGCTGGCGTCGTGGCGGGCCCATGTGGTCTCGTCCTCGCCAAGATAGGCTGCGAGTTGGTTGCGGCCCCAGTCGGCGCCGGTCGGGTTGGCGATTGGCGCGAAGGCGGAGACGGATTTGTAGCGGCCGGGATGGTTCATCGCCAGGGTTAACGCGCCGTGCCCACCCATGGAGTGGCCGGAAATGGCCTGGGCGTCCTGATCCAGCATGAAGCCGTTGAACAGGAGCGCCGGCAGGTCGTGGGCGAGGTAATCCCACATCTGAAAATGCGGCTTCCACGGGTCCTGGGTTGCATTGACGTAAAAGCCAGCGCCTTGGCCGAGGGCGTAATCCTCGTCATCGGCAACACCCTCGCCGCGTGGGGAGGTGTCGGGGAAGACCACCGCGATGCCTTGTTCGGCGGCCCATTGTTGCGCGCCGGCTTTGATCATGGCGTTTTCGTGGGTGCAGGTGAGGCCCGAGAGATACCAGAGCAGCGGAACCTTGGTTGCGGCGGCTTCGGCCGGTAGAAACAGCCCGAAGGTCATGTCGCAATTGCAGGCGGTTGAACGGTGCGCATAGACGCCTTGGGTGCCGCCAAAGCATTTGTTCTCGGATAGTGTTTTCATGTCGCGTCCCTTTTGGTTTGGCTGTGCCTAACGCGGTTCAGTCGAGGGTTCAACCGGAGACAAGGGAGATCACGTAAGTCAGGGTCAGTACCGAGGCGGCGGTTGAGATCAGGATGGTTGAGGAGACGCGCAAAGGGGCGATGCCGTAATGTTGCGCGAGGATATAGACATTGCCCGCGGTTGGCATCGCGGCGGCGGCGATCATCACGGCGGCGGTAAAGGGCGGGACGGTGAAGATTTGCGTGGCGGCAAAGGTGACGGCCAGCGGGTGCAGGGCAAGTTTGGCGGTGGACAGCCAGAGCGCGACGGATTTCCGTTCGGCGGATTTGGAGGCGAGTGAAGCGCCGATAGCAAACAGCGCACCGGGGGTGGCGGCGGCACCGAGCAGGGTGAGAAACTCGGTTGCCGGTGTGGGCAGGGGCAGGCTGAGGCTTGACCAGATCAGGCCTAGCGTCATTGCCATAACCATGGGGTTTTTCACCAGGCCAAGGGCGATCGGGCCAAGGACCGCGAGGTTCATTCTGCCGTCGCGGCTGGCCGATATCAGGATCACGATCAGGCTGCCAAACACGATCAGGTCGGTGCCAAGCACGATCATCATCGGGCCGACGGCTTGCGGGCCCATCAACAGGACAAGTAGCGGGATGCCAAGGAAACCGACATTGCCGATGGCGGCACATTGGGCCTCGATCGCGGCTTGCTCAAGGCCGGTTTTGCGCCAGAGGGCGACGGCGGTGGCAAGCAGGTAGACCGACAGTGTGGCGGTGAGATAGGCGAATACTGCCTGCGTGTCGAAAACCTGCGCCATATCAAGCGTGGCAGCAAAGCGGAACAGCATGGCGGAGAGCGCGAAGTAAAAGACGAATTTGGTGAGGTGCGCGGTGGCCTGTTCGCTGAAGAACCCGCGACGGGCGGCAAGATAGCCGAGGCCGAGAATGGCAAAGAAGGGCAGGGTTTTCAGGAAGATGGGGAGCATTCTGGTGGTTCTTTATATGTTGAGCGCCGGGGGCAGTCTGCCCCCGGACCCCCGAGAGTATTTCTGAAACTTTGATGGTCAGAGGGTTTTGTAAAGGATCAGTGCATCGACAAAACCTTCGGTCGGGTGGTTGAAAGCGTTGGGGAGGCGGCCGACCTCGGTAAAGCCATTGTCAGACCAGATTTTCAGGGCGTCGGCATTGGTGGTGACCACAAAGTTGAATTGCATGGCGCGGTAGCCTTGGGCGCGGGCCGTTTCAAGCGCGTGGGCCAGCATTTTTCGCGCGATGCCTTTGCCGCGCGCGTTCGGAGCGGTTGCAAAGCCGCAATTGCAGACATGCGCGCCGCCGCCCAACTGGTTGGGGGTGAGGTAATAGGTGCCGAGGGTTTGGTTATCCTCGACGGCAATATACCCCGTGTGGTGGCCGCCCAGCCAGTAAGACAAAGCCTCTTCGCGGAAGATGTCGGTAGGCTGGGCGTAGGTGTCACCGGCGCGGAAGGTCGGCTGTAAGATCGCCCAGATAGCGTTGTGGTCTTTTGAGGTTGATCGGTGGATGTTGTTCAATACTCAACCACCGCGCGGATGCTCTCGCCGGAATGCATCAGATCAAAGCCCTTGTTGATGTCGTCAAGTTTGAGTTTGTGGGTGATCATCGGGTCGATCTCGATCTTGCCCTGCATGTACCAGTCGACGATCTTTGGCACGTCGGTGCGCCCGCTGGCCCCGCCAAAGGCAGTGCCGCGCCATGACCGGCCGGTGACCAGCTGGAAGGGGCGGGTCGAGATTTCGGCACCTGCAGGGGCGACGCCGATGATGATGCTTTCGCCCCAGCCTTTGTGGGCGCTTTCAAGGGCTGTGCGCATGACGTTGACGTTGCCGGTGGCGTCAAAGGTGTAATCTGCCCCGCCCTTGGTCAGTTCAACCAGATGGCCGACAAGATCGCCTTTGACCTCGGACGGGTTGACGAAATCGGTCATGCCGAAATGCGTGGCCATCGGAACTTTGGACGGGTTGAGATCAACGCCGACGATTTGGTCGGCACCTGCAAGGCGCAGGCCCTGCACGACATTGAGACCGATACCGCCCAGGCCGAACACGATGGCGCGGCTGCCGATTTCGACTTTGGCGGTGTTGATAACAGCGCCGATGCCGGTGGTTACACCGCAGCCGATGTAACAGATTTTGTCAAACGGCGCGTCTTTGCGCACTTTGGCCAAGGCGATTTCCGGCAGGACGGTGTGGTTGGCGAAGGTCGAGCAGCCCATGTAATGCAGGATCGGCGTGCCGTTCAGCATGGAAAAGCGCGAGGTGCCGTCGGGCATCAGGCCCTGGCCCTGGGTGCCGCGGATCGCTTGGCAAAGGTTGGTTTTCGGGTTGAGGCAGTAATCACATTGCCGGCATTCGGGGGTGTAAAGCGGGATTACGTGGTCGCCCGGTTGCAGGCTGGTGACGCCGGGGCCGACCTCCAGAACAATGCCGGCGCCTTCGTGGCCGAGAATGGCAGGAAACAGGCCTTCGGGGTCGGCGCCGGACAGGGTGAATTCGTCGGTGTGGCAAATGCCGGTGGCTTTGATTTCAACCAGAACCTCGCCGGCGCGGGGGCCGTCCAGATTGACCTCCATGATTTCAAGTGGTTGTCCGGCTTTCATGGCGACTGCGGCGCGTGTTCTCATTGCTATTGCTCCCCGTATTTGGCGTAAATTGCGCGTGCACCCTGCGGGATTTCTGCGATTGTTGCAAGTTCCGAGATGTAGATTGGAGAGTTTTCTAATGTTGCAGTCAGCGGTGATTGGCATAGTCTTAGGGTGAATCAAACTGGCAGGAAAATGAAAAGTAACCTTAACACAGATATCGCTGATGTACTGATCATTGGCGGGGGTGTGAACGGCACCGGCATTGCGCGCGATGCGGCGGGGCGCGGTGCGTCGGTGGTACTGGTCGAGCAGGGCGATCTGGCGTCGGCAACCTCGTCGGCGTCGACCAAGCTGTTTCATGGCGGGCTTAGATACCTGGAGCAATACGACTTTTTGTTGGTGCGCAAGGCGCTGAAGGAACGCGAGATTTTGTTGCGGAATATGCCGCATATCTCGCGACCGATGCGGTTTGTGTTGCCGCATGTCAAAGGCATGCGGCCTGCATGGATGCTGCGGATCGGTCTGTTCATTTATGATCACTTAGGCGGGCGCAGTATGTTGCCGGGCACGCATGTGCTGGATTTGCGGACGGATATCGCTGGCGGCCCGCTGAAAGCCGGGTTTCGGTGGGCGTTTGAATATTCGGATGGCTGGGTGGATGACGCGCGTTTGGTTGTGCTGAACGCATGTGATGCCGCGGACCGGGGGGCGCAGGTTTTGACCCGCACCAAGCTGGTCGCAGCACGTCGCGAGGGCGGCCATTGGGTCGCTGATTTGCAGGACACGCGCACGGGTGCGGTTGTGCAAAAGCGCGCGCGGGCGTTGGTGAATGCGGGTGGTCCTTGGGTCAACAAGGTGATTGATGCGCTGGATGGGGTGGTGCCGCCTGATCCGGTGCGATTGGTTCGGGGGTCACATATTGTGGTCAGGAAACTGTTTGACCATGACCGGGCGTATTTCTTTCAGTTGCCGGACGGGCGGATCATTTTCGCGATTCCGTATCAGGGCGAGTTTACGTTGATTGGCACGACGGATGTTGATCACACGGGCGATCCTGCAACGGCTGAATGTTCCGCCGAGGAGGCCGCCTATTTGTGCCGCGCCGCCTCGGATTACTTTTCGCAAGCGGTGGCGGTTTCGGATATCGTCTGGACCTATTCGGGCGTGCGGCCCTTGGATGATACATTGGAAGGCAATGCCAGCACGGCGTCGCGGGATTATCATATCAAGGTAAGTGACCAGAACGGGCAGGCGCCTTTGATCAGCATTTATGGCGGGAAAATCACCACATTTCGAAAGCTGTCCGAGCAGGCGGTTGCGGAACTTGGCGAATATATCGAACTGACCGGCCAGCCCTGGACGGATCACACACCGCTGCCGGGGGGTGATTTCCCGATGGATGGCCGCGCGGCTTTGGCTGACAAACTGGCAGCGGGTTATCCGTTTTTGGGGTTGGAGGTTTGTCGGCGGATGGTGTCGGCCTATGGCACCTTGGCCTGGAAAATGCTGGGAGACGCGAAAACGACCGATGATCTGGGGCAGGATTTTGGTGGTGGATTGTTCGGCTGTGAAGTCAGGTGGCTGGTGGCGCGGGAATTTGCGCTAACCGCCGAGGATATTTTGTGGCGGCGAAGCAAACTTGGTCTGGTTGTCTCGCCCGCGCAGGCGGCCGTGCTGGATGGTTGGCTGAAAGAGGTGGGCGCGTGAAGTATTTGCTGGCGATTGATCAAGGCACAACCTCGACAAGGGCGATGCTGTTTGATGAAAAGCTGCACCCCCGCGCTGTTGGGCAGCAGGAGTTTGCACAACATTTCCCCAAGTCCGGCTGGGTTGAACATGACCCGGAAGATATCTGGCAGTCCGTTCTGGCGACGTGCCAAACGGCCTTGGCGGGGGTTGATCCGGCCTTGGTTGCAGCGATTGGCATCACCAATCAACGCGAAACAGTTGTGGTTTGGGACAGGGACACCGGGCTGCCGGTTTACAATGCGATTGTCTGGCAAGACCGGCGCACTGCCGAGGTTTGTGCCAGATTAAAGGCGGCCGGGGCCGAAGCGATGGTTACGGCCAAAACCGGCTTGCTGCTGGACCCGTACTTTTCTGCCAGCAAAATCGAGTGGATTTTGGACAATGTTGCCGGTGCCCGCGCTAGGGCCATTGCTGGCAGGTTGCTGGTGGGCACGATTGACAGTTTCCTGATCTGGCGACTGACAGGTGGTGCGGTGCATGCCACTGACGCGACCAATGCGTCGCGCACCATGCTTTACAATATCGACAGCGGTGCGTGGGATGTCGAGTTGCTGGCGCTGTTTGACATTCCGGCGGCGATGTTGCCGGTGGTCAAAGATTGTGCGGATGACTTTGGCGAAACCGACCCGGCGCTGTTTGGATACAGCATACCCATTCGGGGGGTCGCGGGGGATCAGCAGGCGGCGACAGTGGGGCAAGCTTGTTTCAAGCCGGGGATGATGAAATCGACCTATGGAACCGGTTGCTTTGCGTTGCTGAACACAGGAGCCGAGCGGGTAGCCTCGTCAAACCGCTTGCTGACCACGATTGCGTATCAGCTGGACGGGGTGCCGACATATGCGTTGGAGGGGTCGATTTTCGTGGCGGGTGCTGTGGTTCAATGGCTGCGTGACGGGCTGCGGCTGATTGATGACGCAAGCCAGATGCAGGGCTTGGCCGAAGCTGCTGATCCAGCGCAACATGTCTATCTGGTGCCTGCCTTCACCGGCCTTGGCGCGCCCTATTGGGACGCTGAAAGCCGCGGAGCGATTTTTGGTCTGACGCGCGGCACCGGGCCGAAAGAACTGGCAAAAGCCGCACTGGAAAGCGTGGCGTTTCAGACGCGCGATCTGATGCAGGCGATGCGGGCCGATTGGGCGGGGGCGGGTGATACGGTTTTGCGGGTTGATGGCGGTATGACGGCCAGTGACTGGACGATGCAGGCGGTCGCCGATCAGTTGGGCGCGCCAGTCGACCGCCCGGTTGTCACGGAAACCACAGCGCTGGGTGCGGCCTATTTGGCTGGTTTGGCGGTCGGACTGTGCCCCTCGCCGGATGAATTTGCGCAGATTTGGTCGCTTGAGCGGCGGTTTGAGCCAAGGCTGGACAAGACGACGCGTGACGCAGCCTATGCAGGTTGGCAAGACGCAGTGCGCCGGACGTTAAGCACTGGCGGTGTGATCCCTTGATGTAATTCCCAAGGCAGCATAGATGTATTGGTACTGCTGACGGCGGAATATCCGGCGCGACCTTTGAGGGGCTGCAGGGATATTGCACCGGTTGCCAATGCGATCACTGAATTCCAAACAAACCAAGTGGGTCAGGCTGTCGTAGACAGGACCAAACCCCGAAAAGGATGCGATTATGGCCAAAGGTAACAAAGTTAAAAGCAACAAAGAAATTAAGAAACCCAAGCAGGTCAAGCCAAAAGCCGCCGCTGCAACTGGCGCTCGTCCGGGATCAGAGCCGCTGGTTTTCGGCAACAAAAAAGTGAAATAGCTGACCGCAAATGTGGGCCGTTTGAGACAACCCTGCTTTTTCCAAGTCAGGGGGCGTCTGCTCCGTAGCCACCGGTTTGCGCGAATTGGTTTCTCAGAGGTTCAAATATCCCCGCCGGAGGCTTAAAAGTTTTTCGGCGGGATAATTGGATTCTATGCCTCCGGCGGGGATATTTGTACCTCTGAGAAATGCAGCGGCGGGCGCATCCTTTCGGGGGTCAGCAGCGGGCGCAGCAGGGCCAGCGGATGGCTGCGCAGGGTCAGGCGCATGGTGACGTAATCCTCGACCACATGTTCGCCTTCGGTCATGTCGGGCAGGGTCACGCGGGGCTCCAGGATGTTTTCGCCGTCCAGTTCGCGGGCGAACAGCGGCAGCGGTTCATCGCCGGTGATGGCGCGGGCTTGCCACTGCGCCTCGCGGCGCGGCAGGCCGAGCGCGGCGAAAGCGTCGGCTTCGGCCAGAATGTTCAGCAGTCGGGGCGAGGTTCCTGCACGCCGCCAGACATCCTCGACAGTGCGGTAACCGTTGCCGCGGGCGGCGGTGATCCAGGCTGCTTCCTCCTCGCGCATGGCTTTGATCTGGCGGAACCCAAGCCTGAGGGCGAGGCCACCTTTGGCGGTGGGTTCCATCACGTTATCCCAGAACGAGGCGTTGATGCAGACCGGGTGCACCTGAACCCGATGTTCGCGGGCGTCACGCACGATCTGGGCGGGGGCATAAAACCCCATCGGTTGGGAATTCAGCAACGCGCAGGCAAAAATACCGGGATGATGTTTCTTGATCCACGCACTGGCATAGACCAGCAGCGCGAAACTGGCGGCGTGGCTTTCAGGAAAGCCGTATTCGCCGAAGCCTTCGATCTGGGAAAAGCAGCGGTTGGCGAAATCGAGCTCATAGCCGTTTTTCAGCATGCCTTTGATGAACCTGTCGCGGAACAGGTGGATGGTGCCGGATTTCTTGAAGGTGGCAAGGGCGCGGCGCAGACGATCCGCCTCGTCCGGGGAAAAACCAGCGCCAATGATGGCGATCTGCATCGCCTGTTCCTGAAACAACGGCACACCAAGGGTTTTGCCAAGCACAGCCCCCAGTTCGTCAGACGGGAAAACCACGGTTTCCTCGCCATTGCGCCGCCGGATATAGGGATGCACCATATCGCCTTGAATCGGGCCGGGGCGGATGATCGCGACTTCGATCACCAGATCGTAAAAATTGCGCGGCTTCATCCGGGGCAGAAAGTTCATCTGGGCGCGGCTTTCGACCTGAAAGACGCCGATGCTGTCAGCCTTGCACAGCATGTCGTAAACCGCCGGATCTTCGGATGGCAGGGTGGCCAGGGTGAAATCAAGGCGGTGGTGCTGGCGGATCAGATCAAAGGCTTTGCGAATGCAGGTCAGCATTCCAAGCGACAAAACATCGACCTTGAGGATGCCCAGCGCGTCGATATCGTCTTTGTCCCAGCAGATGACGGTGCGGTCTTCCATCGAGGCGTTCTCGATCGGGATCAGCTCGTCAAGGCGCCCTTCGGTGATGATAAAGCCACCGACATGCTGGGATAAATGTCGCGGGAAGCCCCGGATTTGTTTGCACAGATCAAGCACTTGCATCAGGCGTTTGTCGGTAGGGTCAAGGCCGATTTCGCGCAGGCGGGTTTCTGGCAAGCCGGTGCTGCCCCAACCCCAAAGCTGCGAGGACAGGGCGGATATGGTGTCATTGGTCAGGCCCATGGCAATGCCAACCTCGCGGATGGCGCGTTTGCCGCGGTAATGAACCACAGTGGCGCACAGCCCGGCGCGGTGGCGGCCATAGCGTTCGTAAATATGCTGGATCACCTCTTCGCGGCGCTCATGTTCAAAGTCGACATCGATATCGGGGGGCTCGTCGCGGGCTTCGGAGACGAAACGTTCAAACACCATGGTGCCGATTTCGGGGCTGACAGAGGTGACACCAAGTGCAAAACAGGTGACAGAATTCGCGGCTGATCCGCGACCTTGGCACAGGATGCCGCGCGAGCGGGCGAAATCAACCACGTCGTTGACGGTCAGAAAATAAGGCTCGTATTTCAGTTTGCTGATCAGCGTCAGTTCATGCGCCAGCATCTTTTTGACCCGCTCGGATGCGCCGCCCGGATAGCGCCATTTGAGGCCTTCATGGGCCAGCCGGGCCAGACGCTGGGCGGGGTTTTCTCCGGGCGAGATTTCAGACGGGTATTCATAGCGCAATTCGTCCAGTGAAAACGTACAGCGCGCGGCGATTTCGGCGGTCTGGGCCACGGCGGGTTCAAAACCCTTGAATATTTGGCGGATCTCGGGGTCAGGGCGCAGGCGCTGTTCGGCGTTGGCAAGGGCTGAACGGCCCAGATGATCGACGCGGGTGTGCAGGCGAATGGCGGTCAGAACGTCGGTCAGTTTCCGGCGCTGGGCGATGTGCATGATCGGGGCGGCCGAGGCGACGGGCGGGATGCCAAGGGTTTTGGCAAGCGCCGTGAGGCGGTCAAACCGCGATATATCCTGTCCGTCGTAGCGCGGGGTCAACAGCAGGTGGCACTGGCCGGGGTAGCGGCGCGTCAGCTGTTGCGCCTGCTGAAGCCACAGGTCCGCGCCGCGCAGAGACGGCGGCTTTTGCGGCTGGCCAGGGGGGTGGAGCAGCAGTTCCAGTCCAGTGCCCCAGTCCAGCAGATCGGCGAGGTGTAGCAGGCAACTGCCCTTTTCGACCCGTTGCCGCCCAAGCGACAACATCCGGCACAACCGCCCCCAGGCAGCCCGGTCGCGCGGCAGGACGGTCACGGTTGGGCCGTCCTGGAGCACCAGTTTAGCCGCCGGGATCAGGCGTGGGATATTCAGGATTGCGGCGGAGGCGGGCGAGGGATGGTTAGTGGGTGTCGGAGGGCCGATGGGTCCGTCGATGGCCAGCGCCTTGGCGTGTTCCTTGACCTGTCGGGCCACCTCACGCAGGGCGACATGGGCGCGCACGATCCCGGCGACGGAATTTTCATCGGCAATCGCAAAGGCCGGCATCCCCATCAGGGCGGCAAGATGCGCATATTCCTCGGTATGCGAGCCGCCGGTCAGGAAGCTGAAGTTTGAGGTGATGTTGAGTTCGGCGAAGGTCATGGAGGGTAGTATATTCACGTTTTGTTCTGATGTGGAGTCGGAAGTTTTTAGAGGGGGGATGGGAGGTTGGGGAGGTATGAATTCGCGAATTCTGAGGTGTCATCTTTGAGACACAGTTGCCAATACTGTAGGAGGCGCAGAGGTCCGAAAATTACCTGAAACGGCCGTTCCAGCACCGGAAATAACAGCAGTCCAATGAAGGAAGGTGTTTG
>DJBQ01000049.1:29760-37628 GCA_002430125.1 Rhodobacterales bacterium UBA5972
GGAAGGTGTTTGAAAAGTATAGTTACAAAACAATAGTTTGTGCTGCTGGGTTCTTCAAAGTTACTCCGATTGATATTTTCTTCAGAAGAAGCGGACACTGAGGTCGTGTGTCATCCCTGGAAAATCCCGTCCAAGTTTCCACGCGCATCCGCTACTTGACGTCTTTAGCTGTCGTCCTGTACCTTCAACGGTTGCGCACGTAAAATGCTTGCGGTTCCTTCAATGTAGGTGATCAACTTGTTAAGATGCCCTAGAACACTGGCGGCTTCCTCGTTGCTCATAAACACCTGCTCTCCATGCATTGCCATCTGCCGGCTTTTCCAGACGCGATTAATTGCTTTCGAAGGCACGCCATTTTGGATATTCAAGTCACTTCGAATTGCCTTAGAAACTGCATTGTAGCGTTGCATGTAGACTGAATCGCTGGCCGGATTTAGCGAAAGCTTGGATATAGCAAGATGCCAGAGGAACCACGAACCGGCTTCAATTGAATTGGACGCGGAGATCTGCATTTCGTGGTGGCGATGCTCGGAAAGATGACGTCTCGCGTCGAGGTAGTTTCGATAGTAAAAGGGCAAAACAGCACGTGTTTTGATGTGATTTTGTTCTATCTTGATAGGTCTGCCGACAAATTGTGGAAATAGAGTCGACCGAAAATGCTCGATACCGCTTGTTACTTCAAGGATTGTCATCTGCTCGATGTCAAAAAAAGAGATGTTTCGCAGCATGTACTGAGGTGCTTCGTTCGCTCTTGCTAAGTCAATGATGCGGTTTAGTTCCCCCAAAATAATTGCCTGACACGCGGTATGCGAATGTAACCAGAGGTTATTGCCAAACAACGGATCGAAGCGTGAAAGTTCGCCCGAAATAGGAAGGGTCAAGTCCAGCACCACTTCACATTTTAGAAGCGATGGGAGCGAAGGATACATCGAAACAATTCCATGCATCTTTAAGCCCGTGCCGGAACTATCGTTGAACTTTCGTGTGTTCGACGAGATGCGAAACGATACAGGAAATTCACCTTTCCAAATTTCACTGGACACGACTTGGTCGCGTATTTCTGGAAATGGAGTGCCAAGCATTATTCGGAACCGAACACAGTCCGGAAATATGTCAAAAAGATTATTGCTGTTAATCAACCCCCCTGATCGCTCACTTGGCATCAAAACACTCCCTTGTTCGATGACTCCGGCCCTAGCCCGACACCGTCAGCTTCACCATAACATAGGTATTATACCGGCAGAAGTTTTCCGAGCTGCGGACTTTTTCGTTCAGCCTTTGGTCGATCCGCGCGCGGCGGCGTTTGCTGAACAGCAGCTTTACCATTTGGCGCAGGGTGCCGCGCATTAAGGGGTGCGAAGCGGCGATGCCGGTGTCTATGCAGGTGATGGCGTGGCCGATGACGTTGAACAATTCCTGCTCGACATCAACCGAGGGGGCGACGGCGGTTGTGATGTCTTCGAGCGATCCGACGGTCAGCGGATGGCTGGCGATTGCCGCGTGAAAGTCGCTGAGGGCATGGCCGCCGCCGACTTTGGCACCTTCATCCGTGGCCGCAAAAAATGCCGGGGTGCGAAAGCAATCAGCGATGATGATTGCACCATCCGGGGCCAGAAGTGCTTGGGCTTTGGGGAGTGACTCGGTTAACGGGATGTACTGAAAGCTTTCCGAGAACAGGCAGATATCGAAGGTTTTCCCGGATTGGAAATCTTCAAAAAGGCATTCGTGCACTGTCGCTGTCGGGCCAGCGTTTTCGCGGCAGCGCTGGGCCAGAAAGGGGCTGGGGATGACGATGTCGACGTGATGGCCCATGGCGACCAGTTTCTTGGCGGTTTCACCGGCGCCGCCACCAATATCAAGGATGCGCAGGTTCTTGCGTTTGGGTAAAAGCCGGAACAGTTTTTCGGTATAAGCTTCCTGCGCGCGACCGATATTTTCAGCGCAAACATTCCAGGCGGGATCCCACAGGCCGTAATGCAGGTTCTCCTTGCCGGTCAGGAATTTTGAGAAGGCCAGACCGATATCGAGACCGATGGCGCGGGTGTCGGTCCTTTTTTTGGGTTTTGCCATTGGAAACGTGCCGCCTTGTCTGAGGTCGTGGTGGCTTAGCCAATGTTGCAGCAGAGGGGAAGGGGAAATCCTGCGTCAGGTGACCTGTGCGTGGAATTCACGGATAACCCGTTCGTAGGTGTCGCGCTTGAAGGGTACGATGCGTGACAGCAGTTCCTCGGGGGCAAGCCAGCACCAGCGGTTGAATTCGGGTTCGGCGGTTTGGATGTTGATCAGGGTGTCGTCGCCCAGAAACCGCATCAGGAACCAGCGTTGTTTCTGGCCGCGATAGCGACCTTTCCACAGTTTCGGCACCAGGTAATGCGGTAACTCATAGGGAATCCAGTCGGCAGTTTCCGCCAGGACTTCTACGGCGTTGGCGGGAATTCCGGTTTCTTCTTCCAGTTCGCGCAGGGCGGCATCGCGGGGGTCTTCGTTTGCCTCGACGCCACCTTGCGGCATCTGCCAGGCATCCAGTGCGCTGTCGATGCGCTGTCCGGCAAATATCCGGCCTTCGCGGTTGCAGATCATGATGCCGACGCAGGGCCTGTAGGGCAGCGCGTTGATCTGTTCAGGTGTCATGGCTGATCTGTCTTTCATTTAATCGCCGTCTGGCAGGCAGGCGGTTGCCCGTC
The DNA here is from genome assembly GCA_002430125.1 of Rhodobacterales bacterium UBA5972. Classification (GTDB taxonomy): domain Bacteria; phylum Pseudomonadota; class Alphaproteobacteria; order Rhodobacterales; family Rhodobacteraceae; genus UBA5972. Next base: position 32,445 of record DJBQ01000049.1, read on the forward strand.
TGCCAGACAATTTCCACCGGCCTAATTTGCCTTTTTAAGCACCGAAAGGCCGCGCAGCAAGTCCAGCGCATAGGACATCTGATAATCCTCATCGCGTTTCTTGGCGGTTTCTTCCTGCAAACGACGCTCTTCCTGAAGCTGGTTTTTCTCGTCTTCGGTCAGGCTGTCATTCGACAGACTGCCGCGAAGGCCCGCTTCGGTGCGTTGTTTGCGTTTGGATTCTTCGTCAGCGGTTTCAACACCTTGTGGGCGCTGTTCGACCAGAATGTCCGGCGAGACACCCAGATTTTGGATCGACCGGCCTGATGGCGTGTAATAGCGCGCGGTTGTCAGGCGCATCGCCCCGTCACCTTGCAGCGGCATGATGGTTTGCACAGAGCCTTTGCCAAAACTGTTGGTGCCAACAATAACGGCGCGACGATGATCTTTGAGCGCGCCTGCGACGATTTCCGATGCCGAGGCAGAACCGCCGTTGATCAAGACCACAATCGGTTTGCCGTCGGTCAGATCGCCCGGCGTAGCGTTATAGCGTTCGCTGTCTTTTGCGTCGCGCCCGCGGGTTGAGACGATTTCGCCTTTATCAAGGAACGCGTCAGACACCCGGATCGCCTGATTAAGCAAACCGCCCGGATTGTTGCGCAGGTCCAGAACAACGCCATTGATGTTGTCGATGCCACCGGCTTCGGTGATGGCCTTTTTCAGGCCGTCTTGCAGATTTGCATAGGTCTGATCGGTGAACGAACTGATCCGCAAGATAACGGCGTCTGCTTCGGTGCGCACTTTGACGGCGGCAATCTTGATGGTGTCGCGAATGATCGACACGTCAAAGGGTTCATCAATATCTTTGCGCAACACAGTGATGACAATTTCCGACCCAACCGGGCCGCGCATCATGTCGACCGCTTCGTTCAGGTTCAGGCCTTTGACGGCTTCACCGTTAACATGGGTGATCAGGTCGCCCGATTGGATGCCGGCCTCGGCAGCCGGGGTTCCGTCGATTGGCGACACGACTTTGATATAGCCGTCTTCCTGTGTCACTTCGATGCCCAGACCGCCGAATTCACCGCGAGTTTGCACCTGCATGTTGTCAAAGTCTTTGGGCGGCAAATAGCTGGAATGCGGGTCAAGTGAGGTCAGCATGCCATTGATCGCGGCTTCGATCAGCTCGGCTTCATCGACTTCTTCGACATATTGACTGCGGATGCGTTCGAAAATATCGCCGAACAGGTCAAGCTGTTCATAGGTCGATTTTTTACGGCTTGCCTCGTCGGCGATCAGCGGACCTGCGATTTGTGATGTCAGGATTGCACCGGCGAGGATGCCTCCGATTGCGGCCATTAGGTGTTTGTTCATCTCTTTTCCTATTTATCTGCCAAGGCGAACCATGCCCCCGGATCGACTGGGTTACGATCCTGTCTGATCTCTATATAAAGGGTTTCCTGACGAATTTCGCCATTTCCCTGTGACGCCTCGACCAGAAAATCCCTGGCTGCGGGGTCTGAGCCACGCAAAAGTCCGACGGGGTCTCCTGCGGAAAGAATCTGACCGACCTCTCCGTATACTTCTCCTAACCCAGCGAGAACTATCAGGTAACCCGCTTCCGGCTCAAGGATAATCACATTACCGTAGTCAAGCAGTGGGCCAAGATAGCGAATTGTTGCCGCAAATGGGGCTGTGACCAGTGAAACCGACCGGGCCGACAGGATAATGCCGGGGTGACGCAGGCCAGAGGCGTCCGCTTCGTTGAACCGCCGCAGCAGCGCGCCAAATACCGGTAAAGGGATTTTGCCGCGCGCCGCCGCGAAACTTGCGGGGACCTCAGGCGCGCTGTCAAAAGGCAAATCAGCCAATCCGTGCGCAAAGCCGTTTAGGGTTTCGCTGTTACGCAGCAACGTATCCAATTGTTCGGCATCGGAAATGAAACGCTTTGGCAGGTTCGTGCGCTCGCCGATGGCTTTGGTCAAAGCAACACGGGCGTCCTGAACGGCCTTCAGACCGGATTCAAGATCGTCTTTGGCGGCGGTTTGAAGGGCTTGCAAAAGCATCATTTCTTCAAGTTCGGCGCGCAGATCTTCGGCGCGGCGCAGCAGTGACGGTGTCACCTCGGACAATATCTGACCAGACCGGGCGGTGTCCAGAGGTCCCGATGGGTGGATCAGCAGCAGGGGCGTCGAGGCGCGCTCCAGGGTTTGCAGAACACCCAGTAATTGCGAAAGCTGGTTACGCCGTGCCTCGATTTGCAGTTTCAGGGAATACTCACGAATGGCGGCCCGTCGCAGACTTTCGCGCATCGCCTGAAGGCCTTGTTCATAGGCCCGGATCGTATTGCTGAGGGCGCTGACGCGATCACGGGCTTCGCGCGCGTCGGTCAAGGCCTGCGTCGCTGCGCGCAAGTTTTCGGCGGCATTGCGGGCGGCAAAAACGGGCTCGTCGCTGGCGGCCAACGCAAGGTTGGGCAAGGTCAGGCATAAAGCCAGCGTAAGGGCGCGTGCGATCTTCATGGCAAAAGCAAACTTTGGCCGGTCATTTCCGGGGGCTGCGGAAGACCCATCAATTGCAGAAGTGTGGGGGCGAGATCGGCCAATCGCCCGCCTTTGCGCAATGTCGCGTTCTGCGGGCCGCCGACCAGAATTACCGGCACCGGGTTGGTTGTATGGGCGGTGTGCGGGTTGCCGGTTTCCGGGTCAACCATGGTTTCGCAATTGCCGTGATCGGCGGTGATGATCATTGCACCACCTGCCTGCGCCAGCGCTTTGATGGTGGAGTTTAGGCCATGGTCCACAGCCTCGCAGGCGGCGATTGCCGCCGACTGATCGCCGGTGTGGCCGACCATATCGGGGTTCGCGTAATTCACCACGATCAGATCATACCCGTGTTCGATCGCCGCCACCAAACGATCTGTCACTTCAACTGACGACATTTCCGGCTGCAAATCATAGGTCGCGACTTTGGGAGATTTGGGCATCATCCGATCTTCGCCTTTTTCTGGCGTCTCCTGACCGCCATTCAGGAAAAATGTGACATGCGGGTATTTTTCGGTTTCCGCCAGTCGGAACTGGGATTTGCCATGGATGGCCACCCAATGGCCCAGCGTGTTGATGATGTTTGCCTTGGGGAACAGCACATCCATATAGGCGTTGTGCTGGTCGGAATAGCTGGCCATGCCGGCCATCGCTGCCAGTTCGGCGCGTTTGCTGATCTCAAAAGCATCGAATGTTTTGTCGCCAAGGGCGGCCATGAGTTCGCGCGCCCGGTCGGCCCGAAAGTTAAGGCACAAAATGCCGTCGCCGTCTTTTGTGCCTTGGTAGGTGCCGATCACCGTGGGCGAAATGAACTCGTCGCTTTCGCCGCGGGCGGTGGCATCTGTAATCGCCTGCGCCGGATTGGCAGCTGCGTGACCTTTTGCGTGCACAATTGCGTCATAGGCCAGTTTGACGCGCCCCCAGCGGTTGTCGCGGTCAAGGGCGTAAAACCTGCCGATGACCGTGGCGATACTGGCGTTTGACGGGCTGGCTGCGGCCAGTGTGGCAAGATCATTTGCAGCAGAACCCGGAGGCACATCGCGCCCATCGGTCAGCGCGTGGATGTTGACAGGCACCCCGGCTGCGGCAATCACATTTGCGGCAGCGATCAAGTGGTTGATATGCGCGTGAACTCCGCCATACGAGGCCAGCCCGATCAGATGCGCAGTGCCGCCCGTGGATTTAAGCTTTGCGATGAACGCGACCAAAGCCGGATTGCTGGCAAAGCTGCCGTCTTCTATCGCCAGATCAATTTTACCAAGATCCATCGACACAACCCGGCCAGCACCGATGTTCATATGCCCGACTTCGGAATTTCCCATTTGCCCATCCGGCAAGCCGACATCACGGCCACAGGTTTTGAGCGTGGCGTTTGGGCAGGTCGCCATCAGGCGATCAAATGTTGGGGTATTGGCAAGTACCGGTGCATTATTCGCGCGTTCCGTCCGAAGGCCCCAGCCATCAAGGATGCACAGAATAACAGGTTTCGGGGTCGTCATATGCTCGAATTTTCCGCGTTTCCTAGGGTTCTAGGCCCTGGACGGGAAAGAGGCAACTGTAAGGGTATTCACAAACGGTTTTTGTCGGCAGGCAGGCGATGGGGTTTCGGTTGGATTAAATCCGATGATAGGGCGCTCCGGCCAAAATCGACGCGGCGCGGTAAAGCTGTTCGGCCAGCATTGCCCGCACCAACATATGTGGCCAGACCATGGCGCCAAAAGAAATCGCTGCATCGGCTTTTGTGCGCAAAGTTGGATCAATACCATCGGCGCCACCAATAACGAAAGCGATGTCCTGACGGCTCTGATCGCGCCAGCTTGCCAGCATCGTTGCGAAATCCGGTGACGACAGCGTCTTGCCGCGTTCGTCCAGAATACAGATCAACGACCCGCTGGGAATGGCACGTTCAAGCAGGGCTGCCTCGGCCTGCATGCCGCCGCCCTTTTTATCTTCGACTTCGATGATGGTTGCCGGGCCCAAGCTTAATGCCCGTCCGGATCTTTCAAAGCGTTCCAGATAGTCGGTGGTCAAAAGCCGCTCTGGGCCTTGTCGCATACGGCCAACAGCGCAGATATGGACCCGCATTCAGACCGATTCTGCGGCGATCGCTGCGGGGAGCCACATTTTCTCAAGCTGATAAAACTCGCGCACTTCGGGGCGAAAGATGTGAACGATCACATCACCACAATCCAGCAAGACCCAGTCACCGGCCTGACGGCCTTCGATCCGGCAGGACCTGCCTAGAACTTCCTTAAGCGCATCATTCAGCTTTTCGGACATGGCAACGACCTGACGGGTCGACCGCCCTGAGGCGACAACCATGTAGTCAGCCATTTCCGATTTGCCTTGCAGCGCGATCGAAATAACATCTTCGGCCTTGTCTTTTTCAAGATTGGAAAGGATCAAAGCAAGCAGCTCGCTGCCAGGCTTGCCTTTTTCGGCGGCTGCAGTTGTGCCACCTGTGGCGACCGGGCTTTTGGCCGCTTCTACGTCTTCGGACAGGACAATGTCCTCCTTACATGGGGCGCCACAAATGAAGGGCCCTGACGCCGAGCCTTGGGTAAGGCTAACAGAATCAGGACCAATTCTCAAGGTATCGGCGGGTTTCGGATCAGGCCCTTACCAGCTTTTCATATTCGAGCGCAATATGGGTCGCCATTTC
>DJBQ01000049.1:37873-67902 GCA_002430125.1 Rhodobacterales bacterium UBA5972
GTCTGGCGGGTCAGCCCGTTCAGAAAGCAATCGGCCAATGGGGTGTGAACTTCGCCGTCACGGACGAAGAAAATATTGGCACCTGTTGCCTCGGCGACATAGCCGCGATAGTCGTACATCAACGCATCCGAGCAGCCTTTGGCCTCGGCGGCGTGTTTGGACATCGTGCAAATCATGTAAAGACCCGAGGCTTTTGCGGCCGATGGAATTGTTTCAGGCGAGGGGCGTTTCCATTTGGAAATATCGAGCTTAGCGCCCTGCATTTTGGCGTCGCCGTAATAGGCGCCCCATTCCCACGCAGCAACCGCCATCCGAACCGGATTGCGCGCCGCAGCGACACCCATATCTTCGCCTGAGCCGCGCCATGCCAGAACCCGCACATAGGCGTCATCCCAGCCATTGGCCGCCAGCACGTCGTATTTGGCCCGCTCGATCTGGTCGATTGTATAAGGAACTTCGAAGTCGATCATCTTGGCTGACTTTTGCAACCGGTCTGAATGCGCCTCGGATTTGAAGATTTTGCCATTATAGCAGCGTTCGCCTTCGAACACCGCCGAGGCATAGTGCAGGGCATGTGTCAGGATATGCACATTGGCATCGCGCCAAGGGACCAGCGCCCCGTCCATCCAGATTCGCCCCTCGCGATCGTCGTATGCACCAGCCATAACGCATTCCCTTGTTTTTGACCGGCCCCGTGCCGATCTTTGCGAATGTTACGCGATTAGGTCCGTATCGGACACAATATTACGAAAATTCGCCGGTTTGCTAGCATTTGATTCTTGGAATGTCAACAAGACTGACATAAACTCGGGCCAACGGGCACAAAATGTGAATGAACAGAATACGGATGCAGGATCAGCAACAGACCAGCCAGTTGACTGACGGTGAAAACCAGAAATTTCTGACTGATGATCAGTTACGCAAGGGCATTGAAGCGATGTTTTTTGCGTATCGTGGGTTTACCGCCGACCCGGACAAAATCCTTGAAAACTATGCTTACGGGCGGGCGCATCACCGGGCTATTCACTTTATCGGTCGCTCGCCTGGTACGACAGTTAACAACCTGCTGGATATTCTGGCGGTCACCAAGCAGTCGCTGAACCGTGTGCTGCGCACGCTGGTCGACGATGGTTTGGTCGAAAGCCGCATCGGCAGACAAGACAAACGCGAACGGAACCTATACCTTACGGAAAAGGGCCGTGCGCTGGAACAAGACCTGTCCGAGGCACAGCGCAAGAGGATGCGCGCTGCTTACAGCGCTGCGGGCCTGGAAGCTGTGACGGGGTTCCGCCGTGTATTAGAAGAAATCATGGACCCGCAGATGCGCAATCTTTTGCAGGCGATGACGGACGGTGGATGACAATGGCTGATCTTCTTGATGCGCATTTGCTGATTGTGGATGACGACGAACGCATTCGCGGCCTGCTGAAGAAATTCCTCAGTCGACACGGTTACTGGGTCACCACGGCACGCGATGCGGCGCATGCACGGCGACTGTTGGAAGGGCTGGAATTTGATTTGATCGTGCTGGATGTGATGATGCCGGGTGAAGATGGCCTGAGCCTGACACGCAGTCTGCGCGAAACGCTGCAAACCCCGATCCTGTTATTGACGGCCAAGGGTGAATCCGCGGACCGGATCAGTGGACTGGAGGCCGGGGCCGACGATTACCTGGCAAAGCCGTTTGAACCCAAGGAACTGGTATTGCGAATCAACTCTATTCTGCGCCGCGTTCCCAAGCCCGAGATTGAAAAGGATGTACCCAAAACACTGCAATTGGGCGCGATCCGGTATGATATGCAGCGTGGCGAGATGTGGCAGGGCGCGGTTCTGATCCGGCTGACGTCTACGGAAAGCCTGCTGATGAAAATATTCTCGGCCCAGCCGCATATGGCCGTCAGTCGCTACAAACTGGTTGAAGAACTGGGCCGCGATAACGGGCAGGCGCAAGAGCGTGCGGTTGATGTTCAGATCACGCGGCTTCGGCGCAAGATCGAAAACGATCCCAAACAGCCGCGTTACCTGCAAACCGTGCGCGGTTCAGGCTATATGCTGTCGCCGGATTAAGCGAATTTGTTTGACTTATTCGCCAAGACGTGATTATGCACCCTCAGCATTTGGGAGACCCATTGGTCTTACCCGTGAAACGCTGAGCTTTCCTTAAACCGATGTTCAGAAAAATGCTGCGACTGACCTTGCGGGCTACCATCCGGATTGTCTTGTCGCATTCGACAAGCACGTGATGCAGGCGGCCCATGGTCATCGGCAAAACCTTACATGAGAAAGATACATTGTGAATTTTACTGAACTCGGCCTGAAAAAGCCGATCCTGGCCACATTGGCCAAAGCGGGCTATGAAACGCCTACACCGATCCAATTGCAGGCGATCCCGCCGGTTCTTGACGGACGCGACGTTGTTGGGCTGGCGCAAACCGGCACCGGCAAAACAGCGGCCTTTGCGCTGCCGATCATCCATCGCCTGACGATGGGCGACCTTTCGGGTGGTTTCCGCCCTGTGCGGGCCTTGATCCTGTCACCAACCCGCGAGCTGGCCTCGCAGATCGAAGCAAGCTTTCGCACCTATGGCGGCTCGATGGGGCTGCGCACAGCGGTCGTTGTTGGTGGCGTTTCGGTCAAAAAGCAGATCCATACGCTGAAAGTTGGAGTGGATGTTCTGGTGGCGACACCCGGCCGTCTGGAAGATTTGCTGGCCCAAAAGGCCCTGCAACTGAACGCGATCGAGATTGTGGTTCTGGACGAGGCTGACCAGATGCTGGATATCGGGTTTATGCCCGCGATCAAACGTATTCTGGGCATGTGCCCGAAATCGCGGCAAACACTGTTATTCTCGGCAACCATGCCGAAGGAAATCAAGGTGTTGTCCAATGATTACCTGAAGAAACCGGTAGAAGTTTCAGTCGCTCCTGCGGCAGCAACGGCGGACCGGATTGATCAGACCGTCATGCATATGCGCCATGAAGATAAAGTCAGCGCGATTGCCAAGCTGGTGCGCACCCATCCCGGCAAACGGATCATCGTGTTTACCCGTACCAAACGCGGTGCTGATAAAGTGTCGCGCAAACTCAATAGCGAGGGTCTGGGATCAGACGCCATTCACGGCAACAAATCCCAAGGTCAGCGCGAGCGGGCTTTGGCGGCGTTCAAAGCAGGCACAGCGCCGGTGCTGATCGCAACCGACATTGCAGCGCGCGGCATTGACGTGCCGGGCATTGAATTGGTGGTAAATTACGATCTGCCGAATGTGCCGGAAAGCTATGTGCACCGCATTGGCCGTACGGCGCGTGCTGGGGCTTCGGGCTTTGCCGTGTCGTTTTGTGCGGCTGACGAGCTTAAGCAACTGCGCGATATCGAAAAGCTGATCCGGATCAACATTCCGGCTCTGGCTGTTGATGGGGCGCAAATCCCAGATCGGGCGGCGCAAGCAAGCCCGCGCAATCCGGACCGCGCCAGGCCGCAAGGCCAACAACGCCGCCGGTTCACTCCGAAAAGCGGTGGTGGCGGAAATCGCCGGCGCGTTTCAGCGTAACATTATTTTGCGGCCCGAATTCGTATCCGGGCCGCAAAACCCATAATATTCACAAAACCGAATAGCGTCGTCTTGCCTGCCCGCGGGGCATGACATAACGTTTGCCGATGACCACAGCTTTTCTATCGCATAACGATTGCCTGAACCATTTAACGCCCCCCGGTCACCCCGAACGGGTTGAACGGATGCAGGCGATAAACGCGGCTTTCGCGGCCCCTGAATTTTCGAGTCTGAAACGTGTTGCTGCGCCGATTGGCGAAGACGCGCATGTTCTGCTTGCCCATCCCGTGGCCTATTTGGACATGATCCGCGCGGCGGTGCCGGTCAGCGGTCTTCGCTCGCTGGACCCTGACACGCATATGTCGCCCGGATCGTTTAACGCCGCGATGCGTGGGGTGGGTGGTAATGTAAAAGCCGTGGATATGGTTTTGGCCGGTGAGGTTTCCAATGCCTTTGTTGCCTGTCGTCCACCCGGGCACCATGCTGAAAAATCCACAGCGATGGGGTTTTGTCTGTTCGGCAACGTGGCGATTGCCGCGAAATACGCCTTGGACCATCACGGGCTGAACCGGGTTGCGATCATTGATTTTGATGTGCATCACGGCAACGGCACGCAGGATCTGGTGTGGGATGATCGCCGGATATTTTTCGCCTCGACCCACCAAATGCCGCTGTATCCGGGTACCGGGGCACCGTCAGAAACCGGGGCGCATAATAACATCCTGAACGTCCCGCTTGACCCCGGCACGGGTGGAACGGTGTTTCGCCAAAAGATGCGGGATTTGGTTTTGCCGGCGGTCGAGGCGTTTCAACCTGAAATGATCTTCGTATCTGCCGGTTTTGACGCGCATCGTGATGACCCGTTGGCGAACCTTAATCTGATTGAGGATGATTTTACCTGGGCAACGCAGGCAATTTGCGATTTGGCTGATAGGGTCGCAGGGGGTCGTATCGTCTCGACTCTGGAAGGTGGATATGATTTGGAAGCGCTGGCGGCCTCGGCTGTCGCGCATGTACGAGTATTGATGGAGCGGGGCGTATGACCGACAAGCCTGTGGCAGATATGAGTTTCGAAGATGCGATGGCGGAACTTGAACGCGTCGTCAGCCAGTTAGAAGGCAGCAAAGTCGCACTTGAAGACAGCATTGCCTTATACGAACGTGGCGAAGAGCTGAAAAAGCATTGCGAAGCCAAGTTGAAATCGGCGGAAGAAAAAGTTGCGCAAATCACCCTTGGCAGCGACGGGCAACCGAGCGGCACGAAACCGGTTGAAAGCCTGTGACGATGTTTAAAGACCGCCTGCAAGGCCATACCGCCCGTGTTGAAGCTTGCATGAAAGACCTTTTCAAAGACCTGGGGGACGGCAAACTTGCCGACGCGATGCGCTATGGCGCGCTGTCAGGTGGCAAACGCTTGCGGGCGTTTCTGGTTTTAGAAGGTGCCGATCTTTACCGGGTTCCGTTGGCCAACGCGGATCGCGTGGCTGCCGCGGTTGAATGTATGCATGCCTATTCGCTGATCCATGACGACTTGCCGTCGATGGATGATGATGATTTGCGACGCGGATTGCCGACAGTTCACAAGAAATGGGACGAAGCGACAGCGGTTTTGGCGGGGGATGCCCTGCAGACCATGGCGTTTGAAATCCTGGCGTCGCCCCGAACATCAACGGACGCAAATATCCGTTTGCGGTTGATTTCGTCGCTGACTGGTGCAGTTGGGGCGTCAGGTATGGTGCTTGGGCAGGCACAGGATATTGCAGCGGAAACCGCGACAGTGCCTTTGACGCTGGAACAGATCACTGAACTTCAAGCCAACAAAACTGGTGCTTTGTTTACATGGTCGGCGGTTGCCGGACCAGTGCTTGGAAATTCCGACACCACCACAATGCGCAACTATGCCGAGGCGATTGGTCTGGCATTTCAGATCGCCGACGACATTCTTGATGTCGAAGGCGATGCCACCAAGGCGGGTAAGCGGCTGCAAAAAGATCAGGCGGCTGGCAAAGCGACTTTTGTATCATTGCTGGGGGTTGATGGCGCGCGCAAAAAGGCCGCTGAATTGGTGGAACGGGCCTGTGATGGACTGGAAATCTTTGGTGGAACCGCCAAAAACCTGCGCGATTTGGCCCGCTTTATCATTGATCGCGATATGTGATAGACGGGGTTAAACCCGGGAATGATGTTTTGACTGAATTGAACCGACCTTTGACGCCATTGCTTGACCGGGTGAAATCGCCAGCCGATCTGAAAACCATGTCGGATGCTGAACTTCATGCGTTGGCGGATGAAGTGCGGGCGGAAACGATCTCGGCGGTTTCGGTTACTGGCGGGCATCTTGGGGCTGGCTTGGGCGTTGTCGAATTGGCCACGGCTTTGCACGCGGTTTTTGACACGCCGAAAGATCGGTTGATCTGGGATGTCGGGCACCAGTGTTATCCGCACAAAATATTGACCGGACGACGCGACCGAATTCGCACGCTGCGCCAACCCGGCGGTCTGTCGGGTTTCACCAAGCGCAGTGAAAGTTCCTATGACCCGTTTGGGGCGGCGCATAGTTCAACCTCGATCTCGGCAGCCCTCGGTTTTGCGGTGGCACGTGATCTGGGTGGGTCACCCGAACCCGGCCTTGGGGATGCGATTGCGGTGATCGGTGACGGGGCGATGTCAGCGGGCATGGCGTTTGAGGCGCTGAACAATGCCGGGCATTTGGGTAAACGTTTGTTTGTGGTGCTGAATGACAATGAAATGTCGATCGCCCCGCCTGTTGGCGCGTTGTCGGCTTATCTGTCGCGGCTTTATGCCGGGGATCCGTATCAGGAATTGAAGGCCGCCGCCAAGGGTGCGATCAGTTTGCTGCCGGAACCGTTTCAGGAAGGTGCGAGGCGCGCCAAGGAAATGGTCAAGTCAATGACCGTTGGCGGCACGCTGTTTGAGGAACTTGGGTTTTCCTATGTCGGGCCGATTGATGGTCATGATATGGAACAATTGCTGGCCGTTTTACGTACCGTTAAGGCAAGGGCGGATGGGCCGACGTTGATCCATGTTCTGACCCGTAAGGGTAAAGGCTATGGCCCGGCCGAGGCCGCGTCGGATAAACACCACGCGGTTGCGAAATTTGATGTGGTTTCCGGCACGCAGCACAAAGCGCCATCGAATGCGCCAAGTTATACCAAAATATTTGCGCAAAGCCTGATTGCCGAGGCCGAGAGGGACGACAAGATCGTTGCAGTCACCGCCGCGATGCCGGATGGAACCGGGCTTGATTTGTTTGCCGAACGCTTTCCGAAACGGTGCTTTGACGTTGGTATTGCCGAACAACACGGCGTGACCTTCAGCGCGGCGCTGGCGGCGGGCGGAATGAAGCCGTTTTGTGCGATTTATTCGACCTTTCTGCAGCGCGGATACGATCAGGTTGTGCATGACGTAGCGATCCAACGTCTGCCGGTTCGCTTTGCCATTGACCGCGCTGGGCTGGTCGGGGCCGATGGGGCGACGCATGCCGGGGCGTTTGATATTGCTTTTCTGGCCAATCTGCCGGATTTTGTTGTGATGGCGGCGGCTGACGAAGCCGAGCTTGTGCATATGGTCGCCACTGCCGCGTCGATCAACGACCGCCCGTCGGCGTTCCGGTATCCGCGTGGTGAAGGGGTAGGCGTCTTGATCCCTGAGCGCGGCGAAGTGCTGGAAATCGGCAAAGGACGGATCATTCAAAAGGGCAGCCGGGTGGCGATTTTGTCGTTTGGCACGCGCTTGCAAGAAGTCCAAAAAGCCGCCGAGAATCTGGCAGCAAAGGGCATTCATCCGACAATTGCCGATGCGCGGTTTGCCAAACCTTTGGACCATGAAATGATCCTTGATCTGGTCGCCGACCACGAAGCTTTGATCACCATTGAAGAGGGCGCCGTTGGCGGTTTTGGCAGCCATGTCGCGCAATTTTTGGCGGATAAAGGTGTTTTTGATCGGGGACTGAAGTTTCGTTCAATGGTGTTACCGGATATTTTCATCGACCAGAACAGCCCGAAGGCGATGTATGATATCGCCGGGATGAATGCGCCACAGATCGAAGCTAAGGTATTGGAGGCGCTGGGTATTGCTTCGGTTGCCAGTCGCCGCGCATAGATTTTTTTGGTTGCAAGCAGGGGTATTATGACTACCAAATTTTCACCAACAGTGACGTATTCCCGATGGACCATTTTCCTTTTGGCCTTGGGGTTCTGGTTTTACCAGTTTACGCAAACCTCGCTTGATGCGTTTGGCTGGCAGTTCCGGTTTCTGACAATCTGGGGCCTGACGGCGAATCTTGTTGTTTCGTGGATGATGTTAAGATTGGTGCTTGGAAAATCCACCAAAACTTATAATCCGCTCGTCTCAGCAACCGTGGTATTGGGTGCCATTGTGGTTTTCATGTATTGGAAGCTTTGGTTCATCAATCCGGCTTTGGTGAATTCGAACGGCCCGATTGTTTGGTATCAGGAGTACTACCTGCACGCGCTGGGGCCATTTTTGATGATGGTTGACGCGTTTTTCATTCTGGGTGTTTTTCGGAACATCGTGCGGACGCTGGTCACGATGCTGGCGGTTTTTGTAAGCTACATCGCTTGGGTTGAGGTGTTGGTGCGCCCTTTGAACAGTTTTCCGGAAGGCAAAGCTGCGAATGGGCTGCCTTATCCTTTCCTGAATGACATGGTCATGGATGAACGGCTGGTTTTTTACGCCACCACGATCGGAACCGCTGTGGTTTTCATGCTGATCGGCTGGGTTGTTTCCCGCGTGATTGTTAAGCTCGGGTAAAGCTGCCAACCAGTTCGACATGTGGTGACCAGCGGAATTGGTCAACGACTTGCACCCAATCAAGCCTGTAACCTCCGGCGATCAAGGTCGCCGCATCGCGGGCGAACGTGACCGGATTGCAGGAGACTGCGGCGATACAAGGGACTTTGCTGGTGGCCAGCGCCTCGACCTGTGCTTTGGCACCCGCACGGGGTGGGTCAAGCACCACAGCGTCAAAACGGTCAAGTTCGGATGGTTCCAGCGGGCGGCGAAACAGGTCGCGGGTTTGGGTTGTGATCGTCTTTAAGCCCACAGCTTTACGCCAACCTACGTCGAGGGCTGCTAGGGCGGCTGCGTCGGATTCCACCGCGTGAACCTCGGCCAGTTTGGCCAACGGCAAGGTGAATGTCCCGCAACCGGCGAACAGATCGGCCACGCGTTTGGCGGGGCCGATAGCGGCAAGAACTGCCTTGGTCAACGCGGCTTGCCCATGCGCCGTTGCTTGCAGGAATGCGTCAGGCGGTGGGGTGACGGTGGCGGTCTGAAACCGCTGTGTAGGGGCAATTCGGCTGGCAATGGTTTCGCCGTTCCAGCTCAGCCGTGCCAGTTTCAGGCGTTCGGTCAGCGCCCCGAGCTCCATCAACATTGGCCCATCTGTCGGCTTTGCCTGCTTAACATCAACATCAAGACCGTTTTCCGATTGCGTGACCGCAAGGGAAATCGACGCGCTGCGGGTGGCGCCGATGCGGGTGATCGCTGCAAATGCCGGCAGTCCGGCAATCAGGTCCGGATGCAAAAGCTGGCAGCCGGAAATTTCAACCAAACTGTCCGAAGCTCGACCATGAAACCCAACCATTTTTCCTTTTTTGGTGCGGCGGGCGCTAAACGTCGCGCGGCGGCGGCTTTGCGGCGGCGAGGTTTCAATTGGCAGAAATCGCGCACTTAGTCCTTGTGCGGTTAGGGCTGTTTTAACCACCTCGATCTTCCAGGTTGCAAGAAACGCGTCAGAAACGTGCTGCAAGGCGCAGCCGCCGCAGGTTTTGAAATGTACGCAAGGTGGTTTGATGCGATCCGGCGAGGAGGTCAGAACGCGCATATCTGTCAGGCGGTCGCCGGACAAAACGCCTTGGACCACTTCGCCCGGCAGGGTGAAGGGCACGTAAATGTCCCCGTTCGGCCCGTCGGCGATGCCGTCTGCTTGGTGGCCCAACCGTTTGATTGTAAAGCTTTGCATCAATCGGCCTCGTCAATCCCAATGAAACCACCGGATTGGCGCGACCAGAACATTGCATAAAGACCTGAAAGCGCTAACAATTCCGCATGGGTTCCTTGTTCTGCAACGCGCCCGTCGTCAAGGACAATAATCCGGTCCATATGGGCAATCGTTGACAAACGGTGGGCGATGGCGATCACGGTTTTGCCTTCCATCACGCCGTAAAGCGTATCAAGGATTGCCGCCTCGACTTCGCTGTCCAGCGCCGAAGTTGCCTCATCCAACACCAAAATCGGGGCGTTTTTCAGGATCACGCGGGCCAGCGAGATCCGCTGGCGTTGGCCGCCTGACAGTTTCACACCACGTTCACCGACGAAGGCGTCAAACATTTTGCGGCCTTTTGGGTCTTGTAAGCCCTGAATGAACTCCCAGGCTTCAGCGCGTTTGGCGGCCATATACAAGTCTTCGTCGCTTGCATCAGGGCGGCCATAAAGGATGTTGTCACGAACTGACCGATGCAAAAGAGAGCTGTCTTGGGTCACCATGCCGATTTGTCGACGCAGGGATTCCTGCGTCACATCGCGGATATCCTGCCCGTCGATTGTAATCGCGCCGCCTTCGACATCGTGAAACCGCAGCATCAGATTGACGAGCGAAGATTTCCCTGCCCCGGATCGACCCACGACGCCGACTTTTTCACCGCCGTTGATCGTCAGTGATATCCGGTCCAGCCCGCCGCTACCCTTGCCGTAATGATGGCTGACGTTTTGAACCGAAATCGCGCAGTTGGTAATCGCAAGATCAGTGGCACCCTTTTTGTCGGTCAGTTCAATCGGCTGGGCAATCGTTTGCATGCCTTCGGACACCACGCCCAGTTGCTGAAACAGCGAGGACAACGACCACATGATCCACCCGGTCATCGCGTTCAGTCGCAATGTCAGCGCCGACGCCGCCGCCACGGTTCCGATAGACGTATGCCCTTGTTGCCAAAGCACAATTGCCCAGCCGATGACCGACACGATCAGGATGCCGTTGATGGTGCTTAAGCCCAGTTCCATCAGGGTGATCAGGCGCATCTGGCGAGAAAACGTCTGGCGGGCGTTTTCAATCGCCTCGAGTGCATAGGATTCTTCGGTAGCATTATGGGCAAAAAGTTTGACCGACTGAATGTTGGAATAGCTGTCCACAATCCGCCCGTTAATCTCGGACCGCGCGTCAGAAAACGCCTTGGAGGCACGCCCGACACGTGGGATCGTCCAGCCGATCAGCGACAGATATGCGGTCAGCCAGATCACCAGGGGAATGGCCAGTCGCCAGTCAATATCCGCCAACAGCCACAGCGCGCCAAGCATGTAAATCAGCGCGTAAACCACGGCATCAAACACCTGATAAACCGCCTCGCCCGCCGCCGGGGCAGTTTGCATGATGCGGTTAGCGATACGGCCCGCGAAGTCGTTTTCAAACCATCCAATTGATTGGCGCAGCACGTGCCGGTGACTGCGCCACCGGATCAGGGTGCCAAAGTTTGGCATCAGGGATTGGTTCAGAAAAGCCGCATCCAGAACCTGAAAAAATGGGCGCACCAGCAGAATGAACGCCGCCAGAATACCCAGTTTCCAGCCGTGATCCACAAATACCCGATCAGGCGTGGTGTTGGTTAAAAGATCAACAACTACGCCGATGAAATAGATCAGTCCAACCTCGATCAACCCGACGATTGCCGTCAGAATGAGGATCGCCAACAGAACCTTCCGCAGAGGTTTCAGATAGTCATTCAGAAACGCAAACAGCGTACCCGGTGGACTGTCTTGATCGTCGTACGGCGTGTAAGGATCGACGAGTTTTTCAAAATAACGAAACATTGGATGACCATTTGGATGGGGACGCAAAGCCGGTCAGAACACACGATTCAGGCATTCAATGCAAGGGGCAATTTGGCTGGTTCCGGGATTTGAATGCGAATGGCGCGAAATCTTTTACCGCCCCAACAACAGAACAACCAGAAAAACGATCAGGATCACAGCCATTGCGATGTTGAAGGCGCGCAGTTTGTGCGTGGTGTTCAGAAAACGCCCCATGGAGCGTCCAAAACTTAGCCACGCAAAAGTCGATGTAAGGCCGGTAAAGAAGAACACGATGCTGATAATCAGTGACGTGATCAACGGGTTTTCGGGCGTTACGAACTGACTGGTCATCGCAACGGCGGCCAGCCAGCCTTTGGGGTTGATCCACTGGAACCCCGCCGCCTCGAAAAACCGCATGGGCCGACTGGCGGCACCTGCACTGCCGGGGGCGGCGGCATTGGCGATTTTCCAGGCGATCCACAGCATCATTGCGGCCCCGACATACCGCAGGACTTGTTCCATGATGGGGTGGGTTTGAAACAGCTCGCCCAAGCCAAGGCCAACCAGAAATATCATCACAGGAAATCCCAGCATAACCCCGAACACATGCGGCAACGAAGCCCGGATTCCGTAAGTTGCGCCGGAACTGGCCAGCATTGAATTGTTCGGCCCCGGCGTCCACGAGGTCGTTAGGGCAATGCCGATCAAGGACAGAAGAATGTTAAGGGTCATGGTGGTTGCTTTTAGGTCGCAGTTACTGACCTATCATGTGAGCGCATTTCGCCGCGGTCAAGACAGGAGTTGGCGCTTCGTCAGACTGAAACCCGAGGCGATCCAGTCAGCTTCGAGTTTCTTCAGTCGCGCACCCAAGGATGCCCCTTGAAAGTTGCCGGCAAGATCACCGGCGGCTATCGGAAACTTTTGCTCGGAAGCCGATTGCAGCAATTGAAATAAGCCTTCTGGAACAGGCATTTGCAGGATGGCAGCGCGCAGCAAAGCAGCGTCAAGCGCGGCCGTAACGCCCAGCCGATAGGCCAGTTCCGGCATTTGCGCCGCGCTTGCTATACCGTCGGAAAGTGTCGCAAGCCGCCGTTGTTCAACTTTTGAAAGCCGCAAATTCCGCGCAGGATCTTCGCCGCCGATTGCCGCAAGCCGACGGATAGGGTCCGGAGTAACAGCCAATTCCTGTTCAAAATGCACCAGTGGTGCGACGGTCAAAGCAGTTGCGCCCGGCATAACCCGCGCCAGGATTCCACTGATTTCCATCGTCGCAAGACTGGGGGCGGGATTTTCTGACGCCAGAAGTTTTAGAATTTCGTGGCCAATTCGTTCTTTTGAGAGGGTTTCAATACCCTCCGCCAATTCAGCACATGCCGCCAGGCCTTCGGCATCTATCCCCGCATGAGCATCGCCATACCACGCGTGAAAGCGAAAAAACCGCAAAATGCGCAGGTAATCTTCGCGGATGCGGTCACTGGCATTGTCGATGAAGCGGATTTTTCGTGCGGCGATATCAACAAGACCGCCCAGCGGGTCGGTGACGGTGCCATCCTGATCGACGTAAAGCGCGTTAACCGTGAAATCCCGGCGATGTGCATCCTCGTCCAGCGTTTCGGCAAATGCCACAACCGCCCGCCGCCCGTCGGTTTCGATGTCCTTGCGAAACGTGGTCACCTCAAAACCGGTATTGTCGCAAACGACGGTGATCGTGCCATGTTCAATGCCCGTCGGCACCGTCTTCAAACCAATGTTCTTCGCCAGCGCAATCACTTGTTCAGGATGTGCGTTAGTCGCGATATCAACGTCGTTTATGGCAATCTTCAGCAGGGCATTGCGGACACAGCCACCAACGGCGAAAGCCTGAAAACCACCGCCTGCAAGCATCGACATTACCTGCTGGGTCGCCGGATTGTTCAGCCAGAGCCCGGTAACTTTCATGCCTGCACCAGCCTTTCCGCGAACCCGCGCAAAATGCGCGCGGTGGCGCCCCAGATATAATAGGGGCCATAAGGGATCGTGTAATAGTAGCGCTTACTGCCCCCCCAAAAGCGCCCTTCAATAAGAAAGTTCGCGGGGTCGGAAAGGTAAGGCAAGGGAACCTCGAACACTTCCTCCACTTCGCCGACTTGGGGGATAGGTGTGAAATCGGACAGGACCAGACCGACGATCGGCGTGACCTGAAAACTTGTGACAGTATGGTGAAATGGCAGCGTGCCAATCGCGTTTACATTGGTTGCATGCAGGCCGATTTCTTCCTGCGCTTCCCGCAACGCCGCAGCCGTTGTGCTGGCGTCGAAGGTTTCCACTTTGCCACCCGGAAAGGCAATTTGGCCCGGGTGATGTTTCAAATGCGAGGCTCGTTTGGTCAGGATTACGTTCAGCCCATTAGCGCGCTGGATCAGGGGCACAAGAACAGCGGCGGGTCGGGATGATTTGGTTGACTGCCCCCAATCCGCGCCCGGGTTAAGGTCAAAATCTGACGAGTCCACGTTGGGGCCGTGTTTGACAGCCCAACGCACGTGTTCGATCGAGTTCTTAGGGTGATCCATCGCTCTTACATGAACCAGCGGAACGGTTGCTGCAAGGCCCCTGCGACTAGTCCCGTTTTGTTGCTTCTAAACCCAATTCCGCCGGATCAAATTCATAATGCGCCCCGCAGAACTGACAATCGGCGGTTACTTTGCCCTTATCAGTTGTCATTTCAAGGATATCGCCCGCGGAATAGACTGACATTGCCTGCTCAACCTTTTCTGCCGAACAAGTGCAGCCGAATTTGATGGGCTGGGCGTCAAAGACCCGAGGTATTTCCTCGTGAAACAATCGGTGTAACAACTGGGTTGGGGAAACATGCGGGCCAACCAGTTCAAGGTCTTCAACCGTGTCCAAATGAGAATTTACACGGCTCCAGTTTTCGCCGTCGTCGTCTTGCATCAGATCGCTGGCTGTCAGCAATCCATCGTCGCCGGATGACCCCTGTGCCTCAAGCGAGGATTTCGGCATGTGTTGCAGCATGATACCACCGGCGCGCCAGCTTTCGGTGCCGGATTGTTCGGTGGATTTTCCCATCGAAATTGCGAAACGTGTCGGCAATTGTTCAGATTGTGCGAAATAAGTTTCGGCGCAGGCTGACAGTGACCCGCCAGCCAAGGGCGTGATGCCTTGATAGGGGCTCATGTCCGGGCCCTGGTCGATCAGCATACCAAACATACCCTTGCCGATCAGGGAAAATGGCAACCCCGTGGCGCTGGCGACGGCTGCGTCGTCATAAGAGGCATAGGCGCGGATGCGTGCGACCTCGCCTTCCTCGGTTGGGCCGTAATAATCGGTCGCAATGAACTTCAGCGGCCCGTTGCCGCGGATTTGCAGCGACAATTTCCAACGTATCTTGATTGTCTGGCCAATCAGGGCCGTCAGAATCGCAGCCTCGGCAACCATTGCCTCGACGGCTGGTGGATAATTATGCTGGCGCAGAACCTCGACCAAAACGCCATCAAGGCGGGCAATTCGGCCACGGATATCAGAACGATCCAACTGGAACGGCAGAACGGTATCATCCCAGGCAATTTTTTGGGTCAAAGTCATGGATGCAGCTTTTCTTGACGAGGTTGGCGTTCCAATAGACAAGTTATCCGGGCAAGGCAAATCAACCTCTGCCTGACAAAAAGTGGACCAATATGAACAGACGTTTTGGTGAAGCGATAAAGGCGGGCGTCAAGTATCGACCGCGCCCCGGTGCGTATGGGATTTTGCGGCTGTGCCGCCAGATGTTGATTACCCATCAGTCGCAGCCCGATGAAGAATATCAACTGCCCGGTGGCGGAATTGATGCCGGAGAATCACCGCTTGCGGCCCTGCACCGCGAAGTTTTTGAGGAAACCGGTTGGGGAATGTCAGTTGAACGCCGGATGGGGGCGTTCTTGCGGTATACCTATATGCCGGAATATGACTTTTGGGCGCGCAAGATCTGTCACATTTATCTATGCCGTCCAACGCGCCAGAAAGGTGATATACCGGAGCCGTTCCACACCGCTCATTGGATAGACATTTCCGAGGCAAGGCATATCCTCAGCAACCAAGGTGACCGGCATTTTGTAGGGCTGTTATAGCCCAAAACGCTTTACCCCAGAAACTCCACCAGAACTGCAGAAAGGTCATCATCCGCCTCGCCATTTGCGGAAAAGGCGAGGGTCTCCCAAACCAAGTCTGATAAAACTTCGGGGCCTGTACAATGCTGATATTTGGTCAATATCTCGGCCCAATCGTCCTGGCCCAGCATTATATTATCTGAATCCGTCGCTTCGGTGAAGCCGTCAGAATAGATCAGGAACCTATCCCCCGGATTAAGTTTGTGATCAATCGCGCCAAAGCTGGCATCGGGGATCAGTCCGATTGGTAAACCACCATTGCCGATAAAAACCGGAGGTTGGTTTGGCGATTGAATGGCGGGATGCGGGTGCCCGGCTTGCACAAATGTCATCGCCCCGGTTTCAAGGTCGATATCGGCCAGCAGCATTGTCAGATAAAGGTCGGTATCCAGCTCGTCCAGCATCCTTTGGTTCAAAGCGGCGGCAATGTCCGAAGGATGTTTGACGCTGTAACTGTTGTCAGGATTTTGTTGCATAGCGATGCTGTGGGCGGGGTTGTTTACCCCAAGGCATCCGGCAAGCCGCGCCGTCATCAGGGCCGAACTGACACCGTGGCCCGAGACATCAAACCCATAGACGCCGATCCGGGTTGGGCTGCGGAAGTAAAATCCAACCATGTCACCGCCAACATGTCCGCTTGACTGCAAAAGCAAAGAAACCCGGGCGGTTGGAAAGGCGCAAAGGGTTTCAGGCATCAAGGAAAGCTGCAATTTCTTGGCTTCCTCAAGGTCGCGATCGATGGCTTGGTATAAGGCCTGTAATTCAAGCAGCGTTGCAGAAATCGACCGGTTTTTTTCAACCAATTCCCGTTCCATCCCCAAAACCCGCTCGCCAGCCCTGAGGCGCGCCCGTAATTCGCCGGAGTTCACCGGTTTGGTCAGAAAATCGTCGGCGCCAACATCAAGGCCTTGTGCGACCTCGCCTTTTTCGTCCTTGGATGTCAGCAGAATGAAATAGCCATAGGAATCGCGTGAAAGACGCCGGAACTGGCGGCAAAATTCCAACCCATCCATCCCCGGCATAACCCAGTCGCTGAGGATCATATCGATATTTCGGGACGTACAAATAGCCAAAGCGGCATGGCCGGAATCTGCTTCGTGAACGATGTAACCCCAACGCTTGAGCGCGACCGTCAGCAGACGTCTTTGCAACCGGCTGTCATCAACGACGAGAATGTCAAAAGGCCGAACGCATTCCTTTAAGAGCGCGATCTCAGTTTCGCCACGAGGCTGTTTGTTCACTTGATACTCCACCCGTTTCACCGTTGTTCAACCAGCCTAGACCGAACGGAATTAACGTGGAGTGAAAAGTAAAATGCGCCGAAAGTTGCATCTGGCCGCAACGCATTGTTAATCTCGGTGCTGCATCCTTCTGATCACGGGGTCACCACCAAAAACGCTGGAGATGTGGCGTGATAAACTGGTCAAGGGTAAAAGAGCTGCAGGAAGATATCGGCGCTGACGAAATTGGCGAAGTTGTCGAATTATTCCTGGAGGAAGTGGAAGAAGTGATCGGCAGGCTGGCATCTTCGCCAGTCGAGGCTGAACTGGAACAGGACATGCATTTCCTGAAAGGCTGTGCGCTTAACCTTGGGTTTGATCAGCTTGGCAACATGTGTTCGGTCGCTGAAAAACTAGCGGGAAAAGGGCAGGTACAGGACATTCCGATTGCCGGAATTCTGGAAATGTACGCGCAGTCAAAGGAGGTGTTTTTAAGCCAGATTGGGACTGTTTAAGTTGGCAACTTTCAGGACGATCAAACCAGAAACTGACTGAGGGCCTCGTTGTCGGTAATGTCTTGGTACGACATTCCCGACGCATCCAGCCGGGCGCAGATATCCGGGAAATCACCGGCGTTCTTGGCCTCGATCCCGATGAGGACCGACCCAAAGTTACGCGCGGATTTCTTGAGGTATTCAAACCGGGTTATGTCGTCGTCAGGCCCAAGCGCGTTAAGAAATTCGCGCAGGGCGCCTGGGCGTTGCGGGAAGCGAATGATGAAGTATTTCTTCAGCCCGGCGAATTTAAGCGCGCGTTCTTTCACTTCGGGCAAACGCTCGAAATCAAAGTTACCGCCTGAGGTAACGCAAACAACGGTTTTGCCGCGAATGTCGTCGGCAATATCCTTAAGCGCATCAACGGATAAGGCGCCTGCCGGTTCAAGAACAATGCCTTCGACGTTCAGCATTTCCAACATTGTGGTGCAAATCCGGTCCTCTGATACCGCAATAACATGGGCAGGGTTCACGGCTGCAAGTGCTGCGTAGGTTTTGTCACCGATACGCGCAACCGCTGCGCCATCGACGAAATTATTGACCTTTTTCAAAGCGATCGGGCCGTGGTTGGCAAGGGCTGCGGCCAGGCTTGCACCGCCCATTGGCTCCACAAACCTGAATTCGGTTTTGGGCGAAACGGCATTCAGGTAGGTTACAACCCCGGCAGACAGGCCCCCACCGCCGACTGGAAGAACGACGATATCTATGGATTCGGGGCATTGTTCCAACATCTCGACTGCGACAGATGCCTGACCTTCGATCACGTTAAGATCGTCAAACGGCGACAGGAACGTGGCGTTTTCGGCGGCACAATATGATATGGCAGCCGCCAAAGTGTTCTCGAAATAATCGCCAACCAGTTGGATTTCAATATTGCTGCCGCCAAACGCTTTGGTCTTGTCAATTTTTTGCTGCGGCGTCGTGACGGGCATGAAGATCACCCCATGTGCTGAAAAGTGCTTGCACATGAAGGCGACGCCCTGCGCGTGATTGCCAGCCGAAGCGCAAACAAACCGGTTGCGATCAGGGGTTTCGTCAAGGTTTTTTCGCATGGCATTAAACGCACCCCTGATTTTATAAGACCGCACCGGCGATAAATCTTCGCGCTTAAGGTAGATATTCGCGGCATAACGCGCCGACAGATACTCGTTCTTTTGCAGCGGCGTTTCCGCAAAAACAGCACGCATTTCACGACGAGAGGCCATGGCCCGGGCGACAAAATCTGACATGATCCCTCCTTGATTGGCGGCACTTAGGCCGCGAAATGCAGTAAAACACAACGCGACCGATGCGCCTATGCCGTTGCAGTGCCGCACAAAACCAAATAGACCGCCCGCCAGAAACCATACCTTGTCGGAGCATGCCAGTGTCAGCGCCTAAAAAAGTCGTTCTAGCCTATTCAGGCGGTTTGGATACATCGATCATTCTGAAATGGCTGCAAACTGAATACGGGTGTGAAGTCGTCACGTTCACCGCCGATCTGGGGCAGGGTGAGGAGTTGGAGCCGGCGCGGGCCAAGGCTGAATTGATGGGGATCAAGCCGGAAAACATCTATATCGAAGATGCCCGCGAAGAATTTGTCCGCGATTTCGTGTTTCCGATGTTCCGCGCCAATGCGGTTTACGAAGGGCTGTATCTGCTGGGAACTTCGATCGCACGACCGCTGATTTCCAAACGGCTGGTCGAGATTGCTGCCGAAACCGGGGCGGATGCGATTGCGCATGGCGCAACTGGCAAGGGCAACGATCAGGTTCGGTTCGAATTGTCGGCCTATGCACTGAACCCGGAAATCAAAGTTATTGCGCCGTGGCGCGAATGGGAACTGACCAGCCGCACGCGGTTGCTGGAATTTGCGGAAAAGAACCAAATTCCGATCGCCAAAGACAAGCGTGGCGAAGCGCCGTTTTCGGTGGATGCAAACCTTTTGCACACCTCGAGCGAAGGTAAAGTGCTGGAAAACCCTGCCGAGGCGGCGCCGGATTACGTCTATCAACGCACAGTTCATCCGGAAGATGCACCAAACACGCCGGAATTTATCGAGATTACGTATGAAAAGGGTGATCCGGTCGCCATTAATGGTGTGGCGCACAGCCCGGCAGAAATGCTGACGGCACTGAACGAATATGGCGGCAGGCACGGGATTGGCCGTCTTGATCTGGTCGAAGGTCGTTTTGTCGGCATGAAATCACGCGGGATTTATGAAACTCCGGGCGGGACGATCATGCTGGAAGCGCATAGGGGGATTGAATCAATCACGCTGGATCGGGGTGCAGCACATCTTAAAGACGAGTTGATGCCGAAATATGCCGAAATGATTTACAACGGCTTTTGGTTCAGTCCGGAACGGGAAATGCTGCAGGCGTTGATCGACAAAAGCCAGCATTATGTGGCGGGAACGGTTCGTTTGAAGCTATATAAAGGGCTGGTTCAAACGGTTGGGCGCTGGTCGAGATACAGCCTGTATTCGGAACAGCACGTCACATTTGAGGACGATCAAGGGGCATATGACCAGAAAGATGCGGGCGGTTTTATAAAAATTAACGCGTTAAGGCTGCGGCTGTTGGCGATGCGAAACTTGCGCGAAAACAATTAGGCGTTTTGCTGTTCTGGACGGTAAGCCCCTAAAATAATTGCAGAATTGCAACACCCGTCCAAAGGTTCACGAATCGCTTGGATTTCGCGGGTGTTTCCAAATTCGAAACAATAGTCTCCGGGGACTTAGTAAGGTTACGAATAAGCCAGTGACCCGTTCTTGATAAAAAGAGGTCACGGCCAAAAAAAGAGCAATAAATGCCACGCGGTTAGGAGGCGAGCCGTGCCAACGACGACGATTACCATCTATGAGGTGTCAAATTCCTATGTCACCAACGGCAGCAACACGTCCATTTCGGGTGTGTTTCAGCTGACGATAACTGATGGCGACTTAACTTTGCAAAGCTCAGAAGGCTCGGATTCCGGATCCTCGCAAGTGATGACAATGGACGGATCTGCAGTTCAGAGGTATCGTTTCTATTACGACGATACGATCTCGATTAATGGCGGTACCGAGACGGTTAAAACGTTCCAGCTCCGGATTAACGGTGTCATGCGCTCGTTTATTATGAACGATTCCGGGCCAACCATTCCGAGCGCAACGGTTGGAACTACCTTCAATTTGTTGGGCTACACGAATTATACAAATGTAAATTATTCGCAACTTTTGTGTTTTGTGCGTGGGACCCGAATTTTAACCAGCAAGGGAAATCGGCCCGTTGAAAATCTGCGGATCGGTGATCTGGTGGAAACCAAAGACCATGGCATGCAACCGATACGCTGGGCCGGTAAGGCCAGTCTATCTATCCGGGATCTGATTGCCCAACCGCATTTGCGTCCGGTCCTAATTCCCGCCAGCAGTTTCGCCCGCAACGTTCCTGCGCGGGATTTATATGTCTCTCCGCAACACCGCGTTATGCTCAGTGGTTGGCAGGTTGAACTTAATTTCGGTACGGATGAGGTTATTGCGCCAGCGGCTTCGATGGTCGGCAAGAACGGTATCCGGATTGATGTAGATCGCCGAGAGGTTGAATACTTTCACATCATGTTTGACCGCCATGAAATGATTCTCAGTGAAGGTTTGGCGACCGAAAGTTTCCTTGCTGGGGCAACGACGATCAGCGGCATGGATAAGGCACTGCTTGACGAGATACTGGAGCTGTTCCCCGAACTGGCAAGCGGTGCAGCCACCAAAGCCACTGAGCCTGCCAGACCGATATTGCAACGGTTCGAGGTGAATACATTGAAAGAATTGGCTGCTTAAAGCCTGAATTTGCGCATTTTCTCATAGTACGACAAGGCCTGCTCCAGAACCGGCCGCAAATGGTCGTCAACTTGTGGCAAGTCGGGTTCGGGTGCGGCAAAACCGGTTGACTGCCGGACGGCCCCGTACCAATGCGCCGCCCAGGCCCCATCATCAGGGTGGCCACCTTGTTGCCAATGTAACATTTCCGGCTGAAATGGCAGATTGATCCTGAGGCAAAGCTTTCGCAGTTGTGTTTCCGGGTCCATTCGAATGTCAAAACTGTCCAGTACCGGCGGCGGGGTTCCCAATTGCTGGCAGACCAAATCAAACAATTCAGCCTGCTGGCGAAACCCAATATCGTCCAGCGTCGGGTTCTCGCGTTTTGCAGCATAACTGGCAACCACCCGGGCGGGATGACGGATCAGAAAGACATTTGTGCAGTCGGCGATCCAGCTTCGGTCAAATCCGTGGATCATGTGCTGGGTCATATGTTTTTGATAGAATACAGATTTGCCATGTGGGGTTGGGCCAAGGCATTTTGCAATCACTTTACTGGCATCCTGCAATCCGGCCGACAGGATTTCTGCACGCATTGGATGTTGCAAACCTGTTGCCTGCAAATAGGCTGCGTAAAACGGTTCGTCCCAGATGGCGCAATCGGTTCTGGCGGCGAAAGCATACATCATAGCGGTTGAAAGGTTGCGTGGCCCCGACCAGACCGCAAGTCTCATGCAGTTTCCAGCCGCACCAGATCAGCATAAATCCCGCGCAGTTTAGCGGTAACCGGCCCAAGCGTTCCATCGCCGATTTGCCGACCGTCTAGTGTTGAAACCGGGGTTTGCGCGCCAAACGTACCGGTCAAAAAGGCCTCGTCAGCGCCGTAGGTATCGACCAGCGAATAGTTGCGTTCAAAAATCGGAATGTCATTGGCACGGCACAGATCGATCACTTTCTGCCGGGTAATCCCGTTCATGCAATAATCCCCGGTCGAGGTCCAAACTGCACCCTTGCGCACGATGAAAAAGTTGCAGGCATTGGTCGTATTCACAAAGCCATGCACGTCCAGCATTAACGCCTCGTCCGCCCCGGCTTTTTCCGCAGCAATACAGGCCAGAACGCAGTTTAGTTTGCTGTGCGAGTTCAGCTTGGGGTCCTGGCTCATTGGCAGGCCGCGAATATGCGGCACTGTTGCCAGGCGAATTGGGCGGGGGATCGAGGGTTTGGAATGTTCAACGATGATAACCATCGTCGGGCCTGAACGCGACAGCGACGGATGCTGAAACGGTTTAACTTTTACCCCGCGGGTGATCATCAGGCGTGCGTGCGCATCGGTGTGCATATTGTTGGCTTGGCGGGTTGCTTCCAGCGCCTGGATGACGCCGCTGCGATCCATTCCGATATCAAGGTCAATCGCTTTGGAGGCCTCGAATAAGCGATCCATATGTTCATTCAGAAACGCCCATTTGCCGTTATAAAGCCGAAGGCCCTCCCAAATACCGTCGCCCAGCATAAAGCCGCTGTCGTAGACAGACACTTTGGCCATATCACGCGGCACGATCTGACCGTCCACATAGATCAGGATCGACTCGTTGCGGTCGTCGTCTTCGGCCTGATGGGTGGTGACGTCTGTTGACATGGTTCCTCCGGAATTTGGGCAAGGATAGACAGACACAGGAACAAGGCCAAGCGGTTTCACGACTTCACGGATGCGTGACCTCACGGCTATGTCAATTCTATTTCACCGGTTTTCTGACAAAGAGTGCCCAGCAAACGAAAGGCGTCCCCGATGAAAACCCTGAAACCCATCCTGCTTTTGATCGCGATTGTGGCTGGAGCTATCCTGCAAAACAGCGCGGCAAGTGCGCGTGACATCCAAACGGCGGTTTTTGCGGGGGGATGTTTTTGGTGTGTGGAATCAGATTTTGACCACGTGAAAGGCGTCATTGAAACCACGTCAGGTTATACCGGAGGCACCACAAAAAATCCGACCTATAAGCAGGTCACCAAAGGCGGCACCGGACATTACGAGTCTGTGCGCATCAAGTTTGACGCTGACGTCGTTACCTATCGTGAATTGGCCGATATCTTTTGGCGGACGATTGATGTTTTTGACGCTGGTGGGCAGTTTTGTGACCGGGGCGACAGTTATCGGGCTGCTGTGTTTACAAACGGAGATGCCCAGAAAGCCGACGTAACTGCGTCGAAAGCCGCGGCTGAGGGTGTTTTGGGCCGGAAATTCGCAACCAAAATCGTGAATGCGACGACATTTTATCCCGCCGAGGGATATCACCAGAATTACTATTTAGGCACCAATCGGGTGCTGACGCGATTTGGCTATGTCAAACAGGCGGACGCTTACAAAAGCTATCGCAAGGGCTGCGGTCGCGATGCGCGGGTCAAAGCCATCTGGGGTAAATCTGCGCCGTTTGCCGGGTCTTGAGTTTAGAACGCTGCAAAGGCACCGTTACGGATAAGCACAAGACGCACGGCGATCAGGCCGACTAAAACAACCAGCGGGGCCAAATCCATACCGCCAAGGTTAGGCAGGAATTGCCGCACTTTGGAATAGATGGGTTCAAGCAGCCGGTTAAGTCCCATCCAAATCTGCGCGACGATCGGTTGACGCAGGTTCAGCACCTGAAAATTGATCAGCCAGCTCATGACCACATGCGCGATCACGATATAATAGGCAAGATTTGCGATCAGCAGCAGGATACTCAGGATCGAACCCATTTTGAAACCTTCTTTTGTCCGTGTTCAGGTGCAGACCTAATTGTCATTCGCCTGTGATGCAAGACCAACTGCAGTGACGCAATGTTGGTCTTGATCTTGTTACGCTCTGCCCGCAGAACAGCGCCGGAAACTGGAGCGCCGCAATGTACCCGATTTTTCGATTTGCCAAGGAAATGGTGGTCCACCGACGGGCGGACAAGTTATTGCCTACGGAAATTCATATATCTTCACATCTGTGCTGGCCATGGGATGTTGATCCGTGGATGGAGCTGAACAATGGTCGGACGCTGACGCTGTATGATTTGGGACGGATGCCGTTATTATCCCGGTTGCGAATGACCACCGCGATGAAAAAACAGGGCTGGGGAATGGCGGTTGCTGGTGCCTCGGTGCGATATCGGCGGCGGGTTAAGATGTTCCAAAGATTGAAAATGCAGTCCACCTTGCTAGGGTGGGACGAACGGTTTTTTTATTTCCAACAGTCGATGTGGCACAAAGGCGAGGCAAGTTCCTCGATCCTTATACGGTCTGCAATGACCGACCAGAACGGCATTGCTGCGCCGCAAAAGGCCGCAAGTTTGTTGGGTTGGGGCGATGTGTCACCGGCTTTGCCGGACTATGTGATCGACTGGATTGCCGCCGAAGGCCAACGCCCTTGGCCGCCGGTGGTTTGACAGAAAGCCCCTTGCCCTGACGCAGTGAAACCTGTCTTATTCTGGAAAGAACAAAATCAGGGACGGGATAAAATGGCCGAGGTTTCACATAAGAAAAGGGTCTGGGGCTGGATGATATTCGATTGGGCCAGCCAACCCTATAATACTTTGCTTTTGACCTTTATTTTCGGCCCATATTTCGCCCAAACGGTCAGTGACATGTTCATAAACAACGGCATGGAGATCGAGGCTGCGAAGGCGCATACCCAAGGGATCTGGGCAAATATGCTGACAATTGCCGGTTTGGCGATTGCGATTACTGCGCCGATATTTGGGGCGATGGCAGATTCATCCGGGCGGCGTTTGCCGTGGATCTGGTTTTTCTCGATCCTTTATGTGCTGGGATCGTTTCTGTTGTGGTGGGCCTATGCCGATGGGTCCAACTATATGTTCACCCTGCTGGTTTTTGGCATCGGTTTTCTGGGGATGGAGTTTGCCACGATCTTTACCAACGCGATGCTGCCAGACCTTGGAAACGACAAACAGGTCGGGAAAATTTCAGGCTCGGGCTTTGCGATGGGGTATTGGGGCGGCGTGATCGCGCTGTTCATTATGTTTCTGTTGGTCGTTGACGACGCAAATACCGGAAAAACACTGATTGGGATTGATCCTTTGTTTGGCTTGCTGGACGCATCAACACGCGAAGGCACGCGCATGGTTGGGCCGTTCACCGCCGTTTGGTACATCCTTTCGATGGTGTTTTTCTTTGCATGGGTAAGCGAAACACCGCGCCGTACTGGCGGGTTTTCAGTAGGCAAAACCTTTGCGGATCTGGGACGCACGATTGCGTCGCTACCAAAAAGGTCAAGCCTGTTTGCCTATCTTGGATCGTCGTTGTTTTACCGCGACGCTTTGAATGGCGTGTTCACGTTCGGCGGTATTTACGCAGTTTTCGTTCTGAATTGGCAACTAACATTGGTCGGAATTTTCGGCATCCTAAGTGCGATCTCGGCGGCGTTCTTTTCCTGGGTTGGCGGGTTTGCTGACCGGCGGTTTGGACCAAAACCGGTGATTGTCTTTTGTGTGCTGGTCCTGATCGGGGTTTGTGTGATGATCCTGAACATGACGCCAACCCATATTTTCGGCATTAAGCTGGCATTTGGGTCGCAATTGCCAACGCAGATATTCTTTGTTTGCGGCGCGGTGATTGGTGCGGCTGGTGGTGCGTTACAGGCAAGTTCGCGCACGATGATGGTGCGCCACTCAAATCCTGAACGCCCGACCGAGGCGTTTGGGCTTTATGCCCTGTCAGGCAAATCAACTGCGTTTCTGGCCCCAGCCTTGATCGCGTTTGCAACCCAAATGACGGGTTCAGCCCGGTTGGGGGTTTCACCACTGGTGGTGTTGTTCCTGATCAGCCTTGTTTTGTTGTTGTGGGTCAAACCGAATGGTGATGTAGCTAAAGCATGATTGGATGGCGTTTCACAAAACCAATTCTTCTGGCCGCTCTGGCCGTTACACTGTTGTCCGGCACACATCACGTTAAGCCCAAACCGGGCGAGCCTTTGGCAAATCAACTGTTCGGGGCAAAAAAGGCCGGCTCGAAACAAAAGCCACAAGTTTACGGGTACTACGACAATGGCTGCGTGGCCGGTGGCGAGCAATTGCCGGAAACCGGACCGACATGGCAGGCGATGCGGTTAAGCCGTAACCGCAATTGGGCGCATCCGGAAATGATCGACTTTATCAAACGCCTCAGTGTTGAGGCGACCAAACATGGTTGGGCGGGCCTTTACATTGGGGATATGACACAGCCCCGGGGTGGCCCGATGACGTCCAGCCATGCCTCGCATCAGATTGGCCTTGATGCTGATATCTGGATGCTGCCGCCAAAGCGACTGGATCTGACAATAGCCGAGCGGGAAAGCCTTTCGTCAATCTCGGTGCGCACGGACGACCAGCGCAATATCAATTCAAACTGGACGCCGGCGCATATGGAGATTTTAAAGGCGGCCTCCAAAGACAAGATGGTTGACCGCATCTTTGTTGCCGCAGCGGTTAAAATCGAAATGTGCAAACGGGCTGGGAAAGACCGGGATTGGCTGGCCAAAATCCGGCCTTTATATGGGCATAACTATCATTTCCATGTACGTCTGAAATGCCCAAAAGGGTCGCCAAAATGCATCTCGCAAACCCCGATTGCTAATATTTCAAAGGGCGATGGGTGCGACAAGAGTCTGACGTGGTGGGTGACGGACTATTTGAACCCGCCTAAGGTTGTTCCCAAGAAGAAAACCAAAAAGAAAACAACTACGGCCAAGCCCAAGCCAAGGCCACGTAAGGCTCGCGAATTTATCATGGCCGATTTGCCACGCCAATGTGTCGGCGTGCTGAAATCAAAATGAAGGCTTTACTGGCTTGGTTGATTATTGCCCTGGCGTCGCCGGTTTATGGGGATGAACTGATCTATCTTGGTCGCTTTACCTGGAACGAAGATCAGGATTATTTTGGAGGGTTCTCCGGGCTGGAAGTGTCAGCCGATGGTGAAAACTTTACCGTGATAAGCGACAAAGGCCGAATTTTAACTGGCAAATTCAGCAGAACCGAAGGCGTAATCAGCGCGGTGAAATCAAGCCCGCTGACCCTGTTAAAAGATACAAAGGGTGTTCCTGTTGCAAGGTACCAAATAGATTCCGAGGGTCTTGCAATCGATAACGCAGGCGGGATTTTTGTCTCGTTTGAAAGTCAGCACAGAGTTTGGAAATACCCCGCGAAGAACGGGAAAGCGAAGGCGTTGGGCGAACATCCGGATTTCAGATCCTTCCAGAATAACTCGGGATTGGAAGCTTTGGCGATTGATGAAAACGGGCTGTTATATGCAGTTCCAGAGCGGTCGGGTGACATCGCCAAGCCGTTCCCGGTTTATCTTTATAAGAACGGCGCCTGGCAGCAACATTTCAGCATTCGCCGTGACGGGCCATTCTTACCGGTCGGGGCAGATTTTGGTCCGGATGGCCGATTTTATTTGTTGGAAAGGGATTTCGTTTGGTATGGCGGTTTTGCCAGCCGCATTCGCGTCTTTGACGTGACCGAAGAAGGCTTTTCCAACGAAAAAACACTGCTGGTGACGAGTTTTGGAACGCACGATAACCTCGAAGGCATCGCGGTTTGGCAAGACGCAAACGGTCAAACGCGCCTTACGATGGTTTCAGACGACAATTTCAACCTGCTGCAACAGACTGAATTCGTTGAATATGCGCTGACGCCAGTTGCGGATTGAAGGCGCTAGTTGCCGTTGCTGGATTTCAGCGCAGCCATCGCCTCGGCAGCGGTTTCAACAAAGGTGAACAGGTTCAGATCATCTGCCGAGATCGTTCCTGCATCAGCCAAAGCCTGCCAGTTGATAATCTTGTTCCAAAAATCGCGGCCAAACAGGATCACAGGGATGTTCGCCATGCGGTGGGTCTGAATAAGGGTCAGGCTTTCGAACAACTCGTCCAGCGTGCCAAAGCCGCCGGGAAAGACCACAATCGCCTTTGCGCGCATTAAGAAATGCATCTTACGAATGGCAAAATAGTGAAAGTTAAAGCACAACTCGGGCGTCGCATAGAGGTTTGGTGCCTGTTCATGCGGCAGCACGATGTTCAGGGATATTGACTTGCCTCCGGCATCAAATGCGCCGCGATTTCCGGCTTCCATAACACCGGGGCCGCCGCCGGTGATAATGACGCCCTGGGTGCCGCCGGTTTCAATGCTCTGCAAAGTGCAAAGGCGGGCGAATTCGCGGGCTTCATCATAGTATTTTGACAATCCGGCCAAGGTTTTGGTCTTTGCCGTATCTTTATGTGCGGGGTCCGGAATGCGCGCCCCGCCGAACAATACGATCGTGCTTTCAATGCCATGTTCTTCCAGCGCCATTTCCGTTTTCAGTAGTTCCAGTTGCAGCCGTACGGGCCGCAATTCATCGCGACACAGAAAATCAGGGTCGGCAAACGCCAATCTGTAAGTTGCCGAGCGGGTTTGCGCGGTATCAGGAATTTTTCTGGTTTCCTGAATATCAGCGCGCGCGTCCGGGAACCGGCGGGTTTTGGCGATCTTGTTCATGGATGACTCCTGTTGTCGCTGGCTTGTTCTGATACGGTTGTCGCATTGCGCAGCTTGGTATAACGATTTATAGGCTCTGCTCTGAACAGACCAGTCACTTGTTGGAGAAACCGATGTCAAACGCGCAACTTGAAACAGCCATCGAAGCCGCATGGGAGGCCCGTGAAAGCATCACGCCAGCCACCACCGGTGAAACTCGTGACGCCATTGAAGCCACGTTGAACGCGCTGGACAGTGGCGTGCTGCGGGTTGCTGAACGTCAGGCAGACGGCAAGTGGCACGTCAACCAATGGGCCAAAAAGGCAGTCCTTCTGGGATTTCGTATCAAGGATATGGAACGCCATGAAGGTGGTCCGCAAGCTGGTGGTTGGTGGGACAAGGTCGATAGCAAATTCAAAGGCTGGGACGAAAATCAGTGGCGAACTGCTGGGTTTCGGGCTGTGCCGAATTGTGTGGTCCGCAAGTCGGCCTATATCGCGCCCGGTGTGGTGCTGATGCCGTCTTTTGTTAACCTTGGGGCTTATGTTGATACCGGCACTATGGTTGATACCTGGGCCACGGTCGGGTCGTGTGCGCAGATTGGCAAGAACGTGCATTTGTCTGGTGGCGTTGGTATCGGCGGCGTGCTTGAACCGATGCAGGCAGGGCCGACGATTATCGAAGACAATTGTTTCATTGGCGCGCGATCTGAGGTCGTCGAGGGCTGTATCGTGCGCGAAGGTTCGGTTTTGGGCATGGGCGTTTTCATCGGCCAATCCACCAAAATCGTTGACCGGGAAACCGGTGAAGTGATGTACGGCGAAGTTCCGTCGGGGTCGGTCGTTGTGGCTGGTTCAATGCCTTCTAAAAACGGCATTAATCTTTACTGCGCCGTGATTGTGAAAAAAGTCGATGCAAAGACCCGTTCAAAAACCTCGATCAACGAGTTGTTGCGCGATTAATTCCGCTTTGCCAGAGGGCATGATGGCCGACGAAAAGATCAAGAAACCTTCACGCCAGCAAGTGTTCACGCTGTTGGTTGAGGTCGGCCGAAATCCCGGCGACGGCTTGCCCAAAGGCGCGTCTGGCGCGGCTCTGATGATCTACGCCTCTGGTGTGGACGAGGCCGAGGCGGTGCGCGAAACCGTTGTGATCCTAAAGCAGGCCGATATGTCGCCGCTGGATGTGACCGGCTACGGCACACTTGAGGAACGCTTGGCGGATGGTCATGATATCGACGAAGATGAACGGGCGCTGATGGCACGGGCGCTGGATGAAAACTCGGTTATCGTGGCGCAAATGACGCCGCTTTTTGAGGATGGAAAATGACTACGACGGATAGTAACTCCGCATAACTAATATTCCAGATTAGTCTATTATGATCTTTTATTCCTATATTTTATTGGAATATACAAGAGACTTGTTCCAGTGCGTTCTTTACATTTCCACTATGTTCTTGTAGTTTTGTGGGGGTCATTGTGGGGGTC
>DJBQ01000049.1:68063-69231 GCA_002430125.1 Rhodobacterales bacterium UBA5972
TGTGGGGGTCATTGTGGGGGTCAGAACATGAAAAAGAAATTAACAGCTCAGCTTCTTAATTCAAAAATGGATGCTGGAAAATACTACGATGACAACGGAAATGGCCTATTTATAAGTGTCAGAAGATCAGGAGTAAAAAGCTGGGCGCAAAAAATTCGGTTTGGCGGCAAACAGCTGGAACTGGGTTTAGGAAGCTACCCTGCAACCTCGCTCGCAGAGGCAAGACGCATTTCAACAGATAACAAAGCCATGACTGCTAAGGGGTTAAATCCAAAAGTCGAACGTTCTAAACCTACTTCCATCCCAACCTTTGCAGAGGTTGCCCAGGATGTAATTAAGATGAAGCAGGATAGCCTATCCAACGCCAAACATAAGGCACAATGGCAAGCCACTTTAGAAGTGTATGCATTTCCCAAGATTGGAAATAGCCCAGTCAACGAAATTACAGTGAATGATATTCACGATTTATTAAAACCCATATGGAAAAGTAAAACAGAAACAGCCAGTCGCCTACGCGGGCGCATAGAAACAGTATTTGACTACGCAATTGTAAAGCAGATGCTGCCACCACCAAACCCTGCTGTTTGGAAAGGTAACTTATCTGCATTGTTGCCACAAAAATCAAAGGTGGCTGAAGTAGAACATCACCCAGCATTAAGGTTAGAAGACACTCAACGCTGGTGGGCCGAACTTAAGCAACGAGATGGGAATGGGGCATTGGCGCTTCAAATGCTTACTTTGGCAGGCTCCAGATCAGGTGAGATAAGAGGGATGCATTGGCATGAGATTAAAATCTTCGATGCAACAAAAGCGCAGCAATTAGGACATTTTGGAATTTGGACCTGCCCCGCTCAGCGCATGAAGGCGAAGCGAGAGCATAGGGTTCCAATAATTAAAGAAATGTTGGAAATACTCTTGGCCCTCAAAAAAAGGGAAGGATTGGTCTTTCCGTCAAGAAATGAAACTCCCTTATCTGACATGACACTTTCGGCAGTCATGCGACGCATGCATCAGGCTGATAATATTGGCTACATGGATGCCAAATCTAAAAGGCCAGCCGTACCCCATGGCCTCAGATCAACATTCCGAGATTGGGTCGCCGAAACAGGGCAATCGAGAGAGGCTGCTGAGTTGCAATTAGCCCACAAGTTTGGAGGTGCTGTAGAAC
>DJBQ01000047.1 GCA_002430125.1 Rhodobacterales bacterium UBA5972
CGGGTTTCGATTTCGGCTTTTTCCGCCTGTAAAACTACAAGCTGATCGCCGCTTGCTTCCGTCTGCAACGCAGAAATCTGTTGGTGCAGGCGTTCCAGCTCTGTGCGATAATTCGCCTCGCGTTTGTCGTGATCCGCCAGCGGCATAACCACCGTTGGCCCGGTAATCGACGGGCCGGGCGGGACCGCGCGTTTGAAAAAGCCGAAAAACCAAAGCAAAAGCCCACCGGTGAGGCCAGCAACCGCCACCACAGCCAAAACCGCCCCGTTTATCGACGGGTTCTTCAGAGCCCGCCAGATATCCAGCCAAAAACCAAAAATCGCATCCAATATTCCGGGGTCGGCGTCCATCGTAATCCTTTTCAACCTATAAGATCACGATGCTGCGGTTTTAACCGTTGGTCAAGCCTCGGCGCTGTCGATCCGCACCCCAGCCTTACCGGCAAGCATCCCGTCGCCAGCCTGATCAAACCGCAGGTACGCCATGGCCTGATCGCCGGAGACCGTGTGCAGCCGGCCGATCACTTTGCCACCCATGTTGATGTCAGTGCCAGCCTCGGCTGGTCCGTCCAGAACCACCCGTGCCAAGCCTTTGCGCAGCTCGGTCTTGTGCTTCATCCGCGCGGTGACTTCCTGCCCGACATAGCAGCCCTTGCGGAAATCAACGCCGCTCAGCCGCTCGAACCCCATCTCAAGGATATAGCTGTCATCCGCCACCAGTTCGATGCCCGTTTCGGGGATCAGATGCGCCACGCGGATGGCGTTCCAGTCGACTGCTTCAACCGGATGCAAAGTTTCAGAATAAAGCCGCCAGCCAAGTGCCGGATGTCGCGGGTCAGGCATCGCATCACTGGGCGGTGTGCCAAGCCCCCGGCTGACCAGCAAATCACTGGCCGCAATACCGACTTTGGCGCGCAGGCGGTACATTGTCAGGCGTTGTGCCAAGGCAGTA
Organism: Rhodobacterales bacterium UBA5972; assembly: GCA_002430125.1. GTDB lineage: Bacteria > Pseudomonadota > Alphaproteobacteria > Rhodobacterales > Rhodobacteraceae > UBA5972. Next base: position 952 of record DJBQ01000047.1, read on the forward strand.
GCGCGATCTGACGCCACATCAATGTAAATCACAGCGCCCCGCGCGAAGACGAAAAAATCAAACAGGTATTTGCCCTGCGGCGACAGCAAAGCCGCGTAAACCAGCCCGTCCGCCATCCGGCCCAGATCATTGGTCACAAGGTCCTGCAGGAATTTCACCCGATCCTCGCCGGTAATTTCCAGCACGGTACGGTCGTTGTTTTGATCGGTTGTCACCTGCGTCTCCTGCATCCTGTTCAGGGTCAATATAGCGGTCGCGTCGCGCAGATACAGGGGGTATAGAAAATCATTCCGCCCAAGGAGGCCATATGCGCGCGCCGATCAGCGTTGTCATCCCGACATTGAATGCAGCCCACGACCTGCCGGAGTGCACTGTAGCGCTGTTTGAAGGGCTTGAGGCCGGTCTGATCCGCGAGTTGATCATCAGCGACGGTGGTTCAGCGGATGACATTGCAGCATTGGCCGCGGAACTTGGCGCGACGTTNNCGGATGGCTGGACAAGAGCCGTTCTGACGCATCTTTTGACGCAGCCCGAAAAGGCTGGATATTTCCGGCTGGCCTTTCGCGCGAACGGCTTGGCACCGGCTGTGGTTGCCGGATGGGCCAATTTCCGGGCCCGGGCGTTTGGGTTGCCTTATGGTGATCAGGGTCTGTTGATCCCGCGTGGGCTGTACCGAGCAAGCGGCGGTTTTCGGGATATATCTTTGATGGAAGACGTCGCAATTGCACGTCAGCTTCGCGGTTACCTATGCGCCTTGCCAGCGGTCGCGCAAACCTCGGCAGCGCGGTATCAACAGCAGGGCTGGCTGCGGCGCGGTGCGCGAAACCTTTGGGCTTTGGCACTGTATTTCGCCGGAGTGTCGCCAGAACGGTTGGCGCGTGAATATCAACGCAAGTGACTGCCCTTCGGAAAGGAGCCTCCGGCGGGGACATTTGAAAAAGAAAGAGGCTAAGTGCCTTTTGGTTTGACCCGCGTGGTCGGCGCGGCCTCGGTTGGGTCCTCGGGCCACGGATGCCGAGGGTAGCGACCGCGCATGTCTTTGCGCACATCCGCATACGAACTTTGCCAGAACCCCGGCAGATCTGCGGTGGTCTGAACCGGTCGGCGGGCAGGTGACAACAGGTCGATCAACAACGGCAAGCGGTCGGGGCCGACAGTCGGATGAACAGTCAGGCCGAACAGTTCCTGCAAGCGCACAGCAATTGTTGGTTGGTCTTTGCTGTAGTCAATCGGAAGACCGGTGCCGGTCGGCGCAGTAATTGCAGCAGGCGCAAGCCGGTCGAGTGTTTGGTTGTCAGCATAACTCAGGCGGGATTTCACGGCGGCGGTCAGATCAACCCGCTTTAGATCATCCGGGCGGCGGCAAGTCCCAAGATAGGGCGCAAGCCAGCTGTCAAGGTCGGCAAGCAGGGCGTCAGGCGAACAATCCGGCAAATCGGTGCCCCGCGCACGCAGCCACTCAACCCGTGCGAGCCACAGACGGGCAGGGCTTGAGAACGGCAGAAAATCATAGCCAAGGTCGCGAATGCCGGTGATCATTGCTGCGGCAATCTGGTCCGCCGGGCAATCCTGCCAGACCTGTTGCGACAACACCAAAGCGCCAAGGGTCTCGCGGCTGACCGGCTGCACTGCCCGGTCACGGCGCGACCAGTCGCACAGGTTTTCCCGCCTTATCTGGGCCGCGAAGGCCTCGCGCAATTCAGCTTCGGTTATTGGGGCGGCAGCGCGGATTTTCGCCTCGCGCGTGTCGCCATCAAGATCGGTGGCGACAATCAGGCGCTGGTTGGCCATTGGATCATCGCCGCGTAAAATTGCGCCCTTGCCGCCGGATAAAACATAACGTGGCGCGTCGCCCTTGCGCCTGAGGCCGACGCGGTCTGGATAGGCGAGTGCTGCCATCGCGCCTACAGAAAGACGGTGGGCGCCGACAGGTTTCAGGCGCTTAACCTCCAACTGGACGCGCGCCAAAACGGCATGGTTCACCCGGTAAGGCGTTTGTGATTTAAAGCGCTGCGGGTCCGCCAGCGCCTCCATCCGGAGGGTAAGGTCGACGGGACTGCCATTTTCAAGAATATCGCGTTCAGCCAGCAAAGCCCCGAGTTTCGGCGCATCATGCCCGCCTTTCAGCACCATATGCGCAAGACGCGGGTGCAGGGGCAGGGCAGCCATCGCGCGGCCATGCAGTGTGATTGCACCACTGTCATCAAGGGCTTCAAGATTGCGTAAAAGGTTGCGTGCTTCGGTTACCGACCCGCCATTGGGGGGGGTCAAAAACTGCAGGCTGGCAGGATCGCGTGCGCCCCATAATGCGGTTTCCAAAACCAGCGGCGCCAAATCGGCCGCCTCGATTTCCGCAGGCGGAAATGCGGCCAACGCACCCTCTTCGCCCTTGGTCCACAGCCGGTAACAAATCCCGGCAGCTATCCTGCCTGCGCGGCCTTGTCTTTGCGTCGCCTCGGCCCGCGTGACCCGTTCGGTCACCAGACGCGACATGCCCGAGGCCGGATCGAACCGTGCCCGTCTTGCTCGACCGCCATCGACCACGACCCGAACGTCTTCGATGGTCAGCGAGGTTTCCGCGATTGATGTTGCCAAAACCACTTTGCGCCCCTGCACGGCCGGTGCAATCGCCGCGCGTTGGGCCTTGAAATCAAGCGCCCCAAACAAAGGGTGCAGACTGGTGCCTTGCGGTAGATTTGACCGTAACAGGCTTTCAACCCGCCGGATTTCGCCTTCGCCGGGCAGAAAGGCCAACACCCCGCCACTGGTTTCGCGCAGAGCCTGACTGATCAGATCGGCCATAGCGGCTTCAAATTGCGGGCCGCGTTCGCCAGCGCTGGCCCAAGGACGATCAAGCCAACGGGTTTCAACCGGAAAGGCCCGCCCGTGCGAGGTAATCACCGGCGCATCCCCCATCAAGACCGCCACCGGGGCCGCATCCAGCGTGGCGGACATAACCAGCAACATCAGATCAGGACGCAGGGCCGCGCGGATCTCCAGACACAGGGCCAGCCCCAGATCGCCGTTAAGCGAGCGTTCATGGAACTCGTCAAAGATCACAGCGCCAACACCCGGCAGATCGGGATCAGACTGGATCATACGGGTCAGAATACCTTCGGTCACAACCTCGATCCGCGTTGCAGCCGAGGTTTTGCTTTCACCCTTGATCCGATAACCAACGGTTTGCCCAACCGTCTCGCCCAGCGTGTCGGCCATGCGTTCAGCCGCCGCACGGGTTGCCAGCCGTCTTGGTTCCAGCATCACGATCTTGCAGTCAACAAGCCCGGCCTCCAGCATCGC
>DJBQ01000144.1:0-9758 GCA_002430125.1 Rhodobacterales bacterium UBA5972
TTCGACCACTCGGCCACCTGTCCGTTGCTGGGGTGTTTAGCCTATGGCATTGCGAAAGTGCAAGTGGTGAAAGGCACCCGGAAAGCGGAATTTCCGCGGTCAATCTGCCTTGCGTCCGGTCGGTGCATATCCCGCCGCAAACAGAACGGCGAACGTGATTTCTGCAAGGATCAACATTGGCTTGAAAAGCACGGCCGGTCCTTCACAATTCGGCAAGAAACATGTTGACCCGGCGGTTTTGCCGACCCTTCTTCTCGATCTTGCCAATGGTCACCGGGCCGATTTCACTGGTCCGGGCGACATGGGTGCCACCGCAGGGTTGCAGATCCACTTGATGCGTGTCGTTGCCGATACGGATCAGGCGTACACGGCCAGAACCGGTGGGTGGCTGCACGGACATGGTTTTCACCAGATCAGGCTGGGCGGCCAGTTCTGCATCGGTGATCCAGCTTTGGCTTATCGCAAAATCTTGAGCGATCAAAACATTCAGCGCATCTTCAACCGCCTGTTTGTCGTCCAGGGCATCCGGCATATCAAAATCCAATCGGCCTTTCTCGACCGAGATTTGTCCGCCGGTAACCGGCAAGGGAATAACCACCGACAACAGATGCAAAGCCGTGTGAATGCGCATGTAAAGATTGCGGTTTTGCCAATCAAGAATTTGCGTTACCTCGGCACCAACAGGCGGCAGGCTCGCTCCCTCGGTTGCAAGCAGAACAATCTGGGAGCCCTGCCCCTTGATCGTCGCCGTCACAATCATTTCGCCATCGGCAAACTGCAGTCTGCCAGTGTCACCCGGCTGACCGCCACCATTAGGGTAAAAGATTGAGGCGTCCAAAATCACGCCACCTTGTTCAGTATGGGCAGTAACTGTGCCCACAGCTTGCCGCAAATAGGAATCTTCGCGAAAAAGGGCGCGGGTCATGATTTTCCTTTCGGTTTGGGCACACCAAAGGCCGCCGCAATCTGATCTATATTCCGAATGTTGATATCGCGCTGCGCAAATGGAATTTCGATGCCCTCTGCCGCAAAACGTTCAACGATTTCAAAGTTGATGTCGGAACTGACCGACAGCATCCAATTCACGTCTTTGATGATCAACCGGATCTCAAAATCCATCGAATCCGCACCGAAACCCACGAAAACCACGTTGGGTTCCGTGCGTTTGTCCAGCATCGGGTGGGACGTTGCTATTTCGTGCAGTATTTCGGCGACGCGTCTTGCGTCACTACCGTAAGCCACACCAATCGGCACTTTTACCCGGCCGTTCATATTTCCGTGCGTCCAGTTCACCACTGAACCCGTGATGAAATCGGCGTTGGGAATGACCACCGTGGCGCGGTCAAAGGTTTCGATCTCGGTGGCGCGTACCGAAATTTTCTGCACATAGCCCGAATAGGCGCCGACTTCGATCCAGTCGCCCTCTTTGATCGGACGCTCGACCAGTAGGATAATACCTGACACAAAGTTTGACACAACCGCCTGTAGGCCAAAACCGATCCCGACCGACAAGGCCCCGGCCACCAGCGCGACACTAGAGAGATCAAGACCTGCTGACGTGATGGCCGCCATTGCCGACAGAAATATACCGATATATCCGGTGCCGGTCAAAACTGCGTTACGCCCGCCGCTGTCCATCTTCGTGCGCGGCAGAACCGTGCTTCTGAGGGTGCTTTGCAACAGCCGCGTCACCGTATACCCGGCCACGAAAACCGCAGCAAAATACAGGAAATCCACGACCGAGATCCGCCGGTCGCCGATGGCAAATCCGTCACTGATTTTCGACCAGACTTCTAGCAAATCGGCAAGACGCGCGCCCCAGATCAACGCAAAAATTGGCAAGGACACACAGATCAGCAGAAAGCCGATAATGACGGGCACCAGGGTCGGCTGACTGGCCACTTTACCCTTTAGGCGGCGTGAACCCTTGCCGTTTTCTATGCTACCTGCGGCTGCCAATCCTTCGGCGAAATTTGTCAGCAGGCTGTAAGCCAACATGACAACCCCAAGGACCGCCAGTGTTTTAATCGGTGGAAACGCGAATGCGCTTGCTGCGGTGAAGTAGCCAATGGTGGCCAGAACCGGGCCGATCGCCCCAAGGGCAATAATTACTTTGCAAAGAAATGCGATCATCCGCTGTTTCAGTGCTCCGTCGCGCCTGCCAATCATGTCTTCTGTTGCAGGCTTTGGATGCAAAAGCATCCCCATCCGGATCAACGTCAATCCAGCTGCCACAAGGATCGGAAACGACAAAACCACAGTTGCCTCGTCCGGAAACGAATTCAGCCTAGCAACCGAAAGCAGCAGAGTGCTTGCCGCCAGAACGACCCCCATCAGGATCGTAACAATGCGCCCCACCCGCATCTCGGCAGGAGTCAGGTCAAAGAACCTGGATGTGTTTTCCGCCTTGCTGAACAACGTCCGGCCCAACCAGACCGCGCCGTAAAATGCGAGCCCGACATATGGCAAGATCGAAATTAAGATCGAGCCGCGATATCCGTCGAGGCCCGACAGGTCTAGTCCCGCTGTGATGGTCCAAACCCCCAACAGCGGAACCGCCACCTGTGATACGGACGACAACAAGCGACGAGATTCGTGCATTGCATCGACAGTCGACGCCGGTACAAGGCCGATAGCTTTCAACAGCCATTTGCGCGCACGCGTCATCAGCAGAAAACCCACCAACAAAAGAGTTAACGTCAACGGCAGGTTTTGGCGCACTTCGACCATGCGGGTTTTACTGGCCAGACCATCGGCAACTTCGCGCCGGATGGCGTCTGTGAACCCAAAAATTGCGCTCCATGCGGCGGGCCAGTATGTCGGATTTAATGGCGAGGGCCCAAGGCTGAAGAACTGGCTTGCCAATCTTTCCCGAATGATCTTGTCAATTTCTCGAATGATCCCGTCGGCGCGATGATAAGCCTCTTGTGCCGCTAACACCGGGCCGCTGGCGGCGGCCATTTGCCCGGCTAACTCCGCGCGGCGGGCGGCGATTTCAGCGGCTTCGGTTTCACCTTCGGCTGGCGTTGGGCCAAGTGCTACGATTTGTGCCCTTAGGGTTCCAACCCGCGCCTGACTGCTGTCCATCGCACTAAGAGCAGCTTTGCGAAACACCGTTAGGTCGGCGCGCAATGTCTCAAGCGCCGGAGTAGAGGCTGTGGCATTGCTGATGATTTCCTCGGCACGGGTCGCTGTGGATTGCCATGCTGAGAAATCAAAGCCCTTGCTGGTCGTGTCCTGTGCCAAAGCAGGCAGGGCAAACAGGATCATCCACAGGAAAAATACCCCGTATTTCAGGGGTCCGAGGAACGTATCGCAGGCTTTGCTGGTCACTCGAACACCGAAGGCACATCAGCCGCTGGCCGGTCCATCCATTTCGGCACCGGCAGGTTTTTCTCTTTCAAAAATATGGGGTTAAACAATTTACTCTGATAACGGGTGCCATAGTCACACAAGATCGTCACAATGGTTTTTCCGGGGCCAAGATCACGTGCCATGCGGATCGCCCCGGCTATGTTTATGCCGCTCGAGCCACCAACACACAGGCCCTCGTCAGCCAGCAGATCAAACACAAGCGGCAAGGCCTCGGTATCGGAGATGGAATAAGGCAGATCAACGGCCAGCCCTTCCAGATTGGCCGTAATGCGCCCCTGCCCGATGCCTTCGGTGATCGACCCACCTTCGGCTTTCAGCGCGCCGTTGGCGTAATACCCGTAAAGCGCTGATCCGTGCGGATCCGCCAGCCCGATTTTCACCGTCTTTGAGCGCGCCTTCAGCCCCATCGCAACGCCCGCCAGGGTGCCACCCGAGCCGACCGAACAAATAAACCCGTCAACTGCGCCGTCAGTCTGATCCCAGATTTCGGGTGCGGTGCTGTCGATATGCGCTTGCCGGTTGGCGATGTTGTCAAACTGATTGGCCCAGATCGCGCCGTTCGGTTCAGTCTTGGCCAACGCCTTGGCCAGCCGTTCGGAATAGCGCACATAGTTGTTGGGGTTTTTGTAAGGAGCCGCTGGAACCTGAATAAGTTCAGCCCCCGCCAACCGGATCATGTCCTTTTTTTCCTGGCTTTGGGTTTCAGGGATCACGATGACCGTGCGAAACCCAAGCGAGGCGGCAACCAAGGCAATACCGATACCAGTGTTGCCGGCTGTGCCTTCGACAATCGTGCCACCGGGACGCAAATCACCTGCTGCGATGGCCGCGCGGATGATCCACAGCGCAGCGCGGTCTTTCACCGATTGGCCGGGATTCATAAACTCGGCCTTGCCCAAAATGGTACACCCCGTCAGTTCCGAGGCTTTCTTCAGCTTTATCAGAGGTGTATGACCGATCGCCGATTCCAGGTCCTGATAAAACTGCATGATTGGCTCCTTCGGTTTGTTAGGCTTTTTGATACGCGCGCGGCGCCGTAACTTCAAGTATCCGCGTAATCCGCCCGCAATCGGTCGCGGTTGGCCTGCAACCAAAAGGCCGAGATCAATAGCGGGCCGTTATCTGCTTCGCCCGATTGCACCGCCGCCATCAGGTCCTTGAAGGGAATAACAATCGACCGGATGTCTTCGTGTTCAATGGCAACGCCGTGGATACCCGCGATGTCAATTGCCAGATCTGTAATGCCAATAAACGAGACCATATATTCGGTAAATGCCCCTGGCGAAGTATAGTAACTGGCCACCGGTTCCAGGGCGTTTATCGCCAATTCGGCCTCTTCTAACGCTTCTCGGTACGCGGTCTGGGCATGGGTTTCGCCCACATCCATGCGTCCAGCGATCGGTTCAAGACACCATGGGTTCTGATCGCCGCGTGCATGCGGGCCAGCGCGAAACTGTTCGACCAGCATCACGAGATCGGTTTTTGGGTCATAAGGCAGAACGGTCACAGCATCGGCCGCCACAAAGACCGCGCGTTCAACCGGTGTGCTCAACCCGCCGTCAAACCGGCGAAACCGGACATCGCGTTCCTCGAGCGAAAAAAACTTCAGGTAAGGCCTGCGGATATTTTCGGTTACAACATCCTGCTGCGTGAACCCGCGCCGCAATATCACGGGGGCTGATTTCCTGGCCGCCAGTCGGGCGTTCGCCCGAACCCGGATGTTTGCGAAATGTGCGTAAACGTCTTGCGCGGTTCGTTGCCCGAAATAGAACATCACCTCAAGCGCCGCCTCTGCGGCCAGACCTTGGTCCTTTTCAGCCCAAACATCAAAATCCCACAGCCCGTCAGGCTCCCAACCATCGTGGACTGATACGAAAACCTCGGCCATTTCTATGCGGTCTTCGACGTCAACCGGAAAGGGTTGCAGGCCATACCAATGGGCGCCCTCGTAATAGCACAGGCGCTCGATATCAGTTTCGGTTAACCCCGAAACCAACAGGCCTTGCGCTTTTGATCCGTTCTTCTGGCGGGCAAAAGGAAACTCCTCGCCTTTGACAGCGCAAACCTCGAAATCAAGCAATATGGCCGGTGTCAGCTTGATATCGGCTTGGTCCCGACCAAGGACATTGGCCAAAAGAGAGTGGTCGCGTAATGTGCCATAAAAGAAAAGTTGCCGCATAAAGGTGATCTATCGCGCCCGCTGGGTCAGTGCCAGCGGCGATTTGAAAGTTCGGCGACAATTCCCGATATCAATCCGCCGAAAATCAGCGCTGCAATGACTTTTACATCCCAGGCTATCACGGAAAAATCTATAATTATCTCAAAGACTTTTCCTATCGCCTCGCCGGGATCAGGGGCGCGGTGCTGCATCGATCGGCGGATCATTTCAGCACTTGAAAACAAAACCATCGCCCAAATAAACAACCAAATCGACGTTAATGCACCGCGTCTGGCTGCGGTGCGCAAATCACAATTAAGCTGATCGCCCAAAATCCGCCAACCAACAATAAAACCCAAAGCCGCAGCCCAGACAGAAATCCATTGGCCAGTGTAAAGATCGGGCACCAGCATCTGGTAAAACTCGGCCGCTAAAAAGGCGGTGATCGCGAAACCGATGCCTGACACCAACTTGCCCGATGTCAGAACTGGAACCATCTATGACGGCCTTTCCAAGGTCACTTGCGTTACATCGCAATTACCTGACTGAAACGCAGCAGCGCAAGACGTCAGGTAATAATTCCACATGCGTTTAAAGCGGTCGTCAAAACCAAGCTCGCGCACTTCGTCCCATTTGTCGTTAAAAATCTCGTGCCAGCGACGCAGGGTCAGCGAGTAACTGTCGCCGAATTCTATTGAATTCAGTCGCAAAAGACCGGCGCGGGTGATCTGATCTGTCAGCGCCTCGACACTCGGCAACATTCCGCCGGGGAAGATGTGCTTTTGGATAAAATCAACACCCTTTCGGTAGGCCGCAAAGCGTTTTTCCGCAATTGTGATGATCTGCAAGGTCGCTTTTGCGCCGGGTTTCAGCCTTTCGCGGACTGTGTTGAAGTAGGTTGGCCAATAGTTTTCGCCAACCGCCTCGAACATCTCGATCGAGGCAATGCCGTCGTAAACCCCCACCTCGTCGCGGTAGTCGCGCATCACAATCTCGACCATGTCTGAAAGGCCGGCGCGCTTTATCCGTTCAACCGCGTAATCATGCTGTTCTTTGGAGATCGTAAGACCCGTCACTCGCAATCCACGCTGCCCGGCCGCATATTCCGCAAATCCGCCCCAGCCACAGCCAATCTCAAGCACATGGTCACCGGGTTTGACACCCATCTGGTCCACCATAGATTTGTATTTCGCGATTTGCGCCTTGGACAGATCTTGCTGATCTGAGGAAAACAACGCTGAAGAATAGGTCATAGTTTCGTCTAACCATTTGGAATAAAACTCGTTTCCAAGGTCATAGTGGTAGGCGATATTCTTTTTCGCCTGCTCTTTGGAATTGCTGTGCATCCAGTGGCGGAAGCGTTCAAATACCCGCAAAAAGCCCATGCCGGGAAAGCCGTCAAACACTTCTTCGTTGCGATCCAGTATCGTATCCATGAACACCTGAAGGTCAGGCGAAGACCACCAGCCTTCCAGATAAGCGTCAGAAAAACCCATGTCGCCCTCGCGGATCAGACGGGCAAAGCAATCGGGATTGTGTACGTTGATAACCGCCGTCAAGCCGGGTTTTCGACCCTCGGCACTGAATATCCGGCCGTCGGGCAGGTGAAATTCCAATCGCCCGTGGTTTAGCTGACTTGCCACATCAAACACAGCCGGGAAATACCGTGGCAGGTCCTTCTGGCCTTTTGTGCTGGTCAAAACATTCATCTTCTCTTCCTCCCCAATTCGAATGCTACTGCGATTCCCTGGCATCTGCCAAGTTTTTTGCGCTAAGCGACGTTATGACCACCGGTTAACGCCCCAGCAGCGTTGACAAAACCCGGGGTCGGGCAAAGGATCAGCGCACAGAAAAGCGGGATTTAAATTCACATGCATCCAAATGCGGAAACGCTGACAAACGACGAACTGGCGCTTGTGCAAAATCAAGCCTGGGCCGGTCAGAGTGCCTATGTGTTGCGGAACTCGGCCTTTTATCAGGCGTTATGGGGCGACCAAAAGCCCGGCAAACATCTGCGCGATCTGCCGGAACTGCCGTTGTCTGACAAGGCCGGGTTGCGACTGTCACAAGCGGCGCTGCCGCCATTTGGCGACTATCTGGCGACTGATCGCAGCTTTGTTAAGCGCCTGCACCGAACGTCGGGCACGACCGGGCAGGCCATGAACCTTGCGATGTCGGCGCGCGATTGTGATGTGAACGAAACCGTAGCGGGTCGGTGTCAGGCCGCCGCAGGCCTGAAGGCCGGACATACGGTGGTGCATTGTTTGAATTACCAGATGTGGATGGGCGGTCTGACCGATCATCTGGGGCTGGAGCGAACCGGTGCCACGGTCATTCCGTTTGGGGTGGGCAATACGGAGTTGCTGATCCGAACGATTTTGGATGTCGGAGTTACGGCGATTTCCTGCACGCCGTCTTATCCGGCGGTAATAGCGCGGGTGCTCGACGAAAAGTTTCCGTCTCTAAAGCCCGTCGATCTTGGGTTGAAACTTGGGCTGTTCGGCGGCGAGGCTGGCTTGGATGACCCCCGACTGCGGGATCGGCTGCGGGCGGTTTGGGGGCTTGAGCCGCGCAATTCCAATTACGGCGTCTCCGATGTGTTCTGCAATTTTGCCGGTCAATGCGAACATGACAGCCGTCTGCATTTTCTGGCCAGTGATGTGCTGTACCCCGAATTGATTGATCCGGCAACCTGCGAACCAATTGCAATTGACGACGGAGCCAGTGGCGAATTGGTGCTGACCCATCTGGAACGGGATTGTCAGCCGCTAGTGCGGTTTCGAACCGGTGATATCATTGCGATTGACGCGACAGACCCTTGCGCTTGCGGGCGCACCGGATTTCGGTTTCGCGTGGTCGGGCGGTCTGATGATATGGTTGTGGTGCGCGGCTTGAACCTGTTTCCGACCATGGTAGCGGCCGTGCTTGCGGCGTTTCCTGATTTATCCGGTGACTACCGGATAAATCTTGATACACCGCCACCTTATGATGCGCTGCCGGTGCAGGTTGAGCTGGCCAAAAACGCAGGTGAACACCCTGGCCTTGCTTTGGACGTGGCAGCAGCAATCAAGAAAAACCTTGGGGCAAGCGCGCATGTAACTGTGCGGCCTTCTGGCAGCTTTCCCACCACTGACGGCAAAACCGCCCGAGTTATCCGGAGTTTCATATGACAAATTTTACCTACGATACTGTCCTTAGCACGCTTGAAGCGGGGGTGCGGACGATCACACTTAACCGGCCCGAGCGGCTGAATGCGATGACATTGCAACTGAACATCGACGTCGCGCAGGCGTTTGAAGATGCGAATGCTGATCCCGGCACGAACGCCATTATCTTTACTGGTGCCGGGCGCGGATTTTGCGCCGGTGACGACCGACAAGACCATATTGAGCCCCAAAACGAGGCGGAGGCGCGAATGATGGTGGACGCCATCCAACGGGTGACCCGCGCGATTGTAAAGGGTGACCGGCCAGTGGTCGGGGCGATCAATGGCTGGGCGGTCGGCGGCGGCTTTGAATGGGCGATCAATTGTGATTTCCCAATCTGGGCCGAGAGTGCCCGAGCATTCTTTCCCGAAATTTCGTTGAATTTCTTTGTTACAGGCGGGGTTACATCAATTTTGCCAGCGATTGTTGGGCCGGTGAAGGCCCGCGAAATGATTATGCTGGGCGAAAAATACACGGCGCGTGATTTGGCCGATCTGGGCGTGGCGTGGCGGGTTGTGCCGGATGATTTGTTGATGGAAGAAGCCCGGGCGGTCGCTGGCAGGTTGGCCGGGCTGCCGCCAAACGCGGTGCGCGCGATGAAACGGGTTTTGACCCTAACCGCAACCACAGATCTGAACGCCGCTCTTTTGCTGGAAACTGAGGCAACGATTACCGCATTTCTTGACCCTTTAACCACGAAGCTAGTGCGGGATTTTTAGGACGCATCAAAAGCGGCAAGGCAACACCAACTCAAAATGATTTGTGATCTCAATCAGGCGAGCCGAACCCAGACTTTGCACCTGTCCCCTGAGAACTAGGAATCTAGGGGTAATCCCCCCCGAGAGTAAGGGGCTGCAGAAGTAGAGTTTTCTCGGCAAGATGAACGAGGAGATTCAGATGAAGATGACGAGATATAGCGAACCCCAGATCCTTGCGATCCTGCGCCATCTACGTAGCTTGGCCTGGGCCTCTTGGCTAATTGCCAAACTGGGAGGGTGGGATGGATATAGATCATCAAG
>DJBQ01000144.1:9923-10097 GCA_002430125.1 Rhodobacterales bacterium UBA5972
CAGATCCTTGCGATCCTGCGCCAGGCAGAAGGTGGTGTACTGGTGGCCGAGCTTTGCCGTGAACCTCTGCCCGCAGGGTTTACGAAGTAAATCCCGAGAGGGGTGGCATGATGCCATTGTCCGGCAAGCGTTGTTTACAACGCTGAGAGGGAACGCGTCGTTCTACAAGTGGCG
>DJBQ01000012.1:0-3373 GCA_002430125.1 Rhodobacterales bacterium UBA5972
GGCTTATCCAGCCCGTAAAACGGCACGGCGGCCAACGAGAACCGTTGGATATCAAGTTTGGCAGCAGCGGTTATTGCGGCGCAAACAAGTTTTTGCATTACGCCGTCCGGTGCGTTGGGCAGAAGACGCATCATATCAAGCCCATGCGCTGTGGTGCCCTGCCAAACACACAAAAACCCGACAATTTGCCCTTCGTGTCGGGCAAGATACGTCCGGTAGCGGGGCAGAAAAAGCGGATCAAACCGCGCCATCGAAAAACCGCGCTCGCCGCCATGCCTGTTGACCCATCGTTCGGAAACCGACGTCATTTCATCCATGGGCAATTGATCGGTCGGCGGACACTCAATAGTTACCCCGGCCTTTAAGGAATGCGCGAGTTTACGACGCAACTCACGGTATGCTGCACCGGTTGACGAGAATTGCGTCGGGTCAAGCACCGCCTCCTGGCCGATCCGGTGACTGCGAAAGCCAAAGTTTTCCGCAAATTTTGCTGTTTCAGCCCCAGTTTTATAAAGACAAGCGGACAGATTTCTGGACCGCGCTTCGGCCTGAAAGGCTTGCAAAACCTCTGCGCGGCAGCATTCGGCACCCAAAGGATCAGCCAGTGCAACCAGGCTATTGCCGCTTTCTGCCGCCAACATTCCGGCGGTTCTGTTTGGGTTGGTGAAAATCCCAACCTGATCTTGCCCCAAAAGCCCGGCCTCGGAACGCGTTGCTATTTTAACCAAGTGCATCAGGCTTGCAGGTAATTCAGCGTTACGCTCAACGTTAAAGATGTTTGATTTAACTTCGATTGGATCGTTGCCAAACGCCTGCCTCGCAAGAAAATATGCTGCGGCTAATATCCCCGGAAAAATATAATAAATCAGCCTGAAACCCACGATTGCCGTCATTAGGGGATCTTGTGAATACATTGGCAACATTGCAAATATCGTCACCTCAAACGGCCCAACCCCGCCGGGTGTACCTGATAGCATGCCTGCCGCTAGCGCGAACAAAAACACCGGGAGTATGGTTGCTAGTGGCAATGAAAGCTCTGGCGGTACTAATATGTAAAACGTCAGGGCGGCCAATCCGGTATCGGCACTTGCCAATCCAACCAGCCCCACAATCGTTTTAAGCTTGGGCCATGCGCGACCGTCAAAGCGTTGACCAATCCGCGGCCGCCAAATCGACAAGATAAGACAGCACAAGCCAATCAAAAGTGCAGCATAGGCACATAGCGTGACGAATAGTGAAAACCAGCCTGAGATTAGGATCGACACAGCCAGCGGAATGGTCCCGGCTGCAAAAAACCCGGCTGTGATCATACCTGTTAAAATTGTTGTACGGGCAAGCGTTACCTGCGAGGCCCCAAGCATTCGCCAACGTACAAGCCCGCCTGTGACAAGACCGAAACCCAAAAGTTGCGCCAAAGCGGTTGCAACAAAACCTGTGCGCGCCAGATCACAGGCGCGATATCTATATCCTAAGCTGCGACCGATCACCACATCATACCCGGACACCGCCAGGAAACTGAGTGCTGTCGTCAGAGCCGCCGTAATCCATTGCAGCGCAGAAATCCGCGACAGTCCGCCAAACACTGTATCCAGACTAAATTCATCGAGCCTGCCGTACAAAGCCCAGATGAACCACGCCCCAATCCCAATTGCGACCGCTTGTCGTATCCACCGGTGGTGAACCGTTGCAAGAACCGCACCGGTCGCAAAACCGGCCTGTGCCCGTAAAAGCTGCATCCATTCCCCCATCTCCACCTGTACTGGGTCTAAGGGCGGGAGTTTTTCAAATCGTTAACTGTGTGGTCGTAAATCGACTGAATTTTAACAAAAAGGCCGCCCCGGCGATGCCCGGACGGCCTTGAAAATCAAACCTTTGACGCGCTCAAGTCTCGATCAGGATCTGCTGCTTTGCAGCCGCCAGACAATCAATCATCTTGGTGCGGATCGTCGCCTCGTCAGCTTTGTCACCTAAATCACCGGCAACTTTACGATAAACATCCTCGTGCCCGGCTTCTTCAAAATCCGCTTTGACAACCGCAACCCCGTAAGCGGCCGCCTCGTCGCCGGAAAGTCCCATCAATTCAGCAGCCCAAAGACCCAGCAACTTATTTGCCCGCGCCTGCGCTTTGAATTGCATGGCTTCGTCATGCGCGAATTTGGCTTCAAATCCGCTTTCGCGGTCATCAAATGTGGTCATCATACTCTCCGAAGTGCTAAACAACTGCTTTGTTTGTATATGACCGCGCAGGTCGCACTTCGCAAGCCTGAGATACCTTAAAAACCGCGACAGCTTGCCCCTGTTAGCCGGTTTGCCTATAGAGACGGCAAATAGTGGTTGATTGCCCATGGGCTGGCGATTCCCATAGCCTTGCGAAACCGGAGACAGTTATGGCACGCGGCAATAAGATATATGAAGGCAAAGCAAAAATCTTGTATGAAGGCCCTGAGCCCGGAACTCTTATTCAGTATTTCAAAGATGATACAACCGCCGGAAATGGCGCCAAAAAGGCCCAGATCGACGGCAAAGGTGTTTTGAATAACCGGCTAAGTGAATACTTCATGACCGGGCTGAATGGCATAGGCGTGCCTACGCATTTCATCCGCCGCCTGAACATGCGCGAACAACTGATCAGGGCTGTTGAAATCATCCCCCTAGAAGTTGTCGTGCGCAATGTTGCCGCCGGATCGATTTCAAAGCATCTGGGGATCGAAGAAGGCACGCCGCTGCCCCGTCCGATCGTTGAGTTTTATTATAAAGACGACGCTCTCAATGATCCGCTGGTCTCCGAAGAGCACATCATCGCCTTTGGTTGGGCCAGTCAGCAGGATCTTGACGATATGGTGGCAATGGCGTTGCGGGTGAACGACTTTATGTCGGGCCTGATGTTGGGTGTTGGCATCAAACTGGTGGATTTCAAAATCGAAATCGGCCGGGTGTTTGACGGCGATTTTCAACGCTTGATTGTTGCAGATGAAATCAGCCCCGACAGTTGCCGGTTGTGGGACATCAAGACCGGTGAAAAACTGGACAAAGACGTGTTCCGGCGCGATCTGGGCAACCTGACTGATGCCTATACAGAAGTCGCCAACCGATTGGGGTTATTGCCTAAAAGCACCGGAAATGCGACCGGACCTAAACTGGTTAATTAAGGAAGCCGCGATGAAAGCACGTGTTTTTGTAACCTTGAAGTCCGGCGTTCTGGACCCGCAAGGCGAGGCTGTAAAACATTCCCTGGGGACCTTGGGCTTTAGCGGAGTTAACGGGGTTCGCCAAGGCAAAGTAATCGAACTTGACCTCGCAGAAACCGACGCTGCCAAAGCCGAGGCTGCGGTGCGCGATATGTGTGCGAAACTGCTGGCAAATTCGGTCATTC
>DJBQ01000012.1:3481-5582 GCA_002430125.1 Rhodobacterales bacterium UBA5972
CTGGCAAATTCGGTCATCGAAAATTATTCGGTGGAAATCCTGGCATGAAATCGGCTGTCATTGTTTTTCCCGGCTCAAATTGCGACCGAGATCTTGCGGTGGCATTCGAACGGGCAAGCGGCAAAAAATCGGCAATGGTCTGGCACAAAGATGTCACTCTGCCCGACGGTTTGGACGTAATCGGCATACCCGGTGGGTTTTCGTTTGGCGATTATCTGCGCTGCGGTGCGATAGCAGCCCGTTCGCCGATCTGTCGTGCAGTTGTCGATTTTGCCAATCGTGGTGGGCATGTTTTGGGGATATGCAATGGTTTTCAGGTCTTGACGGAAACTGGCCTGTTGCCGGGTGCCTTGATGCGCAACTCTGGCCTTAAGTTTGTCTGCAAAGATATTGATCTTACAGTAGAAACAGCAAATAGCGCCTTTACCAATGCTTATGAAAAGGGTCAGTCGATTCGCATACCGATTGCGCATCATGACGGCAACTATGTGGCCAGTGACGACCTTGCGGCGCGCTTAAAGGCCGAAGGTCGGGTCGCGTTCACTTACCAGAACAACCCAAATGGCTCGGTTGCCGATATTGCCGGCATCCTTTCTGAAAACCGTCGGGTTTTGGGCATGATGCCACATCCAGAACGCTTGAATGATGCGCAACTGGGCGGCACAGACGGGTCATTGATGTTTCGCTCGCTCGTTCAGTCTTTTGTGACCGCCTAGGTCAAATTCAAGCGGGAAACCGCCCCTCTCCGGGTCCGGGACCACTTGACGCTTGAGCGGCAAATGCGGCCAGCGTAATGTCAGGCGCATGGTGCGACTGATAGACCGAAACCCCAACCTTGAACCGCGGACATCGCTTGTTGCGCGTCTTGTGGTTTTGGTCGTGATCACAATTGCGATCCTGTTGATCTGGATTTCAAACCTTTATCTCACTGACCGGTTCACACAAGACACACGTTCCCGCGCTGATTTGCGGGTCGCTTTATATATCGGAAATATCGCAAGCGAGCTGCAACGCACGTCGGTCGTCCCACTTTTGCTGTCCCGTGATCCTATCCTGATTTCGGATTTGAACACCGTAAATTATGCAGCCACCTCGCAACGGCTGATTTCAATCAAAGACGAAATTGGCGCCGCCTCTATGCGGCTATTGGACGGCGACGGGCGCGTCGTTGCCGCAACGGATCGACGGGAAATTGGCTCGCGGTACCGAAATGCTGATTATTTTGTCGAAGCGTTGCGCAGCCGCGACACGGTTTTCACCGCCAGCACGCTTGATACCGGCGCGTTAGAATTCAACTATTCCCGCAAGATTGCCAACGGAAAAGAAGGAATCGGCGTCATTGTTGTTGAGGTCGGCCTGACAAAGCTGGAACGTCATTGGGCAAATGCCGGAGAAGCGATTTTAGTCACAGATTCCGCTGGCAAAATAATCCTGACCTCGGAACCCAGATGGCGAAATATGTCGGAAGAGGACCTTGTTGACGTAACAGATGCCCCCGGCGCACTTGAACGCGCCCTAAGCGTGACCGGCGACTGGACGGCCAGTCCGGCAGACGCAATCCGTCAAGGTATTTCCCTATTGCGATTTGAGGGCAAGATCGGCTTTCAAGGCTGGCGGTTAATCTATTTCACAACCTTTGCCTCTGTACGCGAACGCGTTAACGGTGTTTTAGCGCTGGAAATCATGGGCTTCTCGATACTGGTGGCACTGGTTTTCTATGTACTCTCGCGCCGCGCGATCCAGCAATCGACGATCTTTCAGCGTGAATCTGTCGAGCTCCGCGCCTTGAATGACCGCTTAAGCCGCGAGATTGAAGAGCGCGAAAGGGTTGAACGAAATCTGGAAGTTGCAGAACAGAGCCTTGCGCAAAGCTCGAAACTTGCAGCCCTAGGCGAGATGTCAGCCGCGGTCAGCCATGAACTGAACCAGCCGCTTGCCGCAATGAAGACCTATCTGGCAGGTGCGAAACTTTTGTTGCAACGCCACCGTCCTGACGAAGCTCTGTCAAGCTTTCAACGCATTGATGATCTAATAAACCGCATGGCAGCGATTACGAAGCAACTGAAATCCTATGCAAGAAAAGGCGGCGACGATTTGCGAC
>DJBQ01000012.1:5742-8238 GCA_002430125.1 Rhodobacterales bacterium UBA5972
CGACGATTTGCGACCGGTCGATCTGCGCGAGGCGCTGTCTGCTGCCCTTTCCATGATGGAACCACAACTAAACCAGATGGAAGTCCGGATTACCCAAACTGTTCCACGTGAACCGGTGATGGTGATGGGCGACCAGTTGCGTCTGGAACAGGTTATCGTCAATCTTCTGCGCAATGCACTTGATGCAATGAAAAATCTGGATGAACGCGAGCTAGATATCATGCTAAGTGCCGGTGACATTGCCAAGCTGGCAGTGCGCGACAACGGTCACGGTATCGACAATCTGGACCAGTTATTTGAACCGTTTTACACTACGAAAAAGCCCGGCGACGGGGTCGGCCTCGGACTGGCGATTTCCTCGGGCATTGTCACTGATTTGGGCGGCAGGCTGATCGCGCGAAACGGGTCCGGTGGCGGCGCAGTCTTCGAAATTCAAATGCCAGTTCTGGTCAAGAAAACACAAGCAGCAGAGTAATTTAGCGAGCAAACTTAAATAAGGAATCCAATGTCTGAATCCATGACCATCGCCATTGTTGATGACGAAGAAGATATGCGCCAGTCAATCTCGCAATGGCTTTCACTTGCTGGATACAACACGGAAACGTTCAGCAATGCGCAGGACGCTTTGCATAAGATCAGCGCGGATTTCAAGGGTATCGTGATCAGTGACATCAAGATGCCCGGCATGGATGGTATGGCGTTCCTCAAGCGCCTGATGGGCATAGACAGCGCATTGCCGGTCATCCTGATCACTGGACACGGAGATGTGCCGATGGCGGTCGAAGCGATGCGGGTCGGGGCCTATGATTTCCTGGAGAAACCGTTTGATCCGGATCGCATGAGCGATCTGGCAAGACGCGCAACCCAAGCGCGGCGACTGACGTTGGAAAACCGTCAACTGCGGCGGGAGTTATCAGACGGTACGGTCTTAATTCGAAAGCTGGCTGGATCGTCGCCGATAATGGAACGGCTACGCGAGGACATTCTGGATCTGGCACAGGCAGATGGTCATGTTTTGATTGACGGCGAAACCGGCACTGGCAAAAGCCTTGTCGCTCATGCCCTGCATGCCTGTGGTCCAAGGCAAGGTAAGAAATTCGTGCAATTTAGTTGCGCAGCCTACGACGATGAAGAACTGGCCGCCCGTCTGTTTGGTCCGCCATTTGAGGGGATGCCCATGCCGCTTGTCGAAGAGGCACGCGGTGGTACCCTTTGCCTTGAAGATATCGAAAGCCTGCCGTCGGCGATGCAGGCGCGACTTTTAAGTCTGATTGCTGATCAGGACCCGGCAGACGGCACAATGCCGGTTCGGATCATTGCGATTTGCAACAATCAGGATCCTGACACCCGTTGCGAGGATCACATCCGCAACGATCTATATTACCGTCTGGCGGCAATGTTGATCACCCCGCCACCTTTGCGGCAAAGAGGTGAGGATATCCTGAACCTGTTCAGCCGCTACACCGATACCTTCGCCGATGAATACGGCTGTGAAGCGCCGGAAATCACGGCCAAAGAGGCAGCGCAACTGTTGCAGGCCCCCTGGCCCGGGAATGTGCGACAATTGATCAATCTGGCCGAACGCGCAGTGTTACAGAACCGTCGCGGTATCGGTTCGATCACCAGTTTGTTGATGTCGGATAATTCCGAAATTCAGCACTCGCTCGTGACCGAGGGCAAGCCATTAAAGGATTATGTCGACGCATTTGAACGAATGCTGATCGACAATACAATGCGCCGGCATCGCGGATCAATCGCCGCGGTTATGGACGAACTCAGCCTACCCCGCCGCACGTTAAACGAGAAAATGGCGAAATATGGTTTGACCAGATCTGATTATCTTTAACCGCCTTTAATCGCGCCGCGAACCTGTCAGGCAGCGCCGTAAGCTGGCAAACAGAGGTGGTCGCAGGAATTCGGACCATGAGTTAAGGTAGATCGACTAACGAGAAAGACGATCTGAGATGACGAAGAGAAAGAACCATTCAGCTGAGTTTAAGGCGCGTGTTGCGCTTGATGCGATCCGCGAAGAATTGACGCTGGCTGAGCTTGCGAAGAAGCACGGCGTGCATTCTGGGCAGATCAGCACATGGAAGCGTGCGGCGCTCGACAACATGGTGTCCGCTTTCACGAAGCGAGGAAGCGATCCTCGGCCGGAGATCAGCATGGCCGAGGTTGAGAAGCTGCATTCAAAGATTGGGCAGCTGGTGGTGGAGCGGGATTTTTTGGCCGATGCCTCGCGTCAACTTCTGGGGACGCGAGGCAAAAAATGGTGAGCAAGGATCATAAGCTGAGTGTGCGCCGCCAATGCGTCCTGCTTACGCTGGCGCGGTCCACGCTGTACTATCAGCCGAAAGGCGAGAGCGCCGAGAACCTGCGATTCATGGAAATCATCGACAAGCAATTTTTGGAGACGCCGTGGTATGGGTCGCGCCAAATGGCCCGGTACATGAAGCGGAACAACCACACGTGCGGCCGCCACCGTGTGCGTCGCTT
>DJBQ01000077.1 GCA_002430125.1 Rhodobacterales bacterium UBA5972
CCAACCAAAGGCGCGATTTCGCGTGCCAGAGCTTCGATCCGTTTGATACGTTCAGCTTGTGAGCCGAGCTTGTTGTGGAAGGTGACGTTCTCAAGCGGTTTGCCCATACCCTCCAAGCCAATGGATTTCACTGTACGCAGATCGTTTTCCCAAAAGAACTTCGCATCCGACAGACGCGCGAACAGCACTTTCTGGTTGCCCGCCAGAATGGTCGCGCCATCATCGACAGTGTGCCGATTGGCCACGGTCACGAACTTTTCAATCCGCCCGCTTGCCGGATTGCGCACCGAGAAAAACTTTTGATGTTCGCGCATGGAGGTCTGCAAAACCTCGGGCGGCAGATCCAAAAAATCCGCCGCAATATCGCCCATCAGTACGACCGGCCATTCAACCAGTCCGGCAACTTCGGCCAAAAGCCCTTTGTCCTCAACCACTTCAAGGCCCAGCGCAAAAGCCTGCGTCGTGGCATCCGCCCAAATGTGATCGGCGCGTTCACTGGCATCCAGAACCACAAACGCCCGCTTCAGGCGCAAAACATAGTCGTCAAACGACGTAACCTTGAACCGCGCTGGCGCCATAAACCGGTGGCCTTCGGTGCTGTCAGCTGCCACCAAATGATCAACGACAACCGGTACGGTTTTCACCCCGGCCTGATTGGTAAGAATGCACAGGATCGACTGCAATGGCCGCACCCAACGCAGGCTGCCGCTGCCCCAACGCATGCTTTTGGGCCAAGGGAAATTGCGGATCGTGGCCGTCACCACCTCGGCCACCACGTCCGAGGCAGCACGCCCAGGTTTGTCGATCACCGCAAAAAATAACTGGCCCTTTTTCTCGTCCCTGACCTCAAGCTGATCGCGCGTAAGGCCGGTTGCGCGTAAAAACCCGTCAACCGCCTGCACCGGCGCATCCGTGCGCGGCCCTTTGCGTTCTTCACGCAAGCCGGGCGAGCGATCCAGCACACCCGTCACCGTCAAACACAACCGGCGCGGTGTGGCAAAAGCCGCCGCACTTTCATAGGTGATCCCGGCCTCAACCAGCCCGTTTGTCACAAGCGCACGCAAATCCTCGGCCGCGCGTTTTTGCATCCTTGCGGGGATTTCTTCGCTAAACAGTTCCAGCAACAGATCGGGCATGTGTTATCTTTCAGGTGGCTGGGGGCAATTGGCGGGCAGTTTTTCACCGGCGTAAACCGCCTCGCCGCACGCATTAATCTGGTTCCAGGCATAAGCCCGACCATCGTCGTAAACCGCAATGACCCGATCGACGCCGTATTGAATATCGGCCTGCCCCAGAAACGCCAGAGCGGTGCCAGCTTCCAGATCCTGTGTCAGTTTGGCGCTGTCAAAACAGTCAAACCAAACCGGCGCCTTCAGCGGCGTCGGGTCCTCGTAAATCACATACGTTTCGGTCATCATCGGAATTGACCGCCCAAAGGTAAAACAGGCTTTGAACTTCAAAGGGCTGGTATCTGCGTTAATGCCCTGAAATCCACTAACCGTAATCGCCTCGGGCATTGCATCACGCAGGCGCGTCAGGCGCAGATCAACCTCGCCCTTCATCGGTTGTGACGCCGAGGTTTGCACAGCATCGGGGGCTGGCAACGCATAATAATAAGCGTAATTCTGGAAATACCACAGCACCGCACCAAAAACCAAAGCAAACCCCAACATCAGACTGATCAACAAACGCCCACTCATGCCGTGCCCGCCGCAGTGGTTTGCACAAACGCATCGGCGCAGGCCTTGGCCAAGGCACGCACCCGCCCGATATAGGCTTGCCGTTCGGTCACCGAAATCACCCCACGCGCGTCCAGCAAATTGAACAGGTGGCTGGCCTTGATGCATTGGTCATAGGCGGGTTGCGCCATCACGATGGTTTTGCCGGTTTTCGGGTCCAGATGCGAATGCGTCAGGATCGCCGAACATTCCGCCTCGGCATCCCTAAAATGCTGCAACAAGACATCGGTATTGGCGACGTCAAAGTTATACCGCGAATATTCTTCCTCGGCTTGCCGGAACACATCACCGTAACTTAAGGCAATCACCGCGTCGGGGTCGTTAAATGGCATGTCCATCACATGATCGACGCCCAGAACATACATCGCCAACCGTTCCAACCCATAGGTCAGTTCGCCGGATACCGGATTGCAGTCATAGCCGCCAACCTGTTGGAAATAGGTGAACTGGCTGACTTCCATACCGTCACACCAAACTTCCCAACCCAGACCCCAGGCGCCCAGTGTCGGCGATTCCCAATCATCCTCGACAAAGCGGATGTCATGCAGGTCCATATCAATGCCAATGGCCGCAAGTGATCCCAGATACAACGCCTGCAAATCCGGTGGGCTGGGTTTGATCAGCACCTGATACTGATAATAATGCTGCAAACGGTTCGGGTTTTCGCCATACCGCCCATCGGTTGGCCGACGCGACGGTTGCACATACGCTGCTGCCCAAGGTTTGCTGCCAAGCGAACGCAGCGTTGTCGCCGGGTGAAACGTACCGGCGCCGACTTCCATGTCGTAAGGCTGCAACACAGCGCAGCCTTTGGCCGCCCAATAGGCCTGCAGGCGCAGAATAACCTCTTGAAAGCTGCGCGGTTTACCCGAAAATTCCATGACTTTCGCCCTTTGTGCGCCGCTGTTGACGCCGTTCTGTGCCGATTGGCGTTCTCAATAGGCAACAGGGCGGCAAGGGTCAATTCCCCAAGCAAATGCTTATGTGCAATTCGCGCATGATTTGCTAATGTTGGACCACAAACAATCGGGCTGAGTCTCATCAGGCAATCAGTCTTAACTAAAACGGGCAATATAAAGGTAGAGAGTTTCGTGACACAGGTTACCAAAACGCTTATTTTAGCACTCGGTTTATGCATTCTATTTATGACTTCAGGCGTACAGGCGCAAATCTCCTGGATACAAGTTGAAAGCCAACGCAGCATCAACGACACCAAAGCGCGCGCGCAGGTTTATGCTGCCGAGTTTCCGCAAACCAAGGCATTCAGCACGCAGACCGGTTGGTATGCCATTGTTCTTGGCCCCATGGACGCCGCTGAGGCGCAAACAACCCTGACGCGGCTAAAGGCCGATGGTCAAATTCCACGCGACAGCCTGATCACCGATGGCGGCACTCATATCAGCCAGCTATGGCCGCTGTCTGACGGCAGCAGCACGCCCGCAGTTACAACCGCTGAAACCACGCCCGAACCGGATGCCCCCGCGCTGATCCCCGACCCAGACCTAAATCAATCGCAAAAGATTGAAAGAAATTGGAGTCGCGACGAAAAAATCCTGTTGCAGTCGTATTTGATCTGGACCGGTGATTATGAGGGTGCTTTGGACGGCGCATATGGCCCGGGTACCCGTCGGTCGATCAGGTTGTTTCAGGAACGCAACGGCTTTGAGGCAACGGGTGTTTTCACCGAAGATCAAGCCGCCCTTCTGGCGCAAAAATTCACCCAGGCGATGGCGCGACTGGGCGCCGAAAAAGTCCGCGATCTGGACGCCGGGATCGAAGTTCTGATGCCGCTTGCACTGGTTGAATTTGACCGCTTTGATCCACCGTTCGTGCATTACCGCGCCAAAGACCGCAGCCGACTGGAAGTGTTGTTGATCAGCCAAGAAGGCGACAGTGCCTCGCTTGCCGGGCTATATGACGTGATGGAAACCTTCGATTTCGTCCCGAGCGAAGGCTATCGCACCCAGAAGGCCGACTGGTTCGTTTTGTCCGGGCGCGACGAAAATATCATTTCCTACACCTATGTCCGCCTGCAAGACGGCGCGCTCAAGGGCTTCAGCCTGATCTGGACACCGGAAATCGACCGCGACATACAGCCTTTCGTTGCGCAAATGTATGAAAGCTATACCCCGATCCAGTCTTACGTTCTGGGCGATGCGGTTATTCCTGACACGGGTCAGGACGGTCCGACAAATCTGGCAGAAGGCCTTGAAACCCAGATGCCGGATCACGCGCAAACCGGGTTTATCGTGAACGACGCTGGTTTTGTTGTGGCGCATTCCTCGGTGGTTGACGGATGTTCGCAGTTGTCGATGCTAAACAGCCAGACAGAACTTGAACTGCTGGCCCGAAGCACCGACCTTAGTCTTGCAATTCTAAAACCCAAAACCGCCTATGAGCCAGCCGGCATTGTGCATTTTTCCAGCGAGGCCCCTGAACGTGGCGCGAATGTTTCAATCGCCGGGTTTTCGTTTCCGGAAGTGATGACTGTTGCGTCTCTGAACTATGGCACGCTGTCTGATGTGTCGGATGCTGCAGGCACAGCCAATGAAGTTGCCATGACTGCCTATCTGGAAGACGGCGATATCGGCGGCCCGGTTCTGGATGATCGCGGCGCGGTTATTGCCATGCATGTGCGGCGTGCCGACAAAATTGGCAATCAGCCAGTTTCAATGAACTATGCGGTAAAATCCAATTTTATCACAGGCTTTCTGGATCGCCACAACGTTGCTTACAAAAAAGCCGTTGGAACTGACGCACTTGCGCCCGAGGATATGGCCTCTTGGGCTGGCGATTTCACTGTCAAAGTGTCTTGCTGGAAATAGGCCGATCCGCGTTCAGCGGATTTCCGGCGTCACATGGATCAGGGTCGGGCCCTTGGTTTTCAGGGCCTGAACAAGGACGCTTTGCAAATCGGTCAACGTTTCTGGCCGAACAGCCGCAGCCCCAAAAGCCTCGGCCAGTTTGCAGAAATCCGGATTGCGGGCGACCACTGCATTCGGTGCGATCTGCGCGCTTAGCATACCGTCTTCAATCTCTTTCAGCTTGCCATTGTCCCACAGGATAATCGGCAGGCTTAGGCCAAGTTCGACAGCCACACCAAGCTCCTGCATGGTATAATGGAACCCGTAATCCCCCAGCATCGCAACCACCGGTGCCGCCCCTAAACCGATTTTGCCGCCAATAGCCGCAGGCAACGCATATCCCAAAGTGCCAAAGCCCGTCGGGTGATGCCAAAGGTTCGGCGCGTTCAGATTGTAAACTTCTTTGCCGACATAAGCGAATTGCGTCATGTCTGAATAGAACGTGGTGTCCGCCGGCAAACAATCCTGCATCGAGGCGATAATCCGCACGATGCCGGGCCTGTCTGCATCAACCTCGGCCACAGACTTGGCCCGCGCCTTTGCTACTTCCTCAGCCGTCCAGCCTTTGGCTGGTTGATGGCCCGCAAGCGCAGTTGCCAATCCGTCCACAAAGGCGCCAGCATCCCCCAAAACCCCGACTTCGCTGCGATGCCAATCCGTCAGCGCGTGCGGGTCGATATCCACCCTGACCAGCGGCGCGGTGTTGCCCAGATGATCCCGCCACAGATCCACCTCGGCCAGTTCTGTACCAATAGCGATCACCAGATCAGCCGAGGCAATATTGCCGACGCTATCGTTGCGCGGTAAAGTTGGGCCAAAGTTCAGCGGATGATCCGACTGAATGATCCCCCGACCGGCATAGGTGCAGAAACTGGCGGCCCCGGCTTGATCCATCAATAGCCGCGCAGCCGCCGACGCAGCCTTGGCGCCACCACCAAAGATGAACAACGGACGCTTTGCTGCCATCAGCATCCCTGCCACCTGCACCACCTGCGCAGTACTTGCCTGCGGGCGTTTGGGCGCAGGCAAAGGCGCTGGGGCCGGCGCGCATGACGCGCCCAAAACATCAATCGGCACCTGAATATACTTGCTGCGAGGCCGCGCGCAGGCAAATTCCGCCAAAGCCTTGTCAATCAAGCCATATGCCGCCTTGGCGTCCGGTGCTGTACGCGCCCAATCGGTCACCGTCGCCGCCGCTGCCTCTTGGTCACGCATTTCATGCAAGCGTCCGCGTCCCATCGAACGATGCTCACGCTCAAGACACGAGGCGATCACCAGTATCGGCACTGAATCGCTGTAGGCCTGACCCAGTGGCGTCATCACGTTACACAGCCCCGGACCGGTGATCACATAGGCCACCCCCGGTTTACCCGTCGCGCGCGCATAGCCATCGGCCATGAACCCGGCCCCTTGTTCGTGGCGCGCCAGAACATGGGTGATGCCCGCCTGTTCGATCCCGCGGTAAAGCTCGATATTATGCACACCGGGTATCCCAAAAATCACATCAACCCCGCGCGCCTTTAACGCCATCGACATTTGTGCGCCCAAGGGGCGGTTCTGATTGGGCATAGTTATCTCCGCCAAAAACTGATGGTCAACAAAACGTAAACCGACATAAGCTCCAACCGGCCGATCAGCATGGCGGCGATCAACAGCCATTTGGCCGGATCATTCAGACCGCCGAAATTGCCTGAAGGTCCGATTTGGGATCCAAGTCCGGGCCCGACATTGGAAAGCGCTGTGGCGGCTCCGGAAATCGAGGTTATCAGATCAAGCCCGGTAAAGCCCAACAAGATCGAGAACACTGCAAGTGACACCATGAACAGCATGAAAAATGCGATGACCGAAGATAACACTTCTTCGGAAACCGGACGTCCGTCATATCTGGGGACGAAAATTCCATTCGGTGAATGGATTTTCCTGATCTGCGCCCGGATTGACGCCAATAGCAACTGATAGCGAAATATCTTGACCGAACAACAAGTTGACCCGGCACAGCCACCGATAAGCCCAATCAGGAAAAACAGAATTATTGGAAAGTTCCCCCACAATTGATAGTCAACGCTGGCATACCCGGTGCCCGAAATTATCGACGTTACATTGAACAACGCTTCGCGCAGGGAATGTTCAAAATGGTCACCGTTCACAAAAATCCGGTAAATCGAAATAATGACAACCAGGATCAGGATTAACAAAACGAAGCCTCGCGCTTGCACATCGCGCCACAAGGGAAAAAGGCTGCCTCCTAGAATTTGCACATAGCGCACGAATGGCAGACTGGCTAAAATCATGAAAACCGAGGCGATATATTCCGCCGGCCCCTGAAAAGTTCCAAACGAGGCGTCATAGTTGGAAAATCCGCCAGTGGATAGTGTGGTCAACGCATGCACCAAGGCGTCAAACGGCGCCAGTCCGACCGCCAAATACGATAATAAGCAGGCTGTGGTTAGCGCCAGATAAATGATTGATATCCGCTTGGCGATTTCGGTTGCCCGTGGCAGAATTTTACCAAGGGTTTCAAAACCTTCCGAGCGGAAAATCTGCATCCCCCCAACCCCAAGAGTTGGCAGGAAAACCATCGCCACAACAATAATGCCGATGCCGCCAAACCATTGTAGAAGTCCGCGCCACAGCAACAACCCTCGCGGCAGGTCATCAAGCCCGGTGAAAACCGTGGAACCTGTGGTGGTAATCCCCGAAACTGCCTCAAAAAACGCATCGACAAACCGCGCTTCGGTCGCGCCGAAATAAAACGGCAACGCCCCAAACAACGGCAGCGCCACCCAGATCAAAGTTGTCACCAGAAAGGTCTGCTGAATGGTCAACCCCTGCCCGGTGCCATTGACGCAGGCAATCGCCAGCAGCCCGCCGGTCAGTGCAGTCACCACCCCGGACGAGGCAAAAACACCCCATTGACCGTTTTGATCCGCCAATTCCAACGCCATAGGCAGAACCATCGCCGCGCCCAGAACCGCAACCACAAGGCCGATAATATATCCAACGGGACGCAGATCAATCATGACGAACGGTTGATGCCACGACGCTTGCCTGTCAAGCCCTGTTGCTGGTCAAAAGCTTCAGCAGCGATGATCTGGCAGCACCTTCAGAGGCCGCCCACGCAACAGACGCAGGTTTTGCAGAACCAGATTGTTCCAAATCAGGTTCGGTAAAACCTTA
This sequence comes from Rhodobacterales bacterium UBA5972, assembly GCA_002430125.1. Classification (GTDB taxonomy): domain Bacteria; phylum Pseudomonadota; class Alphaproteobacteria; order Rhodobacterales; family Rhodobacteraceae; genus UBA5972. Next base: position 7,781 of record DJBQ01000077.1, read on the forward strand.
AGGAAGTCAACTGCCACCCCGGCACAAGCTTGTTTGTCTTCTATCGATTTATGCTGGCTGACCCCGGCCCCGGGATGCGCTTTGCGGACATAAAGGATGGCGAAATCGACATCGGGATGGCTTGCAACCAACTGCGCCATCCCGCCCCGGCTTTGAAACAGCGGGCACGTCACACTGCCATGATCCGTCAGGCAGACCAGCAAACGTCACCGATCAACCGGATCAGCTTGCCGCGCAATCATTTCCTTAGGCTCAATATTGTCCAGCAAGCGCGTCATCGTCGTTGGGTCGCGCATTGTCATTGCCGCCAGGGTCCCCGGACTGCGCCCGTTCGTCTGCCAAAGAAACAACAGAACCGCCCATTCCTCGGCAGTTACCACATGCCCTGCCGCCCGAAACCGCCCTTGCAGGTCTTTGCGGATCAAAAGACTACGTCGGTTGATCCAGTGATGAGGCAGGGTGCGACTTTTGGTGGCCAGCAGAACGATCCCGATCCTGTCGTTCCACCACGCTAAGCTTGGTTTCGCATGTGTCCTGATGTTTGGGCATCAATTTCTGAAATTCTAAGGCGCGGATGCCAAATCAATCGCGCCTTGGTCGCAAAGTCAGTGCAGAAACGCCAAATACAGTTCGACATCGCGGAAAATGTTACCTTTGACCAACATGTCGCCGACGATTATCGGTTTATCGGCGTTTTTCGGTTTGCGGCCACCGCCCAATTCATAGCTGGTTTGTTTGGCGACCCGTCGCCCGTCAAACCGACCCGAGAAATATATATCCCCCCAGTCTGGATGGAACCCATGGAACAAAATTGTTTCCGGGCCAACCTGTCCGTCGTCAGAGTTTTT
>DJBQ01000045.1 GCA_002430125.1 Rhodobacterales bacterium UBA5972
GTCGGATCATCTTGTGGTAAATGGCGGGCCCGCCGATGCGGTGTCTGCCGGAAACGGGGGGTTAGCCCCGCACTTTTGATCGTTCAGTTCTCCGGCCGGTTCCGCTCGGGTTGTTTACCGTGATGTACGCGAAACCGATACCACGTTGTGCACGCAGCGGGGTTTACAGCCGGAAGGTTAGCAAGCCGTGACAGCGGCGTTCGCGGAATGGTCGGATTAGCAACACGATGCCAGAAATTGCAATCAAAGGGGCGGATAAACGGCTGAAAGCTCTTTGGATTTACATCACAGCGATGTTACTGCTGGCGACAAGGGACGGGATGTCCGGTGATCTGTAAAAGGGAAATGAAAATGAAACGCAAGATAACTGCATTGGCTTTGTCGGCCGCTTTGATGATGCCAGCCGCTTTGAACGCCCAAGAGCTTGAAACCTGGGGATCAGTCGCCGGTTGGGACATTTTGATTGACCACAGCATCGGCAGCGGTTGCCTTATTCAGGCGGCCTATGAAGATGGGTCGGTTGTGCGGATCGGCTTTGACCGTGTGGCTGGTGACGGATATGTGACGGCGTTTAACGAAAGCTGGGGCGCAATCGAAGAGGGTGCAATGTACCCGATCACCTTTGAACTTGATGGGGCGAGCTATGACGGCGAGGCCAAGGGCATCTATCTGAACGGTGTTCCGGGAGCTGACATTCATTTTTCCAACCCCGATTTCCTGTTCGATTTGGCCAAGAAATACACCATGACGCTGTATCATGACGGCAGCGAAGTCATGTCGATAAATCTGGACGGCAGCTATGTCGGGCTGGAAGCCGTAATGGAATGTCAGGACGAAATGGGCTAGGCACAGTATGCCAACCGATCCGGGTAAGATATCGGGCTATCACGCCCATATCTATTTTGACGCGGCATCGGCGGATAGGGCGCGGGTGGTGTGCGAGGCCGCAGCGCTTGATTTTGGCGTGACGATGGGGCCGATGCATGTCAACCCCGTCGGGCCGCATCCGATGGGATCGTGCCAGTTGACCGCGACACCTGATCAGTTTGGCCGCTTGTTGCCTTGGCTGGCGCTTAACCGCGACGGTTTGATCGTGTTTGCGCATCCGGATACCGGACAGGACCTTGCGGATCATCGCGATCACGCAATTTGGCTGGGTGTCGGGCTTGATCTTAATCTGTCGGCCTTTGACTGACATATAAATGACCAAACTGTAACCTTTTCTCGCAAAGGGTTGATTGGCCTTCGAAGACGGGTCCGCCTATGACTAATTCGACAATCCATTCGACAAGATAGCGGCATATGCGAATATTTCTGACCTTGCTTACAGTGGTGACTTTTGGGCTGACGGGCCCGGCTCAAAGTCAGAATATGCCTGTGGTTGTCGAGCTTTATACCTCGCAGGGCTGTTCTTCCTGCCCGCCAGCCGATGAAATCCTGACCGAGCTTTCAAGCCGTTCGGACGTTATCGCCCTGGCGCTGCATGTCGATTACTGGGATTACCTAGGCTGGAAAGACGCTTTTGGATCGAAAACCTATTCCAAACGTCAACGCGATTATGCTGCTGCCGCCAAACAACACACGGTTTACACGCCGCAAATGATTGTGCAGGGCCACAGTTATGCTGTCGGCAATCGCCTGTCCGAAGTCAGGCGCGCAATCGCGATGCACAAAGATGATGTCGACGAGGTCGAGCTGACGCTGCACCGCAATGGCAACCAGTTGAGTGTCGGTGTGCGGGCAAAAAACGGCGATGTCGGCCGCAGTATCATTCAGGTTGTTCGCTATATTCCGCAAGCGACGGTCAGGATAGAAGCCGGAGAAAACGCCGGGCGCAATATTTTGTATTCGAATATTGTCACGCAATGGACGCAAATTGGCCGTTGGAATGGCAGTGACGAGATCACCGAGACCACGACATTAACCGGTGATGAACAAGTGGTTGTGCTTGTGCAGGCGGCTGGACCGGGCCGGATATTGGCCGCAGGTCGCTTGCCTTAAGGCAGTGTCAGTCAGGGTTTTTCCACCTGTTGTGGATCCAGAACCATTGCGCAGGATACGCGCGCACCATCGCCTCAAGACTATTGTTCAGCGCTTGCGTCATGGAAACGGATGTTCCAACGGGAATCGGCAGTTCTACGATCGCCTTGAAATCGACGCCGTTAGGTTGCCGGATTCCGTAACACGGGATTAACAAAGCGGTATATTTCAAGGCAAATTCAGCCGCCGACAGCATGGTCAACGCGGGTTGTCCCATAAAACTCAGGGGTTTCCCTTCGCGCGCGAACTGGTCGTTCAACAATGCAATTGCTCCGCCGCGGCGTAAATGACCAAGCAAGGCTTTGGTGCCGGCCATACCACGGGGGAAATTCGGCCCGGCAATCATATTCATGCCTTTGACGTAACGCCTGTTTGTGTGGGCATTGTTCATCGGCCGATAAATGGCCGCAGTGGCATAGCCCAGTTGCGCCAACTGCACGCGCAAAACCTGAAAATTGCCAAAATGACCGGATACCAACACGACCGGCCGGTTTTCCGCCAACGCTTTCAGAAGGGTGCTTTTGCCGGGGCCTGATAAAGTCGCATTCTCGGCATGGGCGACAAAGCCCGCAGTGTTAAAGCTTTCCAACATCCAACGTGCCGAATTGCCGCTGATTTCGCGGCAGAGCGAGTCGATCCGCGCCGTCGGCATATCCGGGTAGATAAGTCGCAAATTGCGGCGAATGCGTTTGTTGATGCCGAATATTGGGGCCAGGATATAAGCGGAAATCCAGCCAGCCAAGGCAAGCGAAACCCCGTGCGGCAACAACCCAAACAGTCCGAAAAATCCGCGCAACGGCAAATCAATCAGAGCGTTCAGCACACCGCCGCGTTCAAACTCCCAATGTGCCATTTCTGTTTACCTGCCCGACTTAGCCACGCGATATTCGCGTTGCCAGACATAAATGCCAGCGCCGATAATCACAACCACACCGACCCATGTCCAAAGGTCTGGGGTTTCATCAAAGAACAACATGCCCCACGTCGCGGCCAGCACCGGCCCGATATAGGCGAAAGGTGCAATCGCCCCCGCCTCGGCGACGCTAAGGGCTTTGATCAGACATAACTGACCAGCACCACCGATAACGCCCAGCAATATCATGACACCGGCGTCCATCAACGTTGGTGTGGTCCAGAACCACGGCACGATCAGGGTCGCAACAACGGTGCCAAAAGCGGCTGTATACAGAAACGACGTCCAAACGGATTCCTCGCGGCCTAAAAATCGGGTCGATAAGGAATATCCGGCGTAACAAACCGCGGCAACAAGTGGCAGCAGGGCAAGTGGAGAAAACACTTCGGCCCCCGGTCGGATGATTATCAACGCCCCCAGCAGGCCCAAACCAACCCCAATCGCCCTGCGAATGCCGAATTGCTCGCCCAGAATCAGGAAGGCACCAATGCTGATCAGCATCGGATTGACCGACATGATGGCACTGGATTGCGCCAGACCAACCCAGACAATCCCGAAAAAGAAACTTATCGTCGCGCAGAACAAAAATGCCGAGCGGATAAGTTGCAGGCCAAGATACCTGGTTTTGGCGACGGATTTCAAACGCGGCAGCAAGATTATCACCGCCACCAGCGTTTGACTGGTATAGCGCGCCCAGACCACCTGAAAGGTGTCGTATCTGGCCGCCAGCCCTTTGGCGATCGCGTCCATGACCGTGAACAAAAACACCGTCAGCAACATCAGCACGATACCTTGTACGGCTGGCGTCGCGCGATTGAATGCGTTCACTTAGGGATAACCGCCAGTGCGACCCCGATCATGGAATCACGACTAACCAGGGCTGCAAGTGCTTCTTCTGAAAGGGTTTCTGTGCCTTGGGGGCGAGCAGGGATCACGATGTAACGCATATCGGCGGTTGAATCGTGCACACGGATTGTTACGTCTTCCGGCAGGGTCAGCCCGAATTCCTTCAGAACGGCGCGCGGCGTTTTCACCACCCGCGAACGATAGGCGCGCTGCTTGTACCAATCTGGCGGAAGCCCCAGCAGATTTCGCGGATAGCACGAGCACAGCGTGCAAACGATGACATTGTGAACGGTTTTCGTGTTCTCGACTGCGATCAGCCGCATCGCACCGATATCAAACCCCATCTCGCGACTGGCAGCCGAGCCATCGGCCAGCAGGCGCGCATTGAATTCAGGATCCGTCCAAGCCCGCGCAACAACCTTGGCGCCATCCGCAGGGGAACGGCTGTCCATAGAATCAATCGCATGCATGATTTCAAGTTCAGTGAAAATGCCCTTTTCAATCATCAGCTCGCGAATGGATATTTCCATGTTTTGCCAATATGTTAGAGGCTGGTCTTGATCTTGGCGGTAAGGATGCCCTGACGGCGACATGCCTGTATGGCTGTGGGGTGTGTCATGGTCATGGTCGTGGTGATCGTGGGGCATGTCAGTCCTTTATCGGCGTCAGCCAATGGGAATAAATCTCGGCGTCCAGTGTATCGCGCGGGTTTTCCGCATCCGAACCCCAAATCTCGGCCATGGTGAAACGAACGCGGTGCATCGGTAATTCGTCGGCGGAAACACCGTAGGCCAGCTGTTCGGGGTTGCCAAACGGGCCGAGCGAGCGTTCAATTTCGCCGGTTTTGCCGCGCAAATAAAATGGCGTGCGAACATGCCCTGGCGGAAACATTTCTTTAACGCGCACCCGTTCAGTCATCATGACAACCCGCGCAATCGCCGTATGTTTCGCCGCGTGCTGCCACTTCGGCCATTTTTGCTCCAAGTTCGCCAAGCGAGTATGCCCCGGCCTCGATCAGGTTTTGGTTCACCGAATGAACCCACCGTTCGTAATAGGACATTTTTTCGTAATAGGCTGGCCCAAGGTCTTCGATCACGCGTCTCAAACCATCAACGGTGAAAAAGCCTTTGGTTGTGGAAAGCACCAACAAGGCGTCAACCCGTTTTTCCCAAAGGGCATAATCATGTTCGGCCATGTCAATCGGGGCGCCATCAAGCCCGCCCATATCGTGCCAACGTCTGCTGTCTTTTTTATCCATAGGGCAAACACTAAACGGCGCTGTTTCCAAGGGCAACGGCATTTATTGGCTGAATTGTGCCAAAGCGTTAGGGTTTCGTTAAAATGAGCAACCGGTTGTTCGACGGCATTGGTAATAATGCGTGAAACACCAAACCAGCGCCTGCGCCGGTTTCGCGTAGGTCATCAATATCGCGCACCCCCCAATCCGGATTGTCAGCCCGAAGCCGGCGGTCAAACATTGCGTTGCCGTCGCCGGTATGCGCGCCGTTTTCCGTGAAGGGGCCGTAAAACCCCAGAAAGCCATCAGGTCCAAGGGTTTTTCCGGCACCGTTCAGGATGCCGTGCAAAACGCCAATTGGTGAAATGTGAATGACATTAAGGCTGAGGATCAGGGTCAAAGGCGTAATCGCAAGAATTTCGGGGGAGTTTGCCCAGTCGCGTGCGGCATCCAGTGAAATTGACCGGGATGTTGGCGCGTTTGAATGTGCGCGCCAAGCATCAATACTGGCACGGTGGATCAAATCCGGCTCGGACGGGGTCCAGGTCAAAGCCGGAAACGCTTGGGAAAACGCAATGATGTGCTGGCCGGTGCCTGATCCGATCTCCAACGCGGTGCCCGTCCGCCCGGCTAAAAACGCCGAAAGCCCGTCAATGACGGGCTTTGCGTTCTTTTCAAATACCGCGGAATACATCCGCCCATCAGGTTCGGTGCGCACCGTGCCGGGACGGAAGGCCTGCGTATGGCCCGTTGTTGGGCGCTCTGCCAAGGCTAGCGCGGCCCGATCATCATCACCATTTGCCGCCCCTCAAGACGCGGCATGTTTTCCACTTTGCCGATCTCGTCGACATCAGCGGCAACCCGGTTCAACAGCTCAAGCCCCAGATTCTGGTGAGCCATTTCACGGCCGCGAAACCGCATGGTGACTTTGACTTTGTCGCCACCCTCAAGAAACTTCACAACCGAGCGCAGTTTCACGTCGTAATCATGGGTATCCGTGTTTGGACGGAATTTAATTTCCTTGATTTCGATTATTTTTTGCTTTCTGCGGGCTTCGGCTTCGCGTTTCTGCTGTTCATATTTGAACTTGCCGAAATCCATGACTTTGCAAACCGGCGGCGAAGCGTTCGGTGAAATCTCGACAAGGTCCAACCCTGCTGCTTCAGCCAGCTGCATTCCATGTTCAGGGGTAGTTAAACCGACGTTTTCGCCATCGGCGCCAATTAATCGGATTTCTGCATCCCGGATGCGGTCGTTAATACGTGGTCCGGTATCGCGCGACGGAGGCGCGTTGTGAGGTCTGCGGGCTATGGGTTTCGAGTCCTTTGAGTCTGTTTCAGTTATGGCGGAACCTAGCCCTCGTAAAGGGCTAGATCAAGACGTTTCTGTGTGGCGGTATACGCGCCTGAGGTCAATGGAACGATTGCACAAATTGGCGTGTGCGTGATAATTTCGGACGGCATAGCCAAAGCTGTGATAACCCACCCTGCGCGCCGCTTTTGCCGTTCAGGTTCGGGTTTGTGATTGTATTGGGCGTTTAATTGACTTATTTCGCCTCCAAAGCGCTTTGACGCGCGTGGCAATTTTTCAGGAGCGAAAATCATGAAGAAACTTCCATGGTTACTGGTGTTGGTGGTCGGGGCAGTTGCGGCGGCTATGACGTTCGAGCTGCAAAAAGCCCGCGATGCGGCTGCGATTGTGCAGTCTGAACTGGTGGCGGCAAAAACCGAAGGGGCGGCCGTTAGCGCGTCAATCGCCAATATGGCTGCCGAACTGGCCGCTGCCAAAGCCGAAATCGCCGAGAAATCCGCGTTGTTACCATCGCTTGAGGCAGCACTTGCTGCCGAAAAGGCCGAAATTGAAACCTTAAAGAATTCTGCGGCGCAAGGGCAGGATTTGGCGGCGCAAATCGCTGACGCCAAATCAGCAATTGCCGCGAAAGATGCGTTGATTGCGGATCAGGAAACAGCTTTGGCCAGTGCAAAGGCTGAAATTCAGTCGATTTCACAGAGCCTTGAAACATCCAAAGCCGAATTTGCCGCCGCTAATTCAGCGCTAGCAGATGCAAAAGCAGCGCTAGAGGCAGTCCTGCCAAAAGTTAGCGAGTAGACATAGGTTCCATAACAGTTCAGGCGGGCGCTTTTCGACCTAACAGATGATCAACCGAAAACACGCTGGCGCCTTTGATGATAAGCACAACAAGGATTGTCAGCCAAAACAATCTTTGATCCAAAATTGTGCTGTCCGGCACGCGATCAAACCAGGCACCCAGCGTGTCGGGTTGATTGATGCCACCATGCCCGTAAAGATCCGTCAGGCTTTGAAGAGCCACAAACCCTATCATTCCAAGAGCTGCCAAACGGGTGAGCAAGCCAATTGCAATCAGCAGGGGCAGAATGAATTCGGCCGCGGTTCCGGCAACCGCAACCGCCCAATGAAACCAAGTGAGGGCATCGGTATTATAACTTGCCGCCTCCATCGCCTTGGGGAAAATTTGTGCGTACCCGCCAAGGCTGGGGTGAAACAAACCGAAAATGCCCTCGCCAAGCTTCGTTTGCGCGGAATTCCAGTAGTAAATCAAAAGCGTGGCGGCGAAGGTAAAACGCGCGAGGCTTGGCAGCAGCCAATCACCGGCAAGCCCTGAAATGGCGTTGAAAACCCCGTTATAAAGCGCGATTACTTTGGTCACAGCCTGTCCCTTTCGATTATTCTTGTTATTGCGCGGCCTTTTAGCAGCAGTTCCAACATCGCGCTAAGATCAATCTCGCCAGCCTGATCAAGGACTGTGCCAAAGGTCACTCCGTCGGATAATTGGCGAATGAAAGCTGCACCGTTTTGCGGCAACAGACTAAGGTCCGGGTCAAAACCCGGTCGGGTGATCAAAACATCCTCGGACGCCATCGCCGGGTTTTCGGCACCGTAGACCATGTTAAATCGCCAAATCGCCAGAATAGGCCATTCCGACTGAACCACCTGCACCGCGGGCGCGATGGCAAGCGAGGCCGCAAGCAAGCGTTCGGTTGGCAATGCCTGCAATTCCTGCGGTGTGATCGAACTTGAATCCGCTGCGTGATAGGACCGCCGGATCGCCAGTTCCAAACGCGCCACATCGGGCAGGTAACCGAGATGCGCAAAGGGTTCAAAGCTTGCAAGAAATTCCGCAAACGCGTCGCCGTAAAACATCATCAGCGGCGAGGTGGGCGGGTACGCGCGCACAAATATTCCGGCCAGCCCCGAAAAATTCTGTTCGCCAATCAGCTTTTGAATGACCGGAAAGCAATCGGAAAGCGCGTCACTTAATCCGACAATGACGTTGTTTCGGTAGACGTCAAACCGCTTGCCGGCCGGGCGGCCCTGAGGGTCACAAAGGCCTGCTGGGGTCGGCAGGATTGGATCGAACAAACCCAGATTAAATGCGGATTGGGTGACTGTCATTTTACGTGCAGTCGCGCAAGCAGGCCACCGGCGACATCGGCTTCGGCTGACAGGGTGGCCCATTCGGGGACGTCATTGTCCCACTCGATCAGGGTCGGGTGCGCGCCTGCGGCTTGGATTGTATAGTCATATAACGCCCAAACCGGGTCAATCACTGCCGAGGCGTGGTTATCAATCAGCAATGGCGCGCCGTGTTCATCCTGTTGCGGTTCATGCCCGCCAAGGTGGATTTCACCGATTTGATCCAAGGGAAACGCGTCGATATAGGCCGTGGCATCGGTCTGTTGATTGATTGCCGAGACGTAAACATTGTTGACGTCAAGCAGTAGGCCGCAGCCGGTTTGTTGGCACAAACGCGCCAGAAACTCGGTTTCCTGCATCTCGGTTTCCGCATAGGCCAAATAGCTGGACGGGTTTTCCAGCAACATGCGGCGGCCCAGATGGGTTTGTACCTGATCAATATGCGCGGCCACCCGTGCCAGCGTTTCAGCCGTATAGGGCAGGGGCAGCAGGTCGTTCAGAAAATGGCTGTCATGGGTCGACCAGGCCAGATGTTCGGAAAAGCTGGCGGGTTCAAGCCAGTCAAGCAGGCGTTTCAGCCGCGCCAAATGATCAAGGTCCAGCGGCGCTTCGCCTCCGATTGACAGGCCAACCCCGTGGACGGAAATCGGAAATGTCTTGGCCAGTTCACGCAGTTGCGCGATTGGCCGCCCGCCGCCACCCATATAATTTTCGGCGTGAACCTCCAGCCAGGCAACCGATCCCGGGCTTGCAAGGATCGCATCGAAATGTTGGGGCTTAAAGCCGACACCGGGCCGATTTGGCAGTGTGACAAGGCGCTGAGTGGTCGCGTCTAGCATGAAATCATCCGGGCAAATGGCAGATAGTTAAAGTATCTGTCCCCGCAGCATAGCCGCGGAGACAGGGGTGAACCGCCCCCAGTTTGCCGGAGGCTCCAAAGTAAGTATGGATGGAGCCTATGGAAAAAAGTAA
>DJBQ01000068.1:0-2399 GCA_002430125.1 Rhodobacterales bacterium UBA5972
CTGTTTGAAATCGTCTATACCGAAGGTGGCGACCCGGCTCAGATCGTTGAAAGCCGTGGCATGAAGCAGGTGACGGATACCGGCGCGATCGAGGCAGCGGTTGATGCGATTATCGCAGCCAACCCCGATCAGTTGGAAAAGGCCAAGCTAAATCCGAAACTTGCCGGTTGGTTCGTGGGTCAGGTGATGAAAGCCACGGGTGGCAAAGCCAATCCGCAAGCGGTGAGCGATCTGGTGGCGGTCAAACTCGGCCTTTGATCAAAACCGTTTGAAGTCAGTCAGGTAGCGTTGTCTTAAATGTTGCCCAGCGTGTTTGCGGTTGGCGGCAATGCGGCCTCAAAAGCCAGATAGCCGTCACATTGCGTCTGGTCCGCACCGGTAGGCGTGCCTACCACCAGCAAAATAAATGTAACCAGAAACGATGAATTATTCCGCATTTTCTGTTCTTTTGATCTGGGACAGCGACGCCCGAGAGACTTGTTCAAAGGCAGTTTATTTCGGCACAGGGGCTTGCTGAAAATCATGAATTCCTTACCTTTTTCAGCACGTCATCCAACCGGTGATAGAAACAGTTCCGGCTGGCAGACTTGATTGAACGCTCCCGGCAATAGTCCCTAACAGTAATACTCGCCCCAGCTCCGCCACAAAATCGTCTGGAAACACACTGTTTCCAGACAAGAATTTGACATAATCCCGCCACAAACCCATAAACGGTGGCGGGGACCAAGCTTACGGGATACCATGTAGTATGGCATTTGATCTTTATCGTGATTCCACACTTGGGAAATTGCTGAACAGCTTTTCAACTCTGGAAGAAGCTCTCGCACAACTTGGCCGCAACAGGGCCCTGGTTCTGGACAGCAACGCAGTTTTCACAAAACCTATTACGATAAACGACTACAAAACTTCGATTTTTCTCAACAGTTCATTTGCGCACATCAATCTGGGTGAAGATGCAGGAGTGTTTCACATCTACGGCGACTGGGCCGCGACGGTACGCACCAGCACTGCCGGCGGCAGTCTTTGGGGAAGCGGCGGCGACAATCTGTTGATCGGCAATGACGGCCGCGACGTGATGCGAGGCGAAGACGGCAATGATATTCTTGCCGGACATGGGGGCAATGACATCCTATTTGGAGGCGCAGGCAACGACTGGATCAGCGGTGGCAGCGGGCGAAATGCCCTTCACGGCGGCGACGGCCAGGACATCCTGATTGCAACAGAAGGGGTGAACAACCTGTGGGGTGATGCCGGAGCAGACAGCTTTCATGTCAACCTCTCAGCTGCAAGCCGCACCGTCATCTATGATTTTTCAGTAAACGACGGCGATACGCTGGTGATTTCGGGAATCGAAGGCGTCTTCAGCCTGTCAGAATTGATGGCACAGGCCGAGGTCTTTCAGCAAAACGGCTATACCTATATCCGCAACGACGGCAGCATTATTCTGCTGCGCGACGTCAACATGGCCGATTTGACCGACACAGTTTTGACGATAGAACATCAACCCGACACAGGTTTTGGATCCTTCAATGCATTTTTGGCCAGCGGACAGGCCGACAGCGTGACCGAGGTTGCAATCAATGGTACAATTTATCACCTGCGGGACGGTGAGCCCCTGCATGAAGGGCACAAATACGCTGACGACAGCGGCAGATGGTGGAGTCCGGATTACTTTGTTCTGGTCGCCGCAGGTCAGTCCAACATGGTTGGCGCCGGGGTTGGAGGCGACTTCAGCATGAACGGCAATGTTGTTGCCTATGACTGGGTGAACGACGAACTGGTGCTGGCCGACTACGGCGTGGCACCCGCAGGCGGGCTGGGTGTCAGAACCGGAACTTCTCTGCGTAACAACCTTTATTTTTCGCTGGCAAATCATTTGGCAGAAACCCTTGATCAACCCGTTCTGGTCATCGCCCGCCCCGTCAGCGGCTCAAGCATCGTCAGTTGGATCGAGGACGCCCTGAACCCGGGTTCCGGCAGCTTGTTTACCAACCTTTCCACAGATATCGCTGACGCCCTTGCCATGATCGGCCAAAGCCAGATCGACCTGTTCACATGGCTGCAAGGCGAAAGTGATTATCCGGTGGCGAACGAAACCTACAAGCAATACGTTCTGACGTTGCTTGATCAGATCCACACCAGTGACTGGGGCGCCAGCGAAACTGCCATCCTGATCGGCGAACTGTCACGCGAAGGGGTTAATTTTGCCCAAAACCGGGTATTTCAGGAAATTGAAATGTCCGAAACCGACCCCAATCTGGGGTTCGTATCTTCAACAGGACTGCACGCTTTTGACGAGTTTGGCATCCACTTTGACGGGCAATCCCTGGTTGAATACGGGTATCAACGGTTCTGGGCCGAATATCAGAACATCCTGGCCGAAAGGGCCAATCCCGGCA
>DJBQ01000068.1:2572-6508 GCA_002430125.1 Rhodobacterales bacterium UBA5972
CCGGCAACACCGCACCGCAAGTGGTCACTCAATCAGAACCTGTACAGTTGATCATGACCGTAGGCGACGAAGTCCGCATTGATGTCAGCAGTTTCTTTACCGATGCCGAAAACGACCCAATGTGGTTTTATGCCTATCTCGATCAACGCGGGATATATATGGACACGTCGCTCGGCAACGAAATCATCTTTCGCCCCGGCTTTGATCATGCGGGAACCTATACATTTCACGTCTACGCCAGTGATTACTACCTGGACAGCGCAAATATCGACATTTCCGTAACCGTTCTTGACGGAACGCCGCATTTGACAAGCTTTTCCAACAGCAGCTTTACCACACAAATAGGTGCCTATTCGACCTTGGCAATGGCAATGCAGGACCTCAAAGCAAATCGCGGACTCGAGATTTTGGACCAGACGGTTCTGTCAGCGGACAGCCCAAACATGATCACGATTGACACCCTCCATATCACCGGTGCTGCGGGTATCAGCGGCACTCTGACGCTGGCAGAAGGCCTGTTGCGCGGCTATGTCTACGGGCAAGCTGATTTCAATCTTGACGGGAACTCTACCAACAATCGACTGCAAGGTAATGACGGAGAAAACCAACTTGCCGGGATGGCCGGAGACGATCAGATCTATGGTGGGGCCGGCGATGACATTTTATTCGGCGGGACAGGAAATGACCGGCTGTTTGGCGACGATGGCCAAGATATCTTGAATGCCGGTTCTGGCAAAGATCAGGTCTGGGGTGGTCTGGGCGCTGATACTTTCTACTTTGCTTTGGGCGACGAAAGAACGCTTTTGCGGGATTTCAACTATGATACTGAGGGCGACCATATCGTTTTAACCGGTCTTGCAGGCATAACAGATTTTACATCATTTTTGGCGACAGCGGATTTTCGCGACTCTGATGGGCGATTGATTGTCGACTTTCCGGGTGACCAACTGATAATTTATGGTGTAACCACCGTGCAATTGTCGGCGGATATGTTCACCTTTGCCTAAGGAACGATTGATTGAAGATCCCTTTCAGAACTGCAGCAATCACAGCCCCAAAACCCCGATCGTCGGCGCAATACGAATATAGGGTCATGTCCTCGCCCAAACGGGCAAAGAAGGTGAAGGGAATGCGCAATCATCAGGACCGGTTTGCCGCCGTTCTGACCGACCTGATGAACGAGATGGCGGTGGATGGCTGGGAGTATCAGCGCGCCGATAGCTTGCCTTGCGAGGAAAAATCTGGATTTACCCGTTGGGTGGCAAATTTTCAGACAGTTCTGGTTTTTCGTCGGGCGACACCGCAAGTCCCAAACGTGGTGCCGGTTGTTGAATACGTTGTTGAACTCCCGCCCATGGCGGAACCTGAACCAGCCGATGCTGACGCGCAAAATGAAAATCACGAAGTTACAGCCAAACCATCTTTGCCGGGATTTCGACGCAGCAACGCCCCTCCGGTGACGCCGCCGCCTCCAAATATCGAAGACGACGACGAACCACCGACACCCGCCGGATAATTTACGTTGTGATATCCAGCGACAGCGCGTGAATACGCGCCACCAGATCCGGTGTTAAAGCAGTATGTACAGCCCGATGCCGCGCAATCCGGTTCATTGAAGCAAAGGATGGCGCCTTGATGACAATCCGAAAATGCGTCTGCCCGCCTTCACGCCAACCGGCATGGCCGCGATGGCTTTCGCTTTCGTCAAGCACTTCAAGATGTTCTGGCTGAAAGGCCTCGTTCAGTTTCTCGGTCATTTCGTTGGCTATTCGCACTTTTTTACCTTTCTGGCGCGTTTGCCCCTTGGCCCGCGCCGTCAAAACTCTAAACTGTCTGCTCCGAGTCGAAAAGCAAAAGGATTATACCCAGATGGCTGGTCGAACCCCATTTCAGTTTGATATCTCGGTGTCCGCCGATAAAAAGCGTCGTGCAAAGGGACGTCGGGGGATGTCCGGGGCATTCGAAACCTCGCAGCGCAAGTGTGACCATCCGCAATGTGGTGATGCCGGGAAATACCGTGCACCAAAGAACCCGGACAATCTGGATGATTTTCTGTGGTTTTGCCTAACGCATGTGCGGGAATATAATCTGAAATGGAATTTCTTTGAAAACCATTCCGAAGAAGATCTGGAAAAGCAGTTTGCTGCTGATCGTGTGTGGGATCGCCCGACCAAACCCTTCGGCAAGGCCGGTGAAACCCGCAACCAGTCAGCCGAGGCTGAGGCCAAGGCCTGGGCGCGTCTTGGCATTGACGACCCGATGGAAGTGCTGGGTGAAAACGCCACACGCAACCCGGGATCAGGCCGTGGCCAATCCATTGCCCGCCGTCTGCCGCCGACCGAACGCCGGGCGCTGGATATTCTGGATGCCAAGGATCACTGGACCAAGCTGGAAATCCGTAAACAATATAAATCATTGGTGAAAGACCTGCATCCTGATCTCAATGGTGGCAATCGCTCGGACGAGGATCGGCTGCAGGAGGTTGTCTGGGCGTGGGAGCAGATCAAAGAAAGCCGCAGTTTTAAAAACTGACGAGACTGCGTCATTCAATGCCTTTGCGCCGCGGCCCTCTTGCGCTTGGCGATATAATGTTCCACTAAACTAGAGCTGGAACATGGCCCCTTCTGGGGCCAAATATTTTTGGAAAATAACAATGGCAGACGGCAAAATGGAACAAATCGCAGAACCAACCAAGCGGTTTTCGGTCCGCGACCTTTTCGGGATCGACACCGATATGGAAGTTTATGGCTTTGGCGAGCGCGGCGACCGTGTGCCGGAAATTGACCCGACCTATGTTTTTGACCCTGACACTACGATGGCGATCTTGGCCGGGTTTTCGCATAACCGGCGGGTGATGATCCAAGGCTATCATGGCACCGGCAAATCGACGCATATCGAACAGGTCGGCGCGTGTCTGAACTGGCCCACCGTGCGGGTGAACCTTGACAGCCATATCAGCCGAATTGATCTGATCGGTAAAGACGCGATCAAACTGAAGGACGGCAAGCAGGTCACGGAATTTCACGAAGGCATTCTGCCATGGGCGCTGCGCAACCCGGTTGCGATTGTGTTTGACGAATATGATGCGGGCCGTGCCGATGTTATGTTCGTGATCCAGCGGGTGCTGGAACATGACGGCAAACTGACCCTGATGGACCAAAACGAGATTATCACGCCGCATCCGTCTTTCCGGCTGTTCGCCACTGCCAATACGGTTGGATTGGGCGACACCACCGGGCTTTACCACGGGGTACAGCAGATCAACCAAGCCCAGATGGACCGCTGGTCGCTGGTTGCGACCCTGAACTATCTGCCGCATGACACCGAAGCGGCGATCGTGCTGTCCAAGAACCCGCATTACAATACTGACAAGGGCCGCAAGCAGATCAGCCAGATGGTCACCGTCGCCGACCTGTCGCGGTCGGCCTTTATGAACGGCGACATCTCGACCGTTATGTCTCCCCGTACCGTGATTAACTGGGCGCAGAACGCCGAGATTTTCAAGAATGTCGGCTTTGCCTTCCGCCTGACCTTCCTCAACAAATGTGACGAACTGGAACGCCAGACCGTGGCCGAGTTCTACCAGCGCTGCTTTGACGAAGAACTGCCGGAAAGTGCGGCGAGTGTGAGTTTGGGGTAGTGGATAAACAAGCCGCAAAAGAGTACGCTGCTTTTCTTCAAAAGGAAATTTCTAGGAAAGCAAGCACCTTGGATGAACTCAGCTTCATCCCTACGCTCTCTTTTTGTGGCTATTTTCTATTTTCCGGTTGGAGTGGTGCGGTTTTTGGCGGCTTTCTTGGTTGGGCGGTAAGTGCAATTTTCCTAAGAATCAATGCGTTACGACGCGAAATCTACATGATTGAATTCTCACGCCACCTCCACGAATACACGGATGAGACCGAGGCTGGAATCCGGTTGGCGAATGTCCAAATAGAA
>DJBQ01000150.1:0-438 GCA_002430125.1 Rhodobacterales bacterium UBA5972
CTTTGGAAATTGCCCGAACCTGCAAAGCGCGAGACGCATTACGCGGGCAGTTCGATCACCATACCGTCATAGGCGGCGGTGATGTGATCGGGCGTTTCGGCGCAAACGGACGCATAATCAAGATCTATATGCATGTTGGTTAAAACGGCGCGTTTGGGTGCGGCGCGTTCGATCCATTCAAGGCTTTGCGCCAGATGCGAATGGGTCGGGTGCGGGCTGCGGCGCAAGGCATCAAGGATCCAGACATCAAGGTTTTGAACTGCCTCCCAAGCAGGTGGATACATCTCGGCCACATCCGGCAGATAGACCAGACCGCCGATGCGAAACCCAAGGGCGTCGATGCTGCCATGGCCGACATGAAACGGCGCGAGCGTGATAGTGCCGCCAGCGCCGTTGATCTGAACCGGCCCGTCGATTGTGTGCAGGTCAAGGATCGCT
>DJBQ01000150.1:666-6032 GCA_002430125.1 Rhodobacterales bacterium UBA5972
GTGCAGGTCAAGGATCGCCGGATAAGCGCTGCCTTCGGGTTGGATGAAGGCATAGCCAAACCGCGAGATCAATGCATCTTGGGTTGGCCCATCTGCCCAGACCGGCAAGCGGCGGCGCATATTGATGACGATCATCCGCAAGTCATCAATGCCGTGCACGTGGTCAGCATGTTGATGCGTGAACACAACCGCGTCTAGCTGCCCGATGCCAGCTGTCAGCAACTGGCTGCGCATGTCAGGCGAGGTGTCAATCAGCACGCGGGTGATCTGATCGTCTTTGATCCGCTCAACCAGTATCGAACAGCGGGTGCGGTTGTTTTTGGGCTCTTTAGGATCGCAATCGCCCCAATGGCCACCCAATCGCGGCACACCGCCAGAAGACCCGCATCCAAGAATGGTGAATCTAAGACTGGCCATCACGCCGCCTTTTGCCATTGACGGGCCTTGCTGAACAACCGGTCAAAATTGGCGGAAGTGGCGGCAGCAAAGGCCGGATAATCAACGCCAAAAACCTCAGCCCCGGCTTGGGCGGTGAAGGCGGTATAAGCTGGTTCATTCCGCCGTCCGCGATAGGGTGGCGGTGCCAGATAGGGCGCGTCGGTTTCAACCAGAATGCGGTCAAGCGGGGCGGTGGCAAATATATCGCGCAGGTCTTGCGAGTTTTTGAAGGCCGCAATGCCGGACATTGACAGATAGAACCCCAGATCAAGCGCCGCTTCTGCCAACTGGCGCGACGAGGAAAAGCAGTGCATCACGCAGCCATAGGCACCGGCGCTGTGTTCTTCTGTCAGGATGCGCGCCATGTCATCATCGGCATCACGCGCATGAATGATCAGCGGCAGGCCGGTTTGACGTGCTGCCTCGATATGCAAACGCAGGCTGTCTTGCTGCACTATTTTGGTTTCAGCCGTGTAATGGTAATCAAGCCCGGTTTCCCCGATCCCGACCATTTTCGGATGCTGCGCAATGGTCAGCAATTGATCCAGCGTCGCCATTGGTTCCTTGGCGACACTCATCGGATGCGTGCCTGCTGCAAAGAACACCGGGGCAAATCGTTCTGCGATGGCGCGCACGTTGGGTTCGGTCGACAGTTTTGTGCAGATCGTGACCATGCGCGTGATACCAGCCGCAACGGCCCGGTCCACAATAGCAGGCAGGTCTTCGGCGAAATCCGGAAAATCAAGGTGGCAATGGCTGTCGATGATTTCAGGCGGGGTGGTCATCATGCAATCGGGTCCGGTTTCAGGCGGCGCGCGATGTCGCGGCCATCTGGTCAATTTTCAGCAACATATCAAGGATCACCGAGGCCGGGTCAAGGTTTACTGCCCGCGCATGTGCCGCCCGTTCGGAAAGCGTTTGCGCAAGATCGGCCCAACCGCGTGCCGCATGAACCGACGGCGCAAGTCGGGTTAGTAATGATGCCTCGGCCGGGCTGACGGCGATCTTAGGGGGGCCAAAGACGCCTGCACTCGCGATCCGGTGCATCAGAACCCCGATCAGCCGAATGGCCACGTCATAGCGCGCGGCCCCTGCCTTGGATGTGCAACTTTCGGCCAGATGTATGGCTGTTGGCCGATCCATTTTACCGGTTTCCAGCAGATCAATCAGGGTTGCGTAAAGCTTAAGGCCGTCGTGCGATATCAACCTGATTGCCTCGCCAACTGATCCTGCAGCCAGAACCGACAGCGCAGTTGGATTCGTGCTGGTTTCAAATCCGGCACCGGCAAGGGCTGCCGCCAGATCGTCGGGGGCAAGCGCGTGACAGGCAAGCGTTCGACAACGGCTGCGGATAGTTGGCAACAAACTGAGTGGCCGATGAGAAACTAACAACATTGTCACGCGGGCAGGGGGTTCTTCGAGGATTTTCAACAGCGCATTGGCTGCGTTTTTGTTCATTTCGTCAGCTGCATCAACGATCACGACACGCCGACCACCATCCGCGGAACTGAAGTTGAAAAAGCTTTTTAAACGGCGCACTTCGTCAACCGTAATGTCCTGTTTCAGTCGCTCCAGCTTGTCGTCCCACGGGCGACGGCACAAAAACAGGCGTGATTCTGACAGCGCGGTGACATGCCGCTGCACGGTGGAGGTCGGGTCAACGTCAAGGGTATCCGGCGTTGAAGGCGCACCAAACAGAGCGGCGGTCTCTAGCGGTTGATCCAGCAAGAACCGCGCAATGCGCCAGGCTAAGGTCGCTTTGCCAACCCCGCGCGGACCGCTGATCAGCCAGGCGTGATGCAACCGGTTGCTGTTGAACGCTTCAAGAAAGGCGGCCTCGGCAATGGACTGACCATAAAGATGCGAGGTCATCCGGGGATGTGGCGCGCCGTCTACTTGATCAGGCTGCGGGATGTCTTCGACCTCGATCATGTCAGAACTTTGAAATGCGCCGTAATGTCGGCTGCGATGTCCTCCGGCGCGCGGTTGGCATTGATAAGAATGCAGCGCTTGGGAAATTGTTCGGCCAATGCCAGAAAACCTTGCCGCAAAGCCAGTTGAAACGGCAGGCCGAAATCTTCAAAGCGATCTTCACCAGATTTTCGCGCCAGTCCGCGTGTCAGGGCGGTTTCAGGGTCCATGTCCAGAATAAAGGTCAGGTCAGGTTCACGCCCGATCATCAGATTGTGCAGATCGTCAACCACGCCGCGCAAGTCCGCCCGCGCAACGCCTTGATAGACACGCGTGCTGTCAGCGAACCGATCCGACAACACGGTCTTCCCGGCGTTCAGAGCCGGCAGGATGGTTTTTTCCAGATGGTCCCGCCGCGCGGCTGTGAACAGCAAAATTTCCGTTTCTGGCGACCAGCGCCCGGGATCGCCTTCCACCAATAAAGCACGGATTTCCTCGGCCCCGACAGAACCACCGGGTTCTCGGGTTAGAACAATATCGCGCCCAGTGACTTTAAGAGACGCTGCCAATTTATTGATTTGTGTGGATTTTCCGGAACCATCAATACCTTCAAATGTGACGAACAGACCGGCGCATTTCATCAGTTAACCACGTCCATAAGCGAGGACATCAACAACACGGCGGAAAGCTTGAAGCGTGAGAAAATTCCGCTACGCTCGACAGAGTCTGAGGCGACAAGTGGCACTTCGATATCAGGCATGTCCGGAACTTTCAAAACCATGGTCCCGAGTGTCTGCCCTTTTTCAACCGGTGCCTGAAAGGGCTCGCGCAGGTGTATCTCGCCGCTTAGCTGATTTTGGGTTGTTACGGGTAATAATGCGGAAACCTCGTTTGCGACCTCAAGACCTACCGACCCCTGTCGCCCAAGCCAAAGATTGATTGATCCGACGTTCTGACCGGCCTGAAGAATTTTTTTTTCAACAAATTGGCGAAACCCCCAGTTCATCAGTTTTTCGGCTTCGCGGGCGCGGTCCTCTTCGCTGTCTAAACCCGAAACCATTATAACAATCCGCCGGTCACCTTTAACGGCCGATCCAACCACACCATATCCGGCCTCGGATGTATGACCGGTTTTCAAACCATCCGCCCCAATCCCCATTTTTAACAAGGGATTGCGGTTGTGCCGGTTGTCAGGCACGCGGTTATCAAAGGCGAATTCTGTGTGTGCAAAATACTGGTAATATTGCGGAAACGTGCGGATCAACCGCGTGGCGAGCGTCACAAGGTCACGCGCGCTCATCTTTTGATTGGGGTCAGGCCAGCCGTTTGAATTGGCAAATGTTGAATTTGTCATGCCAATTTGCTTGGCACGTTCGGTCATAACACGGGCGAATTCCCTTTCCGACCCGGCCAGCGCCTCGGCCAGCACAGCGCAGGCATCATTGCCGGAAAGAACAATCACACCAAGGATCAGGTCTTCGACCCGCACCCGATCACGGGTGGTTAAAAACATTGTCGAACCACCATAAGACATAGCGTGTTCAGACACCGGCAGGGTTTCGTCAAGGCTAAGACGGCCGTCTTCCAGAGCTTCAAAAACCATATTCAAAGTCATCAACTTTGACATCGAGGCTGGTGGGATTGCCATGTCGGCATTCTTTTCCAAAAGCACGGTGCCTGTGTTGAAATCCAAAACAAGCGCCGCACGCGCCTTGGTATCAAGGGCGGTTGCAGCCCCCGTAAGGGCTGTGATCACAAATGAAATTGCGAAAAGATGTCTGAAGATCAATGTCTTGCCTTTCGACCGTAAACCTAATTGGTCACAAAATACGCGTCAACAAATCCCAGTCCTTGCGCTTTTTTCAACAGAACGCCGCGTTCGCTGGCACTGGTTGCGGGGCCAACAAGCACGCGCCAGAATTTCTTACCTTTGCTTTCCTGTTCTTTCACGATCGGAATTACGCCCTCAGTACGCAGGCTGGTTGCCGTGTTATCAGCATTCGCCTCGACGCTGAAAATCCCGATCTGGATAAATGGCTTATTCAGCCCAGACGCCTTTTTAACCGGAGTGGCGGCGGGTTTCGTAACATTTTCTACTTCCACTGGCGCCGTGGCGGCTTTCTTGCTTTCGACCTTGTCGATCGCCGCACTTGCCGCCGCAATTGGATCAAGCTTGGTTTCCTTGATTTTTGCAGGATCTGACCCTGCTGCGACCTCGACAACTGGCCCAGCCGGTTTTTCCGGCACGGTTTCGCGGCGCAAAGCGGTTACACTGATCGACGTTGGCTTGCCAGCCAGAATACCCAATGCTGCTGCTGCATCCGACGATAATTGAATCTTTGGCCCCGGATTATCCCGTTCTCGTTTGAAAAGTGCGCCGATAACAAATTTGTTGTTTTCGGTGTTGCGGATGATCACTCGTTCGGGGTCTTGCGTATCGGCATAAGCCACCCAAACGCCACCTAACGAGGGGCGTCCATCCCACAAAGCGGCATCCGTAACGTCAAAAACATCCGGAGCCTCAACATCGCGCTCGATCAACTTTACGGAACTGTCCGAAGGTGTTTCCTGGGTTTCAGTGCCTTCGGTCTTTTTGCCAAATTTCGGCATTTCAAATCCGGCGCAGCCGGTAAGCGAGACCATCAACACCAGCCCGAGGCCGTGTCTGAAAGTGAAAATTTGTGCCTGTGACATTTTTTTCGCCCCTGCTGCCTAAAACGGATCGATCTTTTGACCATTTCCGCCGGATTTACCGCCAAATTCCGGATTATTTAGGTGTTCCGGTTGTTGCTGGATGCAGTCTAACCGGTAACGCACGACTTGAAAAGTCTTGCTGAGGGTGAATCAGGGTGATTCAGAGAAAGTGTGATTTTCGTTCTGCCGCGATGAGCGCGACAGCCTTTGCTCGGTTATCCTGTAAGATTTCAATCGCTCTGGTGGGTGATTTTGAGATGCGTTTGAGCAGGGTGATAGCGGCGCTGGTGAGTGCAAAGATGTTCCTCGGAGCATGGTCTGAG
>DJBQ01000061.1 GCA_002430125.1 Rhodobacterales bacterium UBA5972
GTGAATGTCCACAGACCCTAGTATATCAAGCAGGATCAGATCAGGTTGTTCACTTTTGGTTTTTTCCAGCGCTTCGGTGCCGTTTTCGGCCTGCACAACTTCGTAATAGGACGCCGCAAGTTTCGCGCGCAGAACCATCCGATTGGTCGCAATATCATCGACAACTAGTATACGCCCGGACATTTCTTATCCTTTACACAACCAAAACCATTTCGGATTTGGCAGGTTTTATTTTGCCGCTAAGGTGTTAAGAAAACCTTTCCAGAGTATTAGGAATTTCCAGCTAGAAATGTGGATAAGATGAAACAGGAACAAGCAGAAATTATTGCGATTCAAGCGCTTGGCTGGCTGGTGGGCGAAGAAGACCTGATGGGGGTTTTCCTGGCGTCAACCGGGACTGACGTTAACAATCTTAAACAATCCGTCGGTGATCCGGCTTTTTTGATCGCGGTTCTTGATTTCCTGATGCAGGACGATTCCCACGTGGTGCGTTTCTGCGACGCGCAAAGCCTGCCATACGAAACGCCGATGCAGGCCCGCCAGTCCCTGCCGGGCGGGGCGATGATCAACTGGACCTGATACAATTCATTGGCCGATTGGCGTTTAAAGATCGACCTCGACAATGCCGCCAGCCTCGACCGCCCGCGATTGGCACAGGATGACCTGATTTTGACGCTGTTTCTTTGACAACACATAATCGCGATGTTCAACGTCGCCGGCGATCAGCCCGCATTTGCAGACACCGCAAATTCCGTCCGAGCATTTCACATCAATCTTGATACCATTTTCAATCAAAACATCCGTCGCGGATTTGTCTGCCGGCACGTGGAACTCACGACCTGAACGTGCCAGTTTCAGAGTGAATTCGTGGTTAACATAGTCCGGCAGTTCCGGCGTGGTGAAATATTCCAGATGCCGGTTGTCTTCGGGGAATCCAGCGGCTTCGGCGGCCGCAATTACCGATTGCATATAAATGTCTGGGCCGCAGGTATAAACATGCGCACCAGTTTGATATTGCAGGGTTTTGCCAAGATCAGCGCGGCTGCCTTTGTCGGAAAAATGCAAATGGACGCGGTCTTTCCATGGCATATTTTCCAGATCATCCAAAAACCCGGCATTCGCCTGCTTTGAACAGGAATAATGCATCGCAAAATCAGCACGTATTGCGTGCAGGCGATGCGCCATGGCGATCATTGGGGTGATGCCGATCCCGCCGCCCATAAGGTAGGTTTTGCTGACGTCCTCAGCCAACGGGAAATGGTTCAGCGGCTTTGAAATAAAAACCATCCGCCCCTCGGCAAATATCCGGTGCATCAGTTTTGAACCACCCTTACCGGTATCCTCGCGCAGTACCGCGATCTGGTATTTGCTTCGGTCGGCAGGATCACCTGACAGCGAATATTGCCGGAAAAATTCTGGGGCCACGACAACGTCGATATGCGCCCCTGCTGTTACTGGCGGCATGTCACTCCCATCGGGCATCGAGAATTCGTATTTCGCAACGTCGGGCGTCATATGTTCGACCTTGGACAGAACCGCGCGAATGACCGGCACTTCCAATGTGTCGCTGGTATAGACATGTTCAGGCGGCAGACCTTCTGCACGGCGTTTCTTGTGCTCGTCAGCCGAGATCATGTTCTCGTAAGCCTCGATCCCTTTTTCACGGTCTATCGGATACGGCCAGGCAAACGGCGGCGGGGCGAGGGGGGCCGGGTACACTGCCAAAGTCTGATCCTCGTATTTCAGATCAAGGTCTTTTGACAGCGCCCGGTTATTCACCTCGTATTGCGAGGGTTGATACGGCCCCTCGTTCTCCATTTCCAGATCCCACCACCATTTCTTGACGGCGTTAACCTCGCCGTTGCCCAGCATATCGTCAAGCTTGGTCAAGGCCTTAGCCGTGAAAGGCGCGTTCATCGCGGCCCATCGGAAGGGTTTTTCGGCAAAGATGCCTTCCAGGTTCCAGGGACAGGTTTTCATGCAACGTCCACACATCGCGCCGTTTTTCTGGCTGACACGGTACGTGGTGCAGCGCGACGAATCCGATTTCCAGATTTCATAGCCGTTGAACATCAGTTTCGGCCCGGCGGTGATCGCGCCGGAAGGGCATTCGCGGGCGCATTTGTTGCAGGCCTCGCAGAATTTTTGCAGGCCGAAATCAATCGGTTTGTCAAAGCTCATTGGCATATCGGTGGTGACTACGCCGGATTTCAGGCGCGGGCCAAGCAACGGGTGCAGGATAACCTCGCCGATACGTGAAACCTCGCCCAAACCGGCAAGCAACAGCAAAGGCGGGTGTAAAACCTCGTCGTCCATCACCGAATGCACGCGTGCGGTATAGCCAAGATTGCGTAATTGTTGGGCCAGGACGCCGCCGATCAAGCTGAACCTCAGGTAGGCGCGCATGGATTGGGCGCAGGCAATCCAGTCATCCCCCGACGCGCCATCCATGGTTTCATGGCCCTGATCGACAATCATCGAAACGGCGTTCTTGTGGTAAGGGTCCAACACTTCGCCAGCTGCATTATGGCTGTAATAAACCCAGTCGGGACAGCGCGACAGGCCAACCGCATCCATGCCAAGAAAGTAAAGTGCAGCCTTTAGGTTGTTAGCATTACGCGCCGCGTCGGTCGTGGCGGGGTCAATCTGCGGATTGGCGTCACCATCCTGCAAAACCGTAAACGCCCCCAACGACGGGCGAAAGGCAAAGGCCGAGGCGGATTTGCGAACATAGTTGCCGTTTTTAGTGGCTTCCTGGGTTGCCGGCCCAAGGTCGCCGAACAAAGCACGGGCAAACATATTGGCGCGTTTGGGCACGCGCGCGACGTTTGCCTCGTCAATATAGGTGGTTGGTTTGTCGACGCGTTTCAGGGTTTCAAACGGCAGCGGGCCGTCTTTGTATTTCCGGGATTGATAAGGGTCGCGGTTGAGGGCGTTTTTGGCATGGGTGCCAAGGCCGGTTTTCCAGCTGAGGCCGGGCTTTTGCCCCTTGGCCAAGGGCAGGTCGGGGGTCATTTCCAATGTGGTGGTGATGGCCACTATACCAAACCGGGTGCCCAGAAGGGGGTTGGTCAACTGGCCATTTTCCCATGTCGCTAAGCCCGCCGCGACCGCGAGTTTGCCCAAGTGGACATCCGAAGCGGCCGCCGAATGGGCGCGCGCTTCGCGGCCCAAACTGCGGATATAACTTGATATCGTGATGGCGGTTTCAGCACCCCGCAGGCAGGCGCGCTGGGCCTGGGCGTCATGCAGCCAATCGCAACCGGGTTCGTCTTTTTGCGGATCGCGCAGGTATTCTGTCAGGAACACCACGGCATGACTGTGATGCACACAGGGCGCTGGCGGGGTCTTAAGGTTTTCGCGCAGGTTGGCCAGGATGACATCAATGCCAGCCGCAAATGTTTTGGGTTGCAGGGTTTGCAACTTATGCGCCAAGCGGTCGACATCCGGGTTTTTCAATGCCTGATCAAGCCAAGTCTCGGCCGGGATTTCGCAGGTGCCGACCATCGAACTGTCGCAGTAATAACCGAACGCTTTCATGTGGTTGGCGCGGTCCGTCGGGTTATCAGGAATAACACCACGTTCCTTTTTCACCATGCCTTCGCGCGTCGCATCCAGCATCGCCTGGTATTCCTGCATCGCGTTAACCAAGGATGCCGGGTGTTCCGGGCGCCGGAAGGAAACCGGCTCCATCAGCGGTATTTCGGACAGGTCAGCCCGATCAACCCGCGCCAGTTTCTCCAAAGGAAAAGCGCCCAAATGCATCGGGCGGTTTTTATAAGAAAACAGTTTACCCATTTGGGTGTCCTTTCAGAGGCCCGGCACGTCGCGGGTTTCGTCCTGCATAAGTTTCACAAGGATCGCAGCCAGTGTTTCCTGTTCATACCAAGATAACTTGTCGTTGAAATGTTGGGCGTTTTCGCTGGCGGCAGTGTTCGCTGATTGCAAAATATCGCGGCCCTTGTCGGTCACGCTGACAACGGTTTGCCGTTTGTCAGACGCCCCTGACGCTCGGGCAATCATTTTGTCGGCCTCAAGGCGTCTTAAGGCGCGCGAGGTTGCGGTGCGGTCAATGCCAACCCAATCGGCGATTTCCGACGGATTTTGCAGATATTGTTGTCCCACAGCCAGCAAAACGCACCATGTCACACGGGTCAGGCCGGTTGCGGCCAGCAGGCCGTCAAACCGGCGCTCGTTGATCCGCGACAGCAACGTCATACGGTAGCCGATCGAATCGTGGAGGGCATAGATTTCGCTCATAGTTGTCTGTGTCAACTATATGATTGTCGCTGTCAACTATATGCAAAACAAGCCGGAAAGATTTGGGAAACATGGCTGTTGCATATCTGTAGGACAGCATGGATGCTGCGCAAAACTCAGGAGCAGTATATGGCCAGTCAGATCAAAGGATTGTTGTTCGACAAGGATGGTACTTTGTTTGATTTCAACACCACTTGGGCCGCTTGGGCCGAGCAGTTTTTTATGGACATCGCAGATCAGAACGTCAGCAAAGCGCAGGAACTGGCGCTTGGTCTGGGCTATGATTTTGCGACCCGAACTTACGACAAAACCAGCGTGATTATCGCAGGAACCCCTAATGAAGTCACCAGCGCTTTGATTTCCGCAGTGCCAAGCTGGAGTTTTGAGGCGATGCTGGCGCATGTCAACAAAGTTGCGTCCGAGGTGCCGCAGGCCGAACCGGTGCCGCTTAAGCCGCTTTTGGCGGGCCTGAAAGAACAGGGTCTTAAACTTGGCGTCGCCACCAATGATGCCGAGGCCCCGGCGCGGGCGCATTTGGGCAACGCTGGTATCACGCATTTGTTTGACTTTATCGCCGGCTATGACAGCGGTTTTGGCATGAAGCCCGAACCCGGAATGCAGTTTGGGTTCTGTAAGGCCGTTGGACTTGATCCGACCGAAGTTCTGATGATCGGCGATTCAACCCATGATTTGATATCGGGCAGGCGGGCGGGCATGGCGACCGTCGCGGTCTTGACCGGAATCGCCGAAGCGCACGAGTTGGAACCCTTTGCTGATGTGATTTTAAGACATATCGGCGATCTGCCGGGATATTTGGCGAGCCAGTAGAGCCAAAACGCGGTGATGAATAAGGATTCGATCCGCGCCTGATTGCGATGCTGGACGGGTATCCGCGAAAAAGACCGCCTATCGCTTAAATCCGACACTTAGCGTCGCTTTCATTTCAGAGACTGCGCGCCAACCTGCCTTTGCTGAGCGGCAGCAAAAGAACAAACAGGAGTCCATCAGGTGGCCAGACAAGCACGCAGCGGCGGACGCGCCGGAAATACCCGACGCGATACCGGCCGTGCGATTGAACAGATGTCCTGGCGCATACCGGTAAACACCGATCGGCCAACCGAACCTTTGGACGAGGATGGTGTGCAAGCTATTCACAAAGGGGCAATGCGTATTCTTGAGGATCTGGGCATCGAGTTTCTGAACCCGACAGCCTGTGACATTCTGAAAAAGGCTGGCTGCAAGGTTGAAGGCACAAACGTCAAAATGGGCCGCGATTTCGTGATGGAAATGCTGGGTCATGCGCCGTCGACTTTTACCATCACGCCGCGCAACAAAGACCGCGCTATTCCGGTTGGTGGCAAGCATATCCTGTTTGGCAATGTCTCGTCGCCGCCAAATTACTATGACATGGAAGTCGGCAAAATCAGCGGCAATTTCGACAGTTTCAAAAAGATGATCAAGCTGACGCAGTATTTTAACTGTATCCATTTCGCCGGTGGCTATCCGGTCGAACCAATTGATATCCACGCCTCGGTGCGGCATCTGGACTGCGTCAGTGAAAAACTGATCCTCAGCGACAAAGTGGTCCACGCTTATTCACTGGGCCGCGAGCGGGTTGAAGATGTTATGGAAATGACCCGGATCGCAGCCGGGATTACCCGCGAGGAGTTTGACTCCAAACCACATATGTACACCAACATCAACTCGGTCAGTCCGCTGAAACACGATTTCCCGATGCTGGAAGGCGCGATGATCCATGCCCGCCGGATGCAGCCGGTGATCGTCACGCCGTTTACGCTGGCGGGAGCGATGGCACCGGTAACTATGTCGGGTGCAGTCACGCTGTCGATCGCTGAAGGGTTGGCGGCGATTGTGTTGTTACAGGTGATCAATCCGGGTTGCCCAGTCGCCATTGGCACATTTACATCGAACGTCGATATGAAATCGGGCGCACCCGCGTTCGGCACGCCGGAATATATGCGGGCGACCCAAATGACCGGCCAAATGGCGCGGTATTACGGCTTGCCGATGCGCGCCAGCGGGGTTTGTGCCGCGAACGTACCCGACGGGCAGGCAATGTGGGAAACCTCAAACTCGTTATGGTCGGCGGTGCAGTCGGGCGCGAATTTCGTTTACCACGCAGCCGGTTGGCTGGAAGGCGGGCTGATAGCGTCTCCGGAAAAGTTCATCATGGATTGCGAAGTGGTGCAGATGATTGAACGCTACATGGAACCCGAGGTGGTGGCCACCAACCCCGAAGATATCGCCTTTGACGCGATTGCCGAAGTCGGCCCAACCGGGCATTTCTTTGGCATTCAGCACACCCAAGACCGTTATGAAAAGGCATTTTACAGCCCGATTGCCAGTGACTGGCGCAATTACGAAGCGTGGGAGTTGTCAGGCGGCGAATGGACAGCCCAGCGGGCGCATCGGTTGTTCAAGGACATCATGAACGAATTCACCCCGCCGCCTATGGACATCGCGATCAAGGACGAGTTGATGGCCTTTGTCGAAAAACGCAAACGCGAAGGCGGCGCGCCGACGGACTTCTGATGACAATGAAAATCCTCAAACCGGCTGAATTTCAAACAGCGCCATGGAAAAACGGCGGTGGCATCACCCATGAAATCGCCAAAGCCGAAGACGCGCAAGGTCTGATCTGGCGGCTAAGCATTGCCGAGGTGGCCAGTGACGGGCCGTTCTCGGCCTTTGTGGGGCTGTCGCGGATACTGACGGTGATCGAAGGTTCAGGTCTGGTGTTAGACACGCCCGACGGGCCCCTAGTGGCTGAACTTTTAAAGCCGCTGGCTTTTTCTGGCGACCTGCCGGTCACAAGCCGGATGGTGGATGGGCCGATACGCGATTTCAACGTGATTTATGATGCCGCGCGCGTGCGGGCCAAAGTGGCTGTTCTGCGCGGGCCACAGATGCAGGACTTTGCGGGCGAGCCGCTGGCAGTTCTTGCGCTTGGCGGGCGCGTTTTGATTGACGGAAAACGCGTGGCCCCGGGTGAGGTTGGACTGGTCGATGCTGGTCAGCGCGGTATGAACATTGCGTCAGACGTGGCTGTTTTGGTGGTGCAACTGACGCCGTATTAAACCAGTGGCCGACTGCGCTTAAAGACTGCTGTTAGGCTCGGCGGACCCAATGAAAAAGATGCCCGTGGCCGATAATCCTGATCCACAAACCCATGACACGGCCCTGTCCCTGCGCCTGATATTGGCCGGAGTCGGGGCGGCGGCGGGAATGGTTTTTGGGGTGTTGTTTGTCATTCTGCCTGATGCCATCCACCAGCTTCGGCTTTTGACGCCATTGTTGGCCCTTGCGGTTGGGTTCTTTTGCGGCTTGCTGTTGCTGTTGGGCCGTCTTGACCACCGAAAGGCATTGATCTGTGCGGTTGCTTTATTGGGTCGGGTTCCGGTTTGACACGCCCAAGCAGTTTTTGAACAGCGGTCGTCCGATTGCTCCCTATCTGGTTTTGGTGTTGATCCCTTTGCCGTTTATGCTTGCCCATCTGACCGCGCCAAAGGGCTGTCTGGATTATAACGCGCTGTTTGACGAGGTCTGGATGATTTTCGTGCGTGCCACCACAGCGTGGGCCTTTGTCGGCCTTTTTTGCTGGTGATATCCAACGGAATCATCGCATTTCCACTGACCGGTTTGATCCTGGGGCTGGCCTTGGCAGTGTAGCACGAAATGGCAGGTGTGGTGTTCGGGCTGCGCCGACTGGTGCTGCAATTCTTGCGTCTTTTGTTGCCGCTGCTGCTGCTGCCACTGGTGGCATTGATCATACTGGTCAATGCGCTTGGATATGCGGCCTCGGCTCTATCTGGCGGGGTTTGCGCGCTCGTCAGGGAGTCCGGGACGA
>DJBQ01000010.1:0-3208 GCA_002430125.1 Rhodobacterales bacterium UBA5972
TAGAGACACTTGGGCATCGCTGCCTCATGCATCATACCGTGGGTAAAGTTGCACTGGAGAGTTCAATCCGCGGCTCGCCGCAAAAAGGGCAGTTCCAATATAAAGGGTGTTCATCACGTCACCTGACGCAGATAGCGCAGTGAAACGAACCGGGTCGACACCGACTGGCTCTCCATGCGCCGATGGGGCCAATATAATCGCGGCACAAAACACCAGCAAGTGGTCTGCAAGGGCTATTGAGAAATAATTCCGTGTCCGGGCCACGCGGGGACATGCCCGTCCGGCAAAAGGTACCGCATCGGCAGGCCCGCCATTTCGCCCGGATCGCCATAAGACCGTGAAAACCCTGCCAGTTAACGACCGTGCAAGGCGTCTGTGCTTGCATTCTCGCCGATAGCCCGGCAACACTTGGCACGACCCACGCCACAAGGAAAACCCCCATGCCGATCAAGAACCGTTTTGCCGAAATGCACGCCGAAATCACCGGCTGGCGGCACGATTTCCACCGCCATCCCGAGATCCTTTATGAGGTCCACCGCACCGCCGCCCGCGTCGCCGAATTGCTGCGCGAGTTTGGCTGTGACGAGGTGGTTGAGGGCATAGGCCGCACCGGCGTGGTCGGCGTAATCAACGGGAAATCCGTCGCTTCGGGCCGCGCAATCGGGCTGCGCGCCGATATGGACGCGCTGCCGATCCATGAAATTACCGGGGTCGAATATGCCTCGACCACCCCCGGCGCAATGCATGCTTGCGGCCATGACGGCCATACCTCGATGTTGCTGGGGGCCGCCAAATACCTGTGCGAAACCCGCAATTTCAACGGCAAAGCTGTCGTCGTATTCCAGCCCGCCGAAGAAGGCGGAGCCGGTGGCAAAGCGATGGTTGACGACGGCATGATGGACCGGTTTGGCATTCAGGAAATCTACGGCATGCACAACGCTCCGGGCCTGCCGACTGGCCAGTTTGCGATCCGCGAAGGCGGGTTTCTGGCCTCGTCCGACGAGTTTGACATCATCGTCACCGGCAAAGGCGGTCATGCTGCTGCCCCGCATCAGGCGGTCGATACCACCCTTGTGGCTGCGCAAATTCTGCTGTCTTTACAAACGCTTGTGTCGCGTAACGTCGACCCGATAAAGCGCGTCGTTTTGACAATCGGCACCTTTGTGACCGACAGTGTCGCCAGTAATGTCATCGCTCATAAGGTCAAAATGCAGGGCACGGTCAGAACGCTCGATGCCGAATACCGCGCCTATGCCGAAACGCGCGTCAGGGAAATCACCCAAGGCACCGCCACTGCCCTTGGGGCAACTGCCGAGGTGATCTGGACACCTGGGTATCCGGTCACCGTCAATACCCCGGACGAAACCGCCTATGCCGCCGAAGTTGCCCGCCAGATCGCCGGTTCGGTCAATGATAATGCCGACCCGATCATGCCCAGCGAGGATTTCAGCTATATGCTTCAAGCCCGCCCCGGGGCGTTCATTTTCCTTGGCAACGGCGACACTGCGCAATGCCACCACCCGGCATACAATTTCGACGACGAGGCAATTCCGGCCGGTTCAAGCTGGTATTCCGGCATGATCGAAGCCCGCATGCCTGCCTGAACTGCACAATACCGGGAAGTTTACCGCCACCTTCAGTGATCCAAATGGAACGTAGCAACGTATACACTGGAAACGGAAAAGGACGATAAATGCGTGCCTCGGAAAAACCTGACCTGCTTGCAGAACCGCAGCAGCGCGCCAAGGGCAATGTGCTTATCATCGGCTCGGCCCCGGACGCGATGCGTGCAAAAACCCTGGACATGTCTGCGTTTCGCGCGGTGGTCGCCATAAACAACGCCTGGCAGGTCACCGAGCGGTGGAGCCACGCAATTCATCCAAGCGATTTCCCTCTCGAAAGACGTCCGATCGCCCGAATTGGTCAGTCGCTTCATTCGGCTGAAGATTACGTCCCGACAGTAAATCGTTACGGGGGGTTCGTTTATTCCGGCGGAACCATGGCATTCACCGCCGCATATTGGGCACTGTGCCGCTTGTCCCCGCGCAGTATCGTCTTTTTGGGCTGCGACATGGTCTATGACGCCGCCCAAACCCATTTCTATGGCAACGGTCGTCCAGACCCATTGCGCCAAGACCCAACTCTACGCAGCCTCGAGGCCAAATCAGCACGATTTGAAATTTTCGCACGCCAGGCCGGATGCCGCGTGGTGAACCTGTCCGAGCAGCCGGTCTCGAGGCTGGTTCACCGACGTCAAAGCGTCGAAAACTTGCAAGTGAACAATTTTGGTGCCACCCAGCCGATTGACTGGGTCAAGGTCGCCCGCGCTACTGCCCGCGAAGCCCGGTTGGGGTACACCGTGGCAAGTGGCAAATACTGGAAAGAACAGCAGCGGTTTGAGGTGTCAGAAATCGACGCCTTGGATGCTCTGTGGTTGTCGGCTTTACCGGGGCACATTAGGGCGTGAATAATCGCCTGACACCTTGCCGATAGCATCGCGCAAGCCTACGGTCCGGGAACACGCAAACGGGAACCTGCAATGACCGACCAATCCTATCGTTTCAGCCACGCCATCACCCGCAAACCTGCCGCGTCTATCATCGCGGGGCTTCGTGCGGTTGACCTTGGCGCGCCGGATCTTGACCTGATGTTGGCGCATCACGCCGATTACGTTGCCGCGCTGAAATCAACCGGCGCAACCGTGATCGAACTGGACCCGCTTGCTGCCTATCCTGACGCGGTTTTTGTCGAAGACACGGCGCTTTGCCTACCCAAAGGCGCTGTCATCATGCGCCCCGGCGCGCCCAGCCGTTTGGGCGAAGCCGCTGAAATGGCCCCGCATCTGGCAGTACTTTATGGCGAGGTTGCCACCATCCAAGGCCCCGGTTTTATCGAAGGTGGGGATATCCTGGCAACCGAAACCGAGGTTCTGGTCGGTCGTTCGGCCCGGACCAATGCCGCCGGCGTTGCCGAATTGGCCGGCATCATCAGCGATTGGGGTTACAAACTGCGCGAGGTGCAGACGCCGCCCGATATCCTGCATTTCAAAACCGATTGTTCGCTGCTGGACGGCGATACCGTGCTGGCCACCGAACGGCTGGACGCCTCTGGCTGCTTTAAAGGCTACCGCGTGATCCATACGGCACCGGGCGAAGACGCCGCCGCAAATGCAATAAGATTCAATGACTTGGTCATCCTGCCCGACGGA
>DJBQ01000010.1:3267-11194 GCA_002430125.1 Rhodobacterales bacterium UBA5972
GTCATCCTGCCCGACGGATTTCCCCGCACAGCCGAAAAGCTGGCCAAGGCCGGTTACACCGTCCGGCAAGTCGGCAATTCAGAATGCGCCAAACTTGACGGCGGCATGTCCTGCCTGTCGCTCAGGTTCACACCCAGACGATGATCCTACGTCTGGCGCTGATCGCGATGATCGCTTTAACCGGTTGCGGACGCCCCCTTAGCCCCGGTGAAGCCGCGCTTGCGGCGTCGTTGTTTGGCCCGGAGCTGGCGACCCAAAAGATCCGCATCGCGTCTTTTCCGGCACTGACCAGCCTGACCAGCAGCCGCCCCAGCCGCCCGCCTGTGGCCTGTCGTGAACGTATCTGGCCCGAGGCTGAACCGACCACCGGCATGGTCGAAACCTTCACCGCGGCTTTTGTCAGCTGGAACCGGATCAATATGGCCGACAAGCTCTATCTGCCGGATTACCTGCCGCAATACCCGCAGAAAATGTCGCTCTATGCCGCGATGTTGATCGGCCATGAAATGACCCATGTCTGGCAATGGCAGAACCGCGCCCGCACCGGTTACAGCCCGTTCAAGGCGCTGAACGAACATCAGGCCGGGCAAGACCCTTACCTTTTGGAACTGACAGCCCAAGCCCAATTCCTTGACTTCCCCTATGAACAACAAGGCGCGATTGTCGAGGAATATGTCTGCTGCCGCGCCCTTGATCCCAACGGCAGCCGCACCAAGCGCTTACATGCAATGCTCAAAGGGGCGTTTCCGGTTGACCCACTTGACCATCTGGCCAACCGCCCCAAGGCGGTCCTGCCAGCGGGCGAGGTCAATACCGCCGGGATTTGCGACTAAACACGCCGCCCCGGCACGGATTTTTTGATTTTCGGCCGAAAATCGACCATAATCCATCCCGCAGACCTATGAAACGGAGAATGCCAATGCGCCCATTGCTGATCCTCGCCGCCCGGCTGATTGCGACCCCGATTTACGCAGCGGATGAAGTCGTGAACAATGACGGTACTGTTCTGAAAATCGAAAACACCAAAGATGCGATTGCGACAGAAACCGCGCCGCCAACCAAGCTTGAGGGAAGTTCTGACAGCGACTTGCTGGTGGAACCGACCAACAGCCCGTTTGGCCGCAGTTGTTCGCACACCAAAATTCAGCCGTTCTCGTAACAGCGCTCCGGCCGTTTTGAAATTTTTCGCGGCCTGATCAAGGCCCGCAGGTTGCCCGCGCGAAAACCTGATCGCCGTTTCATCCGGATACAACGTGGCGGCGCAAGATACCGGCACCTCAAACCGCCGGTTATTTCAGATGTGCCTTCAGCCAGTTCAGAAAGTCTTGCGTGGTCTGATCACGGTTCACCTCGTTCAGGCTTTCGTGCCGCGTTTTTGGCAAAACCACCGCCGTTACGTCCTGCATCCCGACCTTAACCATCCGTGCCGCAAGCCGCTGCATGGCGCGACCTTTGTCCGAGCACGGATCATCCCCGCCGCCCAGCAGATGCACCGGCAAACCCTTGGGCAGGCGCGCAAGGTTCTGGTCATCGCCACCGAATTTTACAGCCCCTAACAGGTCAAGCCAAAGCCCGGTGCTGGCCGCAAACCCGCAAAGCGGATCGGCGACATAAAGATCGACCTCGGCGTCATCGCGCGACAGCCAGTCAAACGCCGTGCGGTTGGGTTTGAAGGCTTTGTTCCATGTGTCAAACGTTAGCGCCATCGCGATTTTGCTTGGCGCATTTGCGCCCCGAAACAACCGTTCTGCACCAAGGATCAGGCCAGATATCGCCACCAAAGCCCCACCATCAACGCCAGAATTCCAACAGGCAAGCGCGTCCATCCGGTCGGGGTGTTTCATCGCAAAATAAAGGCTGAGGATTGATCCCATCGAATGCCCGAACACCACAACCGGCAGGCCCGGATGGGCGCTGCGGATATGATCATTCACCGCCAGCGCATCTGCCGCCAACACCTCAAACCCGCCACTTGCCGCCAACACCCCTAACGGCGCGTCCGGTGCAATTGTCGCCCCATGGCCGCGCAAATCTTGGACGTAAACCGCATAGCCAGCGCCACTTAAAGCCTGCGCAAACCGCGCATAACGTGCCGAATGTTCCCCCATACCGTGATGGACTTGCACCACTGCGCTGGCACCATCAGGCAGCATAGAGCGCAGATTAAGCGTGGCGCCACTGGGGCTCTCAAGTGTGGTTTTCTCGAACCGGGCCATGCCTGTACCTTTCATTTATGTTCGTCCAACCTGCCCTAGACGACGGTGCCAAACAAGTACCCGATCAGGGCAGTCATCGCCATTGCCGACGCCCCCCAAAAAGTGACCCTTGCAGCCGCACGCAGCGCCCCGGCACCACCGGCCCGCGCCGACAGAACCCCAAGCCCGGTCAGGCTGATCAGCGTGGCAACGATCACAACCGGAATAGCCTGCGGTGTTGGGGCAACGGCATAAGCGGCCAGCGGCAATCCCGCGCCAATGGAAAACGTCGCCGCCGAAGCCATGGCCGCCTGTAACGGGCGCGCCGTCACAATCTCTGATATCCCAAGTTCGTCGCGCGCATGGGCGCCCAGCGCATCCTTGGCCATCAATTGCGCCGCCACATCACGCGCCAGCCCAAGGTCGACTCCACGGTCGACATAGATTTGCGCCAGTTCCTCAAGTTCCGCCTCAGGCGTGTCGCGCAGCGCTGCGGTCTCTTTCTTCAGGTCGGCGTTTTCGGTATCGGACTGCGAGCTGACCGATACAAATTCGCCCGCCGCCATTGCCATCGCACCGGCCACCAAACCGGCGACACCGGCCAACAGGACCGTGTTGAATTCGGCATCCCCGGCGGCCACCCCGACGATCAGACTGGCGGTTGAAACCAGCCCGTCATTCGCCCCCAAAACCGCCGCCCGCAGCCAGCCGATTTTGTGGACATGGTGGCTTTCCTGATGCGTTGCATTATTGGTCATTTTTTATCTCGTTTGTTGGGCGTTTGGTTGGCGCTTAAATTGACATGCCCTTGCCCTGACGCCCAGCGATCAAGCAGATCACCCAGCACCAGCGGCTTGGTTTGCGAGGCCGTCTGAATTGCCCCCGGTGTGCGGCTGAGGCGCGGCGCCGGGGCCGGTTGGCTGATGCCCTGGTCCACCACAAATATCCCGCGCGCCTTGTTATGGGCATGCTCAGGCGCTTCATCAATGGTCAGAACCGGCGCAAAACACACGTCGCTGCCTTCCATAATCGCACACCATTCGGCGCGGGTTTTCGCGGCGAAAGCCGTCGCCAGTTCGGCCTTCAAGGCAGGCCACTGTTGCGCGTCATGCTGGGCTTTGAAACGGTCCGGATCAACGCCGGTCTTAGCGATCAGTTCGGTGTAAAACTTCGCCTCGATTGATCCGATGGCCACAAAACCACCGCAAGCGCATTGATACGTCCCGTAAAAATGCGCCCCGCCATCCAGCAGATTAACCCCGCGCTGATCGGCCCAATGACCGCCTTGGCGCATCGCATAGATCATCGACATCAGATGCGCGGTGCCGTCAACAATCGCAGCATCCACCACCTGTCCTTTCCCCGAGGTTTTCGCCTCAAGCAACGCACAAACCATCCCATACGCCAGATAAATTCCTCCGGCTCCGAAATCCCCCAACAGGTTCAACGGCGGTAGCGGTTGGTCGGCCGGACCAATCGCATGCAAAGCCCCTGACAAAGCGATATAATTGATGTCATGCCCTGCCGCCTGCGCCAGTGGGCCGTCCTGCCCCCAGCCGGTCATCCGGCCATAAACCAGCCGAGGATTGCTGATGGCGAAAACCTCGGGCCCAAGGCCAAGGCGTTCCATCACACCGGGGCGCATCCCTTCGATCAGCGCGTCAGCACTGTTGATCAGTGCGATCACCTGCCCGCGTTCGCCGGGGTCTTTCAGGTCAAGCTCAACATATCCCCGTCCGCGGTTCAGGATATCATAATCCAGCCCCAACAGATGCTTGGCACCGGGTCGGTCAACCCGCACAATCTCGGCCCCCATATCGGCCAGCGTCATCGCCGCAAATGGCGTCGGGCCAAGGCCTGCGATTTCAACAATCCGGATACCATTCAGAGGGCCCTGCGCCATGATCTGCCTTTCATGTTATTGCCCGGCCAGTTTTGTGCGCCACGCGCCGGTTTGCAAGGGCAACCCCACGTCCATTTGCCGCAATCGGTCGAAAACATCGCCACCAGCGTCGGTTGCTGGCTTGCGACAGCAGGCTTGCGCCGCTAATGCTGGCGCTGTCGGGCAATCCCTGTTTTACGCCCAGTTTTGCCCGGAAAAATCGCCCATGTTGACCCTCCTCACTCTTGGATTTCTGATCGGCATCGCGCATGCATTCGAGGCCGATCATCTGGCCGCCGTTTCCTCGCTGGTCAGCGGGCGATCAAACTGGCGGGTGATCCTGAGGCATGGGGTAATCTGGGGGCTTGGCCATTGGCTGACCCTGTTGCTGGTTGCCGGACCGGTTCTGCTGTTGGGCCTGACCCTGCCGGATCAATTGGCGGTCGAGCTGGAATTGCTGGTCGGCGTGATGTTGGTCGGGCTGGGCGCGCATGTGCTTTACCGGCTGAACCGCGACCGGGTGCATTTCCACCGCCACAGCCATCAGGATGGCACGACGCATTTGCATCTGCACAGCCATGCTGGCGAACCCGCCCCCCACCGGCCAGCCGCGCATCGCCACGGTCATCCCGATCACGCAGCCTTGCGGGTTCTGGTGGTCGGTGTGATGCATGGCCTGGCTGGTTCAGCCGCGCTTGTGCTGGTTGCCGCCGCCAGCCTGCATTCCGCAGCCGCCGGATTTGGCTATATCCTGTTGTTCGGCCTTGGTTCGGTACTGGGAATGGCACTGGTGTCGGTGCTGATCGCCCTGCCCTTGTCCTATACGGCCAAGTACCTGACGCGCGCCAATACCGCGTTACAAATCACCATCGGCGTGCTGACCTTCGGCATCGGGGCGGCAACGATCCACCACACGGCGGGCGTGTTGCTGAGCTGATCAGCGCGCCGCGCGGTCTTCCAGTTCCAGCCAGTCTTCTTCGGCCTTGGCCAGTTGATTTTGCCGCTGCACCAAGCCTTCGCTGGCTTTGGTGAACTTGACCGGATCGCGGCTGAACAGCTTGGGATCAGCCAGAAAGTTTTCCAGCTTGTTAATCTCGTCCTCGAGCTTGGCAATTTCATCCGGCAGAGTTTTCAGCCGATGCTGTTCCACATAAGTCAGGCCCGATTGCGATTTCGCCGGACCGGCCGGTTTGGAACCGTTTTGGCGGTTTGGCGCGCGGATTTGTTCAAACGGTGCCTTTGCCGCCTCGCGTTTTTGCTGCTGATAATCCGACCAGCCACCCGCATAGATCGTGGCCGTGCCATCGCCGTCCATCGCGATGGTGGTCGAGGCGACCCGATCCACGAAATCGCGGTCGTGGCTGACCAGCAAAACCGTACCGTCGTAATCGTCCAGAACCTCTTGCAACAGGTCCAGCGTTTCAACATCCAGATCATTGGTCGGCTCGTCCAGCACCAGCAGATTACTTTCGCGTGCCAACAGCCGTGCCAGCAACAGCCGGGCCTTTTCACCGCCTGACAAAGCCCGAACCGGCCCGCGCGCCTGCGCCTCGTCAAACAGAAAATCCTTGAGGTAGCCGATCACATGTCTGGGTGTGCCGCGCACCATGATCTGGTCGTTGCTGCCGGAAACCCCCAAATCCGCGTCCTCGGTCAGCGTGTCCCAAAGCGAGGCGTTGGGTTTCAGCGCCGAACGGTTCTGATCAAACACCGCCAGTTGCAGGCTGGTGCCAAGCCGCACGGACCCGGTATCGGGTTTCAGCTCGCCGGTCAGCAGTTTGACCAGCGTGGTCTTGCCGGCGCCATTCGGGCCAACCAGCGCAATCCGTTCACCCCTTGTGACCTTAAGCGAAAAGGGCCGCAAAACGTCACGTTCGCCGTAGGTCTTGGAGATATCCAAAGCCTCGACCACCAGTTTGCCGGATTTCGGCCCGGCCTCGATTTCGATCCGCGCCGCCCCTTGGCGGCGGATTTGTGCACCCCGTTCAGCCCTCAGATCAGCCAAGCGCCGCACCCGCCCCTGATTGCGTTTGCGCCGCGCGGAAATCCCTTCGACCGCCCAGCGACCCTCGGCCTTGATCAGCCGGTTCAGCTTGTGGCGCTGCATGTCTTCTTCGTCAAAAATCTTGTCGCGCCATTCTTCAAAGTCCGAAAATCCCTTTTCTGACCGCCGCACCACACCGCGATCAACCCACAGAGTGGCGCGTGTAAGGGCGCGCAGAAAGGCGCGGTCGTGGCTGATCAGCACAAAGGCGGTTCGGGTGCTGTTCAGATGTTCCTCAAGCCAGGTGATCGCCTCGATATCCAGGTGGTTCGTTGGCTCATCCAGCAGCATCAGATCCGGCGCTTCGGCCACGATCTTGGCCAAAGCCGCACGGCGACGTTCCCCACCCGAGGCCCGCGACGGTTCCATATCGGCCGCCAGCTTTAACCCTTCGGCCACCATCGGCACGCGGTACGCCTCGTCTTCATCAAGACCGGACGCCGCGAAATCTCCAAGCGTGGCAAATCCGGTCAGATCGGGGTCTTGTTCCATATAACCGACACTTAAACCCGGCGTCAGAAACCGGCTGCCGTGATCGGGCATCGCCAGCCCGGCCATGATTTTCATCAGGGTCGATTTACCAGACCCGTTGCGCCCAACCAGCGCCACGCGGTCGCCCGGTTGCACTGACAGGTCAAGCCCGCTGAATAGGGGATTGCCGCCGAATGTCAGCGCGATTTCAGATAGGGTCAGAATTGGGGGACGTGCCATAGGGGCCTGCTAATGCGCCCGGTTTGCCGGGTCAAGGTCAGACTTTTTCGCGCCCGTAAGGATGTTTGACGACGCGTTGATTAACACAAGGGAAAACGAAACACCGGTCGCGCCGGAACGTCAGCCAAAGGGCTGTGCCTTGTTTGGGCAGAAACACCCCCGGCACGGTGGCTTTCAGGGTCGAGCCATCGTAATCCATCCGAAATTCAACCAGACTTTCGCTGCCCATGAACCGCGCGCGTTCAACAATACCGCGGGCCGGCACCCCATCAACCACCGTGGGATTGGGGCCTTTGCCCTCGCGGTCAAAATCCATTTTCAGATGCTGCGGGCGGATTATAATTTCCACGTCAGTTTCGTTCAGCATACCGGGCGTCAGAAACTGCCCAAACGGGGTTTCGGTCATCATGTTGTGAACCACCCCGTGGATCACGTTGACATCGCTGAAAAAAGCCGCCGCCGCCCGGTCGCACGGACTGTTATAAAGGTTATAGGGCGCGCCCATCTGCACGATCTTACCGTCCCGCATCAGGGCAATCTGATCCGCCATGCGCATCGCCTCGTCTGGTTCATGCGTCACCAGCAATACCGCGGTGCCTTCTTCCTTCAGCAGGCTGAGGGTCTCGTCCCGGATACCGTCACGCAGGCGGTTATCAAGGCCGGAAAACGGCTCGTCCATCAGCAAAACCCGCGGGCGCGGGGCAAGGGCGCGCGCCAATGCCACCCGTTGCTGTTCGCCACCTGACAATTGATGTGGGTACTTCGGCCCGAAATGATGCAGATGAACCCGCTCCAGCAAATCCTTCACCCGCGACGCCTTTTCGGCCCTGCTGCCGGTTTGCAGACCAAAGGCGACATTCTGCGCCACGCTGAGATGCGGAAACAACGCGAAGTCCTGAAACATCAAACCGATCGAACGTTTTTCCGGTGGCAGATGCAGCCGGTCGCCCGATACTTCCACCCCGTTCACCAGAACCCGGCCAGCGCTTTGTCGGTCAACCCCCGCTGCGATGCGCAGCGTCGTCGATTTCCCGCAACCCGACGGCCCCAGCAAACAGATCACCTGCCCGGCCTCAAGCTTTAACGACAGCCCGT
>DJBQ01000010.1:11356-19928 GCA_002430125.1 Rhodobacterales bacterium UBA5972
TTAACGACAGCCCGTCGATCACCGTGGTGCTATCAAACACCCGGCTTATCGCGTCAAGTTCCAAGCGTGGAGAATTTTCCGCCAATCCTGTCGCCTTATGCTTGCCTGAGTGTTTTTATCAAGTTCATGCCCCGCATTTAACAAGCCGTCCCCTTGGGTTCAACCAGTTTCAAAGCGTGGCGTTCACGCCGCCGCCATCCAGCAGGATGTTTTGCCCTACTATATAGCCCGCATGTTGCGAACACAGGAACGCACACATCGCCCCGAACTC
Source organism: Rhodobacterales bacterium UBA5972 (assembly GCA_002430125.1). Lineage (GTDB taxonomy): Bacteria > Pseudomonadota > Alphaproteobacteria > Rhodobacterales > Rhodobacteraceae > UBA5972. Next base: position 11,628 of record DJBQ01000010.1, read on the forward strand.
GGCCGCCGTACCGTCACGCCGGGTTGGGTTGTTGGCTTGCCGTGCTGCGCGTGCTTCGGCCACAGTGATCCCCTTTTGCTGTGACGCACTGCGATCAAGCCCGGCAATCCGGTCCGTATCATGTGACCCCGGCAACAGGTTGTTCATCGTCACCCCGGCATGCGCGATCTGGCGCGAGGTGCCGGCGACATAGCCAGTTAAACCAGCCCGCGCAGAATTTGACAGCCCCAGCACCGCAATAGGCGCCTTGACCGATTGCGAGGTGATGTTGATCACCCGACCCCAGCCGCGCTCCATCATACCGGGCACAATGGCTTTGATCAGGGCAATCGGCGTCAGCATATTGGCGTCAAGGGCCGCGATGAAATCCGCACGTTCCCAATCCGACCAGATGCCGGGCGGCGGACCACCGGCGTTGTTGACCAGAATATCCGGGTTCGGACAAGCCGCCAGCACCGCCGCGCGCCCCACATCTGTGGTGATATCAGCCGCGACCGCCTTAACCTCGACCCCGTAAGTGGCGCGAATATGCGCCGCCGTTGCCTCCAGCGTTTCCTGTGTGCGGGCGTTCAAAACCAGATTCACCCCGGCCTCGGCCAATGCTTCGGCGCAGCCGCGCCCCAACCCTTTGGAACTAGCGCAGACCACCGCCCATTTCCCTTTGATCCCTAAATCCATTCCAGCCTCCGGCGTTACGTTATCACCCCGAGACTAAAGCAAGCCCCTGCGCCGTCAAGCGCAAGGCGGGCGCGAATCACAATAGCTGTGCCACATTTCAGGCCACATTCGTGCCACATTTGGTTAAAAACCCCGGCAAATCGCACTGATGCATTAACCTTATCACAGTCACTCTGCGCCAATTCTTGCCGAAATGGGGCGGGATTATGGGTGGTGTTGGAAATGAAGAAGGAACAATCGCGGCCATTGTTTCCAATGCTAAGACAATACCTTAATTTTGCCATGGAACCGCTTGTTTTATTGACTTTTTTCTTAATTCGCCTTATATCTAAAACTGAGTTTGGCGGTGGGGACTGCCTAGGGTGGGACAAGTATCCCCTTCCGAACGGGCGAAGCCATCACCAATTGAAAGTGTAGGCGCGTCCTGAAAATGAATATTCAAAAAAGCATCAACAGCACCGAGCATCAGGTCTGCAATGTCTATAACATTGGCGATTTCTTGGTGACTTCGGGCGTCAATCTGGGTGATGCAATCACCAATGCTTCGGACTCCTATGTCGGCGACACCTACGTGTTTTCCACCAACCCCATGCCGCTTGATCTGGTTGTCCGCGATGCAGGCTTCGGCGTCGGGAACGACAGCCGCACATTTGACGACATTGTCACCGGCCAAACCGTGGGCTCGGGGTCTGAAATCGGTACTTTGGGGGACGGCATGGAACTGGAAAGCCGCCTGACATTCATCGGCGCGGACGGATCAAAAGCTGACGTTCTGATCATCAACAATACCGGCCAAGTCAGCAGCGCCTGGTCGGGCGAATATTTCCTGCCGATGTCGCCGCTGACGCCGGGCATTGAATACACCCTGATCAAAGCCGACGCTAACCCCGGCGTGTTCAAATATTCCGATTACAAATGCGTCTGCTTCAGCCGTGGCACGATGATCCGTATGGCCGATGGCAGCGAAAAGCTGATCGAACATCTGACCGAAGGCGATCTGGTTGATACTCAGGACAATGGCGCACAAAAGGTCCGCTGGGTCGGCGGCCGCGTCGCCCGCGCCTTTGGGCACCTGGCGCCGGTGGTCATCAGCAAGGGTGCACTGGGCAATCAAAGCGACCTGATCGTCAGCCAACAACATCGCATTCTGATATCAGACTGGCGCGCCGAGGTGATGCTGGGCAGCCATGAAGTGCTGGTCAAAGCCAAGGATCTGGTCAATGGCGACACGATCTATACCCGCCAAGGCGGCGTGGTCGAATATTTCCACATCCTGTTTGACAGCCATGAAATTGTCTTTGCCGAAGGCATCCCGACCGAAAGCCTGTATCTGAACAAATCCACCCTCGACAGTATGGACGAGGAAGCGCAGGCTGAAATTATGTACCTGTTCCCCGAACTTGAAACCCATCCGCAATTGTCTGCAGTTGCCGGCCGGATTTCGCTGAAATCTTACGAGGCGGCAGCGCTGCTGAAACAAGTCGGGATGCACTAAACCAAATTGAATACCAGTAGCTTTGCGATCCCTCCAAGACACCAAAGCGCACGCGACCCGGCCCTGATCCCTGTGATCGGGGCCGTTGTTGTTTTGGGGAGGGTTGGCCTTGGTCGCCGGCCTGCCTGGTCAAATATTCGAAAAATGCCAGCCGGTTAAACCTATCCATTCGCCGCCTGATTACAGCCCTCCGGCTCCGCCGCTTTCGCCGGTATCGTGATCGGTTTGGCTGCGGGAATTGCCCACTGCCACCGGACTGACCGGGCTAGACTGTTTACCCCAACGGTCGAAAATCGACACAATTATGGTCAGACCCGAACCCGGCCCAGCTTTCAGGATCAACTCACCAGATCCAATGCCGATCTTCGCAGTGCCGCGCGTCTTGGTCGGAAGAATCGGCACCGACACCAACGGGGCGGTGCCGGGTATGGTGAAGGTCATCACAAACGCCTTTGGCAATCTGGACGTATCCGCAACCTCGAACGAATAGCGGCCCTTGGGCAGTTTGCTCAGGTCCAGTGCGCCGGTTTTGTCGGTGGTCATCATGATGGAAGGACCCGGATTCTTCCTAACGATAATGTCGACACCGGGAATCGGATCACTGGTGGCGAAAACCGCCATCGGTAACGTCAGCGATAAAACGAGGCTCAGGATTAACAGTCGCAAAATGGCCATGGTAAAAATCCCTGATAAATTCAGCGAACCGCGTCAAATGCCACGCGGCGGACAGTCTGGCGATGCAATAAGGGTCAGGCAAAACCACGATACGCCTTGGCCGGTGCAAGTCAATCAGCAATGCAGTGATGCCGCCATCAGACGCAAGGCCGCAGCATTTTGCCAAAGAATGCCCATAACCGCGCGCCAATCGTATGTACAGGTTGTGTACGCATTGTGTACTGGTTGTGTACCGTCGGTTTGCAGTCTTCCTTGCCCTTTGTGCGGCAGTCCCATATATCGCGGCCTATGCGTGACCATGCCTCAAATCAGCCGATCCTGCCGCCGGAAATCGAACGCCGCCGGACCTTTGCGATCATCAGTCATCCGGATGCGGGCAAGACCACGCTGACGGAAAAATTCCTGCTTTATGGTGGCGCGATCCAGATGGCCGGACAGGTCCGTGCCAAGGGCGAAGCGCGACGTACCCGCTCGGATTATATGAAGATGGAGATGGAACGCGGGATCTCCGTTTCGGCCTCGGCGATGTCGTTTCCGTATAAGGAATTCTGGTTCAATCTGGTGGACACGCCGGGCCACAGCGATTTCTCGGAAGACACTTACCGCACCCTGACGGCGGTTGATTGCGCGGTGATGGTGATTGACGGGGCCAAGGGGGTTGAAAGCCAGACCCAAAAGCTGTTTGAAGTCTGCCGTCTGCGGGACCTGCCGATCCTGACCTTCTGTAATAAAATGGACCGCGAAAGCCGCGATACATTTGATATTATTGATGAAATTCAGGAAAATCTGGCGATTGACGTGACCCCTGCCACCTGGCCAATCGGGGTGGGGCGTGAATTTGTTGGCTGTTACGATATGCTGAATGACCGGCTGGAGCTGATGGACCGGGCGGACCGTAACAGGGTCGCGGCAACCATTGCGATCAACGGGCTGGATGACCCGAAGCTGGCCGAACATGTGCCTGCACACCTGCTGGATAAGCTGGTGGAAGAGATCGAAATGGCCCGCGAATTGCTGCCGGCTTTTGACGCACAGGCGGTGCTTGACGGCACCATGACGCTGATCTGGTTTGGCTCGGCGATCAACTCGTTCGGGGTGCAGGAACTGATGAACGGCATTGGGCGTTTTGGGCCCAAACCGCAGCCCTGCCCGGCCGAACCACGCCACATCTCGCCGGATGAAAAGACGGTTTCCGGCTTTGTTTTCAAGGTCCAAGCCAATATGGACCCCAAGCACCGCGACCGCGTGGCGTTTGTGCGGTTGTGTTCCGGTCACTTCACCCGCGGCATGAAACTGCTGCATGTCCGCAGCAAAAAGCCGATGGCGATTTCCAACCCGGTGCTGTTTCTGGCAAGCGACCGCGAACTGGCAGAAGAGGCCTGGGCCGGGGACATCATCGGCATCCCCAACCACGGCCAGTTGCGCATCGGCGACAGCCTGACCGAAGGCGAGATGTTAAGGTTCACCGGCATCCCGTCATTCGCGCCCGAACTGCTGCAATCGGTACGGGCTATGGACCCGATGAAGGCCAAGCATCTGGATAAGGCACTGAACCAGTTTGCCGAAGAAGGCGCTGCTAAATTGTTCAAGCCGATGATCGGATCAGGCTGGGTAATCGGCGTGGTCGGCGCCTTACAGTTCGAGGTTCTGGCCAGCCGGATTGAACAGGAATATTCCTTGCCGGTACGGTTCGAGCCGACCCAATTCACCTCGGCCCGGTGGGTAACGGGGCCGAAAGACAAGCTTGACGCGTTCATCAACGCCAACAAGGGACACATGGCGCAAGACCATGACGGCGATCCGGTGTTTCTGACGCGTTTACAATGGGATATCGACCGCGTGGTGCGTGATTACCCCGACCTGACGCTGAGCGCGATCAAGGAAATGCAGGTCTAAAGCATCTTGCATTTTATCTGACCCACGAATATCGGATCAAGAAAAATGCTAAAAAGCAGCCTATTCCAGCGTAATCCGCTTTGGTCGCGGCGTCTTGCGTTCCACCTTGATGCTTTGGGCCGGAGCCCGGCTCCTCCCGGCAGGGGGCGGTGGCATTTTGCCGCCGGATCGGTTGCCGCGCCGACGTAGTTTCGGGATCAGGAACATGAAAAACCCGCTTAATCCGAAATACACCATCGCCCCGGACGCAATATCGACAAGCCACGTGCCAAATTTACTGGTGGTCCATCCCTGCGTATGCAGCGTTTTGAAAAACGATCCCCAATAGAATTTATAGTCCAACTGCCGCCCGTCAGGATCATAGGTATACCGCGAATATCCGGTTTTCACCCAGTAATGCCCGGTGGCCTTGTCGATTGTCAGTTCGTCGCGATTCTCGGCCTGAAATATCCAGACATCGCGGTTATGATAGATTTGCGTCGTCCGCAGTCGAAATGACGTTGTGCCATAGAATTGCGAGGCAGTCTGAATTCCGACCTCTTGGGTTATTGGCACCGGATTTGGCCATTTGTCGAAATTTGCCTCGTCATAAGTTTGGTTGGGAAGATAACTTAACACCAATTTGGAATGGTTAAGGTAAAAACCCGTCAGGCCCAGCATAATGATCCAGGGCAGCACAAAAAAACCCAGCCAGCCGTGAATGGTTTTTAACAGCCCAAGGAAGCTGAACGACGAAATGGACATAGGGCTTGCCTGATTTTACACTTTTTTTTAGCTTTAGCAGAATTGAATATGAATACCATCCAGTCAGGTCCATTTTTCGCTTATTGTTGCGGATCAATCGCTTTGTTTGCCAATTGGAAACACTGAATAATGCTATCGCATCTGGCCTTATGATCAGCTTCCCCCCAACCAAAGGACAGGATATTGCGCAAATTCGCACAAATCTCGGCGCATACTGCGGTTTTGTATCCCGTTCGGAAACAATAGGCCAGATTTTGCTCTATTGGTCAAAACTTCGTAAGCCACGTTGACCGCGACGTGGTTTTTCAGTAGAAAGTTGGCCGAGCAGGACGCCTGTCTAACAACAGGTTGACCGCGGACTGGGAACTGACCCAAATCGCCCTAACAGACGGGACAATATGACAAAATTCTCTGACCTGAACCTGGACCCGAGGGTTCTGAAGGCTGTTGAAGAAACCGGCTATTTAACGCCGACCCCCATTCAGGAACAAGCCATTCCGTATGCGCTGGAAGGCCGTGACATCTTGGGCATTGCCCAAACCGGCACGGGCAAGACCGCATCGTTTGTGCTGCCGATGATCACCAAACTTGGACAGGGCCGCGCGCGTGCGCGGATGCCACGTTCGCTGGTTCTGGCGCCGACGCGTGAACTGGCCGCACAAGTGGCCGAAAACTTCGAGACTTATGCAAAGCACACCAAACTGGCGATGGCCCTGTTAATCGGTGGCGTCAGCTTCAAGGATCAGGATCGCCTGATTGACCGGGGCGTTGACGTGCTGATTGCCACACCGGGCCGGTTGCTGGACCATTTTGAACGCGGCAAGCTGATGCTGACCGGCGTGCAGATCATGGTGGTCGACGAGGCTGACCGGATGCTGGATATGGGGTTCATCCCGGATATCGAACGCATCTTCAAACTGACGCCGTTCACCCGGCAAACCCTGTTCTTTTCGGCCACAATGGCACCTGAAATTACCCGGATCACGCAAGAATTCCTGCATAATCCGGTCCGGGTCGAAGTGGCCCGACAGGCGACCACGTCGGAAACCATTACGCAGGCGGTTTGTGTCTTCAAGCCTTCGCGCAAGGACAAAACTGCCACCGAAAAGCGCGAAATATTGCGCAAGATCATGCGTTCGGAAGGCGACAAGCTGACCAACGGCATCGTCTTTTGTAACCGTAAGGTTGATGTGGATATCGTCGCTAAATCCTTGAAGCAACACGGATTTGATGCCGCGGCAATTCACGGCGATCTGGAACAATCAGTGCGTACCCGCACATTGAACGCCTTTCGCGAAGGTGGTTTGAAACTGCTGATCGCCTCGGATGTGGCGGCGCGCGGGCTTGATGTGCCGTCTGTCAGCCATGTGTTCAACTTTGACATCCCGACCCACCCCGAGGATTATGTCCACCGGATCGGTCGCACTGGCCGGGCTGGTCGGGCTGGTAATGCCTTTACCCTGTGCCCGGTGTCGGACGAAAAGTATTTGAAAGCCATCGAAGAACTGGTTCAAACGACGATCCCGCGGATGGATGTATCGCAATTTGGCTTAACCGCAGATGCGCCTTCACAGGCAGCACCGGCACCAAAGCCACGCGAACCACGCAAAGCAGCCGCGCCCAAAAAAGCAAAACCTGCAGCCGCACCGGAAGTACCAGTTGTTGCCGAGGCAGCGCCTGCCGCGCCGGTTGCTGCGAAAAAGCCAGTGGAAAAACCAGCGGAAAAACCGGCACCACGCAATCGCGGCCGCGACACCATTGATCAAAATGGCGTTGTTGGTCTGGGCGATCATGTTCCGGCATTTTTGCAGCGCAGCTTTTAGCCCGCAGCCCTGCTGTTTCTTTTAAAAAGATCCCGGAGCAATCGTCTCCGGGCGACGGGGGCAGCGCCCCAGCCTTGTGTTAAAAAAGTCGGCGATTAACCCGCGACTAAACGGTTAATCATCACCTGCACTTCGGGTTTCTTACCGATCACTTCATTGCTGATCTGGCGCACGGCCCGCGTGATCAACTCTTCCAGCGCATCATCTGACAGGATCACTTTGGGTTTCGCGCGCCCGAGTTGATATTCAATGCCTTCTTCAATCAACACTGCCAGCGAATGCTCGGCACCTGCCGGATCCGGCAAGCCTTTGGTTTCGACCCAGACACCGCCCATTGGCTCGTCGTCTTCGTCAATGATGATCCCGACAATCACATGCCCGTTCAGCGCCATACGAATGCGGTCGCGCACAACGCCGTCCATGGCCCCAATCACCACTTTGCCGTCCAGATAGGCGCGGCCGGTTTCGACATATTCGACAATTTCCGGCATGTTGCCCGACAGCGACACCATGGTGCCGTTGGGGGCAACGATGGCTTTGATGCCTTTCGCCTGTGCGGCTTTGGCATGTTCGCGCAGATGCCGGTGTTCACCATGCATCGGGATCAGGAATTGCGGTTTCATCAGATCGTGCATTGCCTCAAGGTCCGGCCGGTTGGCATGGCCTGAAACATGGTAAAGCCCGTCGTGATCATCCACCACATCAACGCCCATCTCGCTGTATTTATTAACGATCCGCGCGACAGGCACCTCGTTGCCCGGAATGGTTTTTGAGGAGAACAGGAACATATCGCCTTCGCGCAGTGTGATGCCGTTATACTTGCCGTTTGCCATCTGCGCTGATCCGGCGCGCCGTTCGCCTTGCGAGCCGGTGACAAGGATCATCAGATTGCCGCGCGGCACCTCGTCGCTTTCGTCAAGCGACACGGTGGGCGGGAAATCGGTCAGAACGCCGGTAGCTTGGGCAACTGCAATCATCCGCTGCATGGCA
>DJBQ01000010.1:20080-24319 GCA_002430125.1 Rhodobacterales bacterium UBA5972
CTCTTCCGATCTGGCACGCCCCAGCACAAGGATCGTCCGCCCGGCATCCACACCGGCCTGCGCCAGCGTTTTCAGACGCGCCACGTTCGAAGCAAACGTCGTTGCAACCACAAGGCCTTTGGCCGATTTCACCAATTCAGTGATCGGTGCGATCAAAGTTGATTCCGAGCGGCCGGGTTTTGGCGAAAAGATATTGGTGCTGTCGCAGACCAGCGCAAGCACGCCCTTTTTGGCGACAGATTGCCACAAAACCGGGTCAAACGCTTCGCCCACCAAGGGGGCTCCGTCAAGTTTGAAGTCGCCCGTATGTATGACCCGCCCCGCAGGCGTGTCGATCACCAGGCCAGAGCTTTCGGGGATCGAATGCGACACTGGCAGAAAGCTGACAGTAAACGGACCGGCCTGCACGGTTTCAGGATAGGCCGAGACTTCGGTCAGACAATCAGTATCGCGGCCATGTTCTTCAAGCTTCAGCCGCGCAATCGCGGCGGTAAAGGCGCGGGCGTAAACCGGCACCGGGATGCGGCCCCACAGAATGCCAAGTGCGCCAACGTGATCTTCGTGCGCATGGGTGATAAAAATCGCCTCGACCCGGTCAATGCGGTCGATGATCCACTTGGCATCGGCAAAAATCAGGTTAACACCGGGGGAGCCGTCCATATCAGGGAAGGTCACGCCCAGATCGACAAGGATATACCGCTCTTTGCCGGGGACACCGTAGCCATAAACATAGCAATTCATGCCAATTTCGCCAGCCCCACCAAGGGGGAGATAGATCAGTCGCTTGTCAGCCATCAAAGGGCCTTTCGATTAAATTCGTTGATATGAACAAGGCCGGTCATGGTGAGTTCACCATCCACCTTGTCAAATAGTCCGTCTTCCTGATCAAACAGCGTGGCCAAACCACCTGTTGCAATCACTGTCATCGGCCGGTCGCGTTCCAGCTTGATCTGCTTGGCGATCCGTTCGATCAACCCGACATAGCCCCAATAGATACCGGCCTGCATGCAGGCAACCGTGTTGGTGCCGATGGCGCTTTGCGGTTTGGTTGCATCCACATGCGGCAAGGCAGCGGCGGCAAGATGCAGCGCGCGCACAGACAGGTTCACACCCGGCGCGATGACCCCCCCGATATAGGCACCATCCTCGGCGACCACGTCAAAGGTGGTTGCCGTGCCGAAATCCACCACAATCAGATCGCCACCATATTGCAGATAGGCGCCAACCGTGTTGACCAGCCGATCAGCCCCGACTTGGGTATCGGCGTCCACCCGCACGTCAACCGGCAGCAGGCAATCGGGCTTGCCAACGACCAAGGGACGGCAGTCAAAATAGCGGCTGGACAGGAGACGCAGGTTAAAGACCACTTGCGGCACAACCGAGGACACAACCACGTCGGTGATTTTTACGTCAATCCCTTTGAGCTGCATCAGGGTTTTCAGCCAGACGTAATATTCATCGGCCGTGCGCTGATGCTCGGTGGCGCAACGCCAGTTTTCCACAAAGCGTGTGCCGTCATGTACAGCAAAAACCGTATTGGTGTTTCCAACGTCAATGGCAAGCAACATAGGATCAGGCCTTTCGTGGCGCGTTAGAAATAGACATCCGCAGCCGGGATATGGTGGATGCCGTCGCTGGCTTTTAGTACAAGTGCGCCACTGCCGTCCACCGTCTGAAATGTGCCGGTGAATTCGGCGGTTCCGGTGCGCGCGGTGATCACCTCGCCCAATTTAGCAGCCTGCGCCAACCATTGGGTGCGTATGGACTCAAAGCCATAGGTTATGAACTGCGCTTCATAGCGGGCGAAGGCCGGCGCGATAAGGTTCAGCATTTCCTCAGCCGTTATGGTGGTGCCGGTTTGGGCCCGCAGGCTGACCGGTTGTACCGCACCGGGTTCAACGTCGTCAGGTTTCGGTGCGTCCGTCAGATTGACACCGATACCGATCGCCAGATGATCGCCGATGCTTTCCAGCAGAATACCGGCGACCTTGCCGCCGTTCAGCAAAACGTCATTCGGCCATTTCAGGGTGAATGCAGCCTCGCGTCCGGTTGCCGCAACGAAGGCTTCGCGCAGGGCAAGGGCTGCGACGAAGGACCGTTGGGCGCGAGCCTCAAGCGGACCATCCGGGCGCATCAGCAAGGTGGCCGAGAAATTTCCCTGCGGCTGCACCCACTGCCGCCCGCGCCTGCCCCGGCCAGCGGTTTGGTCATGCGCCATGATCCATGTTGGCGCAGAAATGGTTTCGCGCAGGCGCGCGGCCTCGGCCATGGTGCTGTCAAGCGTGTCGTAAACCCGGCGGTCGGTGCCTTCGGGCCAATGTTGCATCTATTTCAGCAAAGTCGCCGCAGCGGCTCCGGCCAGACCCTGAACACCAAACAGGTTGATGATCCCGACGAGCATCACAAAAGCAGATGCCATCAGGGCCGCCCAATGAAACGCTGGCATGGTGCCATCAAGGGCGTCACGTGGTTCGCCGAAATACATTAGATAGATAATCCTGAGGTAATAAAACGCACCGATCACGCTGGCGATCACGCCGCCAATCGCAAGCCAGATGAAACCGGAATCCACGGCCGCTTGCAGCACGTAAAGCTTGCCGAAAAACCCAACCAGCGGCGGAATACCGGCCAGCGAGAACATCAGAACCATCAGGGCTGCGGCGCGTAACGGTTCGACCCGCGAATACATATTCAGGCTAGCGATATCAGTCACGGCTTGGCCGTCTTTCTCCATGTTCAGGATGAAGGCGAAAACCCCGATATTCATGGTGATATAGATCGCCATATAGATCAGCATTGCCTGAACGCCCTGTTCGGTGCCCGCTGTCAGCCCCATCAGGGCAAAGCCCATATGGCTGATCGAGCTATAGGCCATCAGGCGTTTGATATTGGTCTGGCCAATCGCCGCGACCGCGCCAAGGAACATCGACATCACGGACAACAGCGCGATGATCTGGCCCCAATCGGCGGTGGCATTGCCAAAGGCATCGAACATCACGCGGGCAAACAGGCCCATTGCGGCGACTTTCGGGGCGGTGGCAAAAAACGCGGTGACCGGTGTGGGCGAGCCTTCGTAAACATCCGGCGTCCACATGTGAAACGGCACTGCGGACACTTTGAATGCCAGACCGGTCAGCAAGAACACCAAGCCGATCAGAAGGCCAGGCGACAGACCCTCATCACCCGTAGCGGCGGTGATGCCGGCGAATGTTGTTGTGCCTGCATAGCCATAGATCAGCGACGCGCCATAAAGCAGCAGGCCCGATGACAGCGCGCCAAGCACGAAATACTTGAGGCCAGCCTCGGTAGAACGGGCGGAATCGCGGCGGAACGAGGCGATGACGTACAGCGACAGCGATTGCAGCTCCAGCCCCATATAAAGCGCCATCAGATCACCGGCCGAAACCATCATCATCATGCCGACCGTCGCCAGCGCGATCAGGATCGGGAATTCAAATTGCAGCAGTTTGTTACGCTTCAGGTAAGGCTGGCTGAGGAACAGCACGATCGCTGCGGAAAACAGGATCATCACCTTCAAGAACCGCGCGTAACCGTCATTCACAAACGCGCCGTTGAACGCGGTTTCGGTCACGTTCGGCGACAGCCCGATCCACGCGCCAAGGCCCGCCAGCACAATCGCCGTCAACCAGAACAGCAACGGCGCTTCGGCGTCTTTGCCTCGGTAGACAGCATACATCAGGGCCAGCATGGCAAAGACGGCCAGAACCAGTTCGGGGGCGACCACACTTAGATCAGCGTTTATCATTGTTCTTACCCTTAATGCGTTGCCGCTTGCGCGCCGCCTTTGGCAGCCGCCAAAACCGGTTCGATATCATGGAGCAGTGCCGCCACTGCGGGGCCTGTCACGTCCAGCACAAGGCTCGGATAGACGCCAAGCAGGATCGTCATAAACACAAGCGGTGCGAATATCCACTTTTCCCGTGCGGTCATGTCGCTGATGGATTTCAGGCTTTCTTTGATCAGATCACCAAACACCACGCGGCGATAAAGCCACAAAGCATAGCCCGCCGACAAGATCACGCCCGAAGTGGCGAAAAAGGCGACAGCGGTGTTGGCCTTGAAAATCCCGACTAGTGTAAGGAATTCACCCACAAACCCGGATGTGCCCGGCAGGCCGACATTGGCCATGGTGAACAGCATAAAGATCATCGCGTAGGCCGGCATCCTGACGACAAGGCCACCATATGCGGCGATCTCGCGGGTGTGCATACGGTCGTA
>DJBQ01000010.1:24493-26287 GCA_002430125.1 Rhodobacterales bacterium UBA5972
GTGTGCATACGGTCGTAAATCACCCCGACACACAGGAACAATGCCCCCGAAATGAAGCCGTGGCTGACCATCTGAAAAATCGCGCCATCCAGCCCCTGCTGGTTGAACGCGAATATACCCATGGTGACAAACCCCATATGCGCGACGGATGAATAAGCGATCAGCTTTTTCATGTCTTCCTGCATCAACGCCACCAGCGAGGTGTAAATGATGGCAATCACCGACAGCCACAGAACAAAGCCCGACATAACCTCGGCACCGACAGGAAACATCGGCAGGGAAAACCTGAGGAAGCCATAGCCACCCATTTTAAGCAGGATCGCTGCCAGCACCACAGAACCAGCGGTCGGTGCCTGAACGTGTGCGTCCGGCAACCATGTATGCACCGGCCACATCGGCATCTTGACCGCGAAGCTGGCAAAGAAGGCAAGGAACATCAGGGTTTGCGCGCCGCCGATAATCGAAAAGCCAAGGACAGAAATTGGCGAGGATGAAAACTGGTGATGCAACAGCGTCGGGATATCGGTGGTACCCGCATCCATATACATCGCGATCATCGCAATCAGCATCAGGACGGACCCAAGCAGCGTATAAAGGAAGAACTTGAAGGCGGCATAAATCCGGTCTTTGCCGCCCCAGATACCGACAATCAGGAACATCGGGATAAGGCCTGCCTCGAACACCACGTAAAACAGGATCAGGTCAAGCGCGCAGAACACCGCGATCATCAGGGTTTCCAGCACCAGAAACGCGATCATGTATTCTTTAACCCGGTCGGTGACATTCCAACTGGCGGCGATCACCAGAGGCATCAGAAACGTGGTTAGCAAAACGAACAGGATCGAAATGCCATCGACCCCCATTTTGTATTTCAACCCGCCCAGCCAGTCATGTTCCTCGACCATCTGAAAGCCGGTGTTTGACGGATCAAACTGCAGCCAGATTGTGATCGACACAACAAAAGTCGTGGTGGTCGCGATCAGTGCCAGCCATTTGGCTGAACGCTGCGCGGCAGCATCTTCGCCTCTGAGGAACAGCGCCAGAATGACCGCTGCGACCAGTGGTAAGAACGTGACGATGGAGAGTAGATTTTCCATCAGTGGGCTCCTCCGCTGATCATCATCCATGTGACCAAGCCGACAATTCCGACAACCATCACAAGGGCATAGTGGTACAAATACCCAGATTGCGCCCGACCCGCGAGGCGGGTGATCAGCGGCACAATCCCCATCGCAACACCGTTAATGGTGCCGTCGATCACTGTAACATCGCCTTTTTTCCACAAGAACAGACCCAGCCATTTGGCAAAGCGCACAAAAATCACCTCGTAAACCTCGTCGAAATACCATTTGTTCAGCAGGAACAAATACAAAGGCTGGAAAATCTCGGCCAGTCTGGCGGGGATTTCCGGCTTTTGCAGATAGAACCGCACCGCCAGCAAAAGACCGGCCAGCATCGCGATGAACGGCGCCCAGATGACCCAATTGGGGACCGAGTGCATATCATGCAGTACAGTGTTGGTTTCATGGTCGTTATAGATCGCGGGTCCGAAAAATTCGGCAGTGGCCTCGCCAACAAAATCGCCATACCAGACCATCCCGGCCAAAACCGAGCCGACCGCCAGAACCACCAGCGGCACGGTCATCGTCCACGGGCTTTCATGCGCGTGTTCGTGGGTATGGTGATCGCCTTTTTCAGCGCCGTAAAACGTCATGAAGATCAGACGCCAGGAATAAAACGCGGTCATTGCGGCAGCGGCGACCAGCAACGCAAAGGCGAATTGCCCGACAGAAG
>DJBQ01000010.1:26505-26691 GCA_002430125.1 Rhodobacterales bacterium UBA5972
GAATTGCCCGACAGAAGACCCCGCCGCAAACGTGCCTTCGATGATCGCATCTTTTGACAGGAACCCGGCAAAACCGATCGGTGTATGGCCAAGCTTGAACAGGGTGGTCGGAATGCCAACGCCGGTGATCGCCAATGTGCCGATCATCATTGCCCAGAACGTGATGGGGATTTTCTTGCGCAGGTT